>NZ_JBFUIH010000018.1:0-109530 GCF_056401975.1 Pseudomonas sp. P4_C8 | reverse complement strand
ATTCGCAAGCAACACACAAATCTATTGCATACCCATTCGCTGGAGCGTGAACCGAAAGGTAAACGACCTGGCTACCGAATTTCTTGACGACCATAGAGCATTGGAACCACCTGATCCCATCCCGAACTCAGCAGTGAAACGATGCATCGCCGATGGTAGTGTGGGGTTTCCCCATGTGAGAGTAGGTCATCGTCAAGATTAAATTCCGAAACCCCTATCTGCGTATGCAGGTAGGGGTTTTGTTTTGTCCGCAGGAAAGTTCGTATCGTAGTGGTCTGACTCAGTTGGGAGGGCCTCCTGCTTGAGGGGCGCGGTCTTATAGAGCGCCGGAATTGATCAGAAAAAAACTACCTGAGTCAGCGAGCACACCATCATCAAGGTCCCAACCATGGCTTAGAGGCCGCGTAGCAGGCCCTAGAGGCTCGAATCAGGGCTCGTGATACGGAGAATGGCGCCCAGCTTTCGCCAATGCCCCTGACGTAGTCGTATGCCTTCAAGCATGGTTCGCCCTCGAGCGATGCTTGGCCCCGGCCGAGGAATGGCATTGCCCGGAATTGGTTCACCATTACCCACAAAAAAGCCCCAGACCCTACGGTCTGAGGCTTTTTCATTTGCGACGTATGGTGCACCAGGCGGGATTCGAACCCACGACCCCTGCCTTCGGAGGGCAGTACTCTATCCAGCTGAGCTACTGGTGCAAGCGGGCGCCATGATACTCATATGTGCAGCAGTCGTCCATGCTGCTGAATCGGCTGACTTTTTTGAAAGCGTAACGTGCGATTGCTACGTTGATCAGAAAAACTAGGCAAATGCGGCGTTTTCGTTCTTTTTTTCGAACAGCCTATTGTCCTTTACCCCCTTTGATCCTAGGATTCGTTTGAGATTTCAAACGCTCTTGTCTGGGTGCTGAACCGCACGGTATCAATCAGTGCGCTATTTATGTGCTTCAGCCCAGTGAATGATTTCCCTGACGGCAGCCTATAGGGCGCCTTTCTACAATCATAATTTGCTCCGCGCTTGCCGCGGTGCTGTTAAGGAAAGCCGACATGCAGCTTAAAGACACCCAGTTGTTCCGCCAGCAAGCCTTCATCGATGGCGCGTGGGTCGACGCAGACAATGGTCAGACGATCAAAGTGAACAACCCGGCAACGGGCGAAATTCTGGGCACTGTGCCGAAAATGGGCGCTGCCGAAACCCGCCGTGCGATTGAAGCTGCTGATAAAGCGCTGCCGGCCTGGCGTGCACTGACCGCCAAGGACCGCGCGAACAAGCTGCGTCGCTGGTTCGAGCTGATTATCGAAAACCAGGACGACCTGGCTCGCCTGATGACCCTCGAGCAGGGCAAGCCATTGGCCGAAGCCAAGGGCGAAATCGTTTACGCCGCATCCTTCATCGAATGGTTCGCCGAAGAAGCCAAGCGCATCTACGGTGACGTGATTCCAGGCCACCAGCCAGACAAGCGTCTGATCGTGATCAAGCAGCCAATCGGCGTTACCGCTGCCATCACCCCGTGGAACTTCCCGGCCGCGATGATCACCCGTAAAGCCGGCCCGGCGCTGGCTGCCGGTTGCACCATGGTGCTCAAGCCTGCTTCGCAAACTCCGTTCTCCGCGTTCGCCCTGGCTGAACTGGCTCAACGTGCTGGCATCCCGAAAGGTGTGTTCAGCGTTGTTTCCGGAAGCGCCGGCGACATCGGCAGCGAACTGACCAGCAACCCGATTGTACGTAAGCTGTCCTTCACTGGCTCGACCGAAATCGGTCGCCAGTTGATGGCTGAATGCGCCAAGGACATCAAGAAAGTGTCCCTGGAACTGGGCGGCAACGCACCGTTTATCGTGTTCGACGACGCGGACCTGGATAAGGCCGTCGAAGGCGCGATCATTTCCAAATACCGCAACAACGGTCAGACCTGTGTCTGTGCCAACCGTCTGTACATTCAGGATTCGGTCTACGACGCGTTTGCCGAGAAGCTGAGAGTGGCTGTGGCCAAACTCAAGATCGGCAACGGTCTGGAAGAAGGCACCACCACTGGCCCGCTGATCGACGAAAAAGCCGTGGCCAAGGTTCAAGAGCACATTGCTGACGCGATCAGCAAAGGCGCAACCGTTCTGGCGGGTGGCAAGGTCATGGAAGGCAACTTCTTTGAGCCGACCATTCTGACCAACGTGCCGAAGAACGCTGCTGTGGCCAAGGAAGAAACCTTCGGTCCATTGGCGCCGCTGTTCCGCTTCAAAGACGAAGCCGAAGTGATCGCGATGTCCAACGACACCGAGTTCGGTCTGGCCTCGTACTTCTATGCTCGCGACCTGGGTCGTGTGTTCCGTGTGGCTGAAGCGCTGGAATACGGCATGGTCGGCGTCAACACCGGGTTGATCTCCAACGAAGTCGCGCCGTTCGGCGGCATCAAGGCCTCGGGCCTGGGCCGTGAAGGCTCCAAGTACGGCATCGAAGATTACCTGGAAATCAAATACCTCTGCCTGGGCATCTAAGCTCGCAAGACAAGAGCCGGGCAAGGCATTGCTTCAAACGCAAAGGGCACGAGAGCGCTGTCCCTTTGCGACGCTTCAAACGGAATTTTCTCTGTGGTCGGGAAAGCTGTGGCAGTCGATCATCGCATGCTGCCGTAGTTGCCTCCCCGCTGCATTTTCCTTGAACCACACCGCCCGATGAGCGGTGAATGAGGACTTTATGAGCAAGACTAACGCATCCCTGATGAAACGCCGCGAAGCCGCTGTACCACGCGGTGTTGGCCAGATTCACCCGATCTTCGCCGAGTCCGCGAAGAACGCCACCGTGACCGACGTTGAAGGTCGCGAGTTCATCGACTTCGCCGGCGGTATCGCTGTGCTGAACACCGGTCACGTGCACCCGAAAATCATCGCCGCGGTGACCGAGCAACTGAACAAGCTGACTCACACCTGCTTCCAGGTACTGGCTTACGAACCGTACGTAGAAGTGTGCGAAAAAATCAACGCCAAGGTGCCAGGTGATTTCGAGAAGAAAACCCTGCTGGTGACCACTGGTTCCGAAGCTGTGGAAAACTCGATCAAGATCGCCCGTGCCGCCACTGGCCGCGCCGGCGTAATCGCGTTCACTGGCGCGTACCACGGTCGCACCATGATGACCCTGGGCCTGACCGGTAAAGTCGTGCCTTACTCGGCTGGCATGGGCCTGATGCCAGGCGGCGTGTTTCGCGCGCTGTACCCGAACGAACTGCACGGTGTGAGCGTCGATGACTCGATCGCCAGCATCGAACGCATCTTCAAGAACGACGCCGAGCCGCGTGATATCGCTGCCATCATCATTGAGCCGGTTCAGGGTGAAGGTGGTTTCTACGTCGCGCCTAAAGAATTCATGAAGCGCCTGCGTGCACTGTGCGACCAGCACGGCATCCTGCTGATCGCTGACGAAGTACAAACTGGCGCTGGCCGTACTGGCACTTTCTTCGCCATGGAACAGATGGGCGTTGCTGCCGACCTGACCACGTTCGCCAAATCCATCGCTGGCGGCTTCCCGCTGGCCGGTGTGTGCGGCAAGGCTGAATACATGGACGCCATCGCTCCAGGCGGCCTGGGCGGCACTTACGCCGGTAGCCCGATTGCTTGCGCCGCGGCCTTGGCCGTGATGGAAGTGTTCGAAGAAGAGCATCTGCTGGACCGCTGCAAGGCCGTCGGTGAGCGTCTGGTCACTGGCCTCAAGGCTATCCAGGCCAAGTACCCAGTGATTGGCGAAGTCCGTGCCCTGGGCGCGATGATCGCTGTCGAGCTGTTCGAAAACGGCGACAGCCACAAGCCAAACGCTGCTGCGGTAGCGTCGGTTGTGGCCAAGGCTCGCGACAAGGGCCTGATCCTGCTGTCCTGCGGCACCTACGGCAACGTTCTGCGCGTCCTGGTACCGCTGACTTCGCCAGACGAGCAGCTGGACAAAGGCTTGGCGATCATCGAAGAGTGCTTCTCCGAGCTCTGATTGATTTGTGAGCTGATCGACAAAAAACCCGCTTCGGCGGGTTTTTTTACGCCTCATGAAACACATTGAGGCCAATTGTTCTGTCTCGATTCGCCAGTGTTGGTTAAGGTTCAAGCATTGCGAGGGAGCGTGTTGCATGACTGTCGTTGATTTACCCGCTGCACCGAGAGTGTTGATTGCCGAGGCCGACCCGTGGTCTCGAGACTTGCTCAAGCAAGTGTTATTGAATGTGCGTTGCGACGCGCGACTGGACCTGTGCACCGATGGCCAGCAGGCAATGGATAAGCTGGCTGAAATTCCTTACGACCTGGTGATCGTTGACTGGGAGTTGCCTTGCGTCGATGGCCTGAATGTTTTGCGCAATGTGCGCCAACGCAAACGCAATCCGCCGTTACCCTTCATTCTGATGAGCAGTCGTAATGACAGTGCCAGCGTGCGCGAGGCTTTGCCTATGGCGCCCACGGCGTACCTGACCAAACCCCTGAACATGGAAAACCTGACCCGGCGTCTGCAGGGCTTGCTGCTGAATGCGGGTGAAGAGGTGTCCTGTGAGGTGCCAACGTTGGCGCCGGGCATGACGTTGTCGGTGTATCTGGAACGTCGTCGAGAACTGACGGACGGCGCGCCGCTGATGACTGACGTGCAGGTAGCGGTCCAGCGCAGTCTCAATCCCGGCGGTCTCGATCTGAAGCGACTGGAAGACGAAGTTCGCACCGATCCGCAGATTACCGCTGTGCTGATCGCCGCCGCGAACAGCGCGGGGCATCACATTGGCGACCCCGTGCAGACCCTGTCTCAGGCCTTGCATCGTTTGGGCTCCGGGCAAAGCATGAACCTGATTCTGGGTTTGGCACTCAAGCGCAGTGCCCGGCTCGTAGATCCGTTACTGGCGGACTATGCCGAGCGTTATTGGGAGCTGTCGCTGCACACCGCCGAGTACGCCCGTACACTGGCGCGCTTGCTGGATCTTGAACAAGAGCGCTGTTACTGCGCGGGCATGCTGCATCGTCTTGGCGACCTGGCATTGCTGGGGTGTTTGCAAGAGTGGAAGCAGGCCGGAGGTGAGCTGGATGAGTGGGAAGAGGTGGGTGATGCGCTCGCAGTGTTCGGTGCAGGCTACGGTTCGGCGTTGCGCACTCGTTGGCGTCTGCCGCTTGAGTTGCGAGAGCTGATTGCAGCGGTCTATCAGCTCGGTGGCGGGGTTTACTCCCGCGAAGCGTTGGTGATGAACATGGCGGCTCAATTGGCGCGTCTGACCGAGCACGAGGGCGTTGAAGTGTTGGCGAAAAGCCGGGCGGCACGGTTGCTCAAGATCGGCTTGCCGGAACTCATGCGATTGCGCAAAAAGTAGGCATAACACCAATCCCCCTGTAGGAGCGGGCTTGYTCGCGATAGCAGTGATTCAGTCGACATCACTTTGACTGTCACTCCGCTATCGCGAGCAGGCTCACTCCCACAGGGGTCAGGTGGTGGACCATTAAGCAGAGATGATGCGGTTCTTACCCTGCCGCTTGGCTTTATACATCGCCGCATCCGCGCGGGCGAACAGGCTGTCGAGGCTTTCGTCTTCTTCAGTGAGGCTGGTTAAACCCTGGCTGACGGTGATACCGAAGGTCTGCTCATCATGGCTGAAGCGCAATTGCTGAATCTGCCGTTGCAGGCGCTCGGCCACTTGCATGGCCATGTCGGGCGCGCAGCCGGGAAATACCGCCGCAAACTCTTCACCGCCGATCCGGCCGAACACATCCCCACGACGTAATGCGCTGCGACCGCTCTCTGCGATCTGTTGCAGCACCGTGTCACCTTGCGGGTGGCCGTACGTGTCGTTAATCACTTTGAAATCATCGATGTCCAGCAGCAGGAACGCCAGTGGCACACCCTGTTTGCGCGCTTGGGCAAACTCGCGTTGCGCGCATTCGAAGAAGTGTCGGCGATTGCTGCTTTGGGTCAGTACGTCGGTGGTGGCCAAGCGTTGCAGCTCGGCTTCCGTGCGCTTCTTTTCGGTGATGTCTTCGGCAATTCCGACAATGATCACCGGTTGACCGGGCTCGGCCTGACGGTTGATGAAGCATTTGTCGCTGAGCCAACGCACCTGCCCATCGGCATTGATGATGCGGTATTCACGGTCTTCAACCGCGCCTTTGACCAGCACTTCGGCCAGGCTGCGTTCGGCATAGTCCAGGTCGTCGGGGTAAATGCTGTCGCGCCATTCGTTGTAGTCGGACAGCAAACTGCCGGTGGAGCGGCCGAAAATCCGCTCATAGGCCGGGCTGACGTAGAGCACCTGACGGGTTTCCCAATTGAATGCCCAAAGCACCGCGTTGACGCTCACCAGCAACGAGCTGAACAGCTGTTCACGCTCACTCAGGCGCGCCACTTCGCTTTGAGCATGCATCAGCGCCATCAAGGTTTGAGCGGTGTCGGGTAACTGCGGAAGGGATGAGTCAAGCAGGTGTTTGGAGACCATCGGGACAAATCTCAAAGGGCGTGTGCCGCTCGAGGTTCGAAAGCGGCTAAAACGAAGCCCGCCGGGCTGGCGAAGTGTCTTTGAGATAGGGGATTCGGAGCTAAGTTCCGAAGGGTGCGCCCACTAGCGGGGCGCACCGATCAACGGCATCAAGCAGCGGAAGGGCGCAGGGAGTAGGTTTTCAACTGGTCGGCGAAATCGCGCAGGGATTGAATCCCGCTGGCTTCAGCTTCGTGTACCCAGTCCTTGATGGCGGCGAGCATGTCGTGACCATTTGAGCTGGTCTTGACCCAGATCTGCTGCAAGGCCAGGCGTTTCTCGTAAATTACCTTCAGCGCCTGACTGTGCTCGAGCATAGCCTGGATGCGAACGTGGTGTTTTTCGTCCAGCAGGCTGGTTTCCCGCGAGAGCAGGCGCTTGGCGCGGTGGAATTGATGGCGGACCGAGTGATCGACCTTTTCCAGCTCTTGCTTGACCAGCGGCGCGATCACCAATTTGCGGTACTGGGCCATGATCTGAAAGCGGTTGTTGAGGATCGCCATGGCGGTGTCCATGTCCAGGTTGCCTTTGCCTTCAACTCGGTGGGCAATCGGTGCAACGCGCTGGACCTTCGCCAGGCGGAAGAAACTGAAGACCTGGATCCAGGCCCAACCGAGGTCGAACTCCCACTTCTTCACCGACAATTTTGCCGAGTTAGGGTAGGTGTGATGGTTGTTATGCAGTTCTTCACCGCCGATCAGGATGCCCCAAGGCACCAGATTGGTTGCGGCATCGCGACATTCGAAGTTGCGGTAGCCGACAGCATGGCCAAGGCCATTGACCACGCCAGCGGCCCACACCGGGATCCACATCATCTGGATAGCCCAGATGGTGATGCCGATGGTGCCGAACAGCAGCAAGTCGATGATGCCCATGATCGCGATACCCAACAGCGGGAATCGGCTGTAGAGGTTGCGTTCGATCCAGTCTTCGGGGCAGTTCTTGCCGTAGATCCGCAGGGTTTCCGGGTTTTCCGCTTCCGCGCGATACAGCTCGGCGCCTTTGCGCAGAACGGTGGAAAGCCCCTTGATGACCGGGCTGTGCGGGTCATCGACGGTTTCGCACTTTGCGTGATGCTTGCGGTGGATAGCGGTCCACTCGCGGGTATTCTGTGCCGTGGTCAGCCACAGCCAGAAGCGGAAGAAATGTTTCAGGCCGGCATTGAGCTCAAGCGAGCGATGGGCTGAGTAACGATGCAAATAGACCGTGACGCCAATGATCGTGACATGGGTCATCAGTAGGGTGACTGCTACCAGTGACCAGGGCGACAAGCCGAGTAAACCTTCGTACCACATAGGCTGTAGGGCCCTCGATAAAGAAAAAAATAGCCGTTGCATTATCACTAAGCCCACGGATAAAACCAGTCGCCCTTTCAGATAAGAGTGGCTGGATGTGTCCTTGACCTATTATTCCGACCCTTCTGTAGGGACATGGACGGCCAAATGTCTGCCACCTATCGCGATGCCTTGCGTGCAGCGCTGCTTTATCTGTTGTTTTCAGTCGCCTGGATGGCGTTGAGCGGCTATTTATTGAACAGTTTCTTCGATAGCTCTGCCGAGCTATTGCGATGGCAACTGATCAACGGTTATGTCTGGGTGGTACTCAGCGCCGGTTTGATCTTCATTGCCCGGGCCCGACTGTTCCAGTGCCTGGGGATCGGCGCCAAACTGCGCGAGCGTCAGGCCGACCGCGAGCGATTGCGCCAGGCGGCTGCGGTGTTCGATTGCACCCATGAGGGCGTGTTGGTCACCGATAGCAACGGGCTGATTGTCCATGTAAACCGGGCCTTCATGGCGATCACCGGTTATCGGCGAGATGAAGTGCTGGGCCAGCAACCCAGTCTGTTCAAATCCGGCCACCACCCACCAGCGTTCTACCAGGCGATGTTTGCGACGCTCAACAGCACCGGCGAGTGGAGCGGGGAAATCTGGAATCGTCGCAAAAGCGGCGAAATCTACCCGCAATGGCAAACCATCCGCATCATTCATGATGATAGGGGTCGGCGAAGCCAATACGTGGCGGTGTTTTCCGACATCAGTGCGATCAAAAACTCCGAACACGAGCTCAAACACCTTGCTCATCACGATCCGCTGACCGATCTGCCCAATCGGCTGTTGTTCACTGACCGCGTCGAACAGGCGCTGGCATCGGCGAAAATCCACAAACGGGGTTGTGCGTTGCTGATGATCGACCTGGATCACTTCAAGATGATCAACGACAGCCTCGGGCACACCGTCGGTGATCAGCTGCTCAAGGCCGTGGCCAAGCACTTGAAAGCCATGTTTGGCCCAGGCGTTACGTTGGCGCGTCTGGGCGGTGACGAATTTGCGGTGCTTGCCGAAAGCTGTCCGCAAGTTGCGCAGGCTGCGGCGCTGGCGCAACGGATCATCGATGGCCTCCGGGAGCCGTTTTGCATCGATGGGAATCGACTGTTTATTAACACCAGTGTCGGCATCAGCCAGTTTCCCAGTGATGCCTTGAGTGCCGAGCAAATGTTGCGCAACGCGGGTTCGGCCTTGTCCAAGGCCAAGAGTGCAGGCCGGGATGGCTACGCGCTCTACACTGAAGAGTTGACTGTCCATGCCCAGCAGCGGGTAGAAATTGCTTTCCAATTGCGCCGCGCCCTGGAGAAGCAGGAGTTGCGCGTCCATTACCAACCCGTGCATGACCTCAAAACTAGTCGCCTGGTGGGCGTGGAAGCGTTGGTGCGTTGGGCGCATCCGCAGCGCGGGCTGGTGTCGCCAGCAGCATTCATCCCCATCGCCGAGCGTACGGGGTTGATTGCCGAGATCGATGCCTGGGTCATGCAGCAGGCCTGCGAGCAAATGTGCCAGTGGCAAGCCGCTGGCGTGGTGCTGTCGTTTGTTGCGGTGAATATTTCATCGCGACTGTTTGCCCGGAGCGAGCTGTATCAGCAGGTGGCTCGTGTGCTTGATGCGACGGGGCTTGATCCGGCGCTTCTGGAGCTTGAAGTCACTGAAAGCGCGGTGATGGATGATCCGGAAGTGGCGCTGGAGCAGATGCATCGCTTGCGCGAATTGGGCGTGCGGTTGGCCATTGATGATTTCGGCACGGGTTATTCGTCGCTGCTGCGGCTCAAGCGTTTGCCGGTGCAAAAACTCAAGATCGACCAAGGGTTTGTCACAGGCTTGCCAGGGGATGAGGATGATGCAGCCATTGTGCGGGTGATCATTGCCTTGGCGCAGAGCATGGGAATGCAGGTGCATGCCGAGGGGATCGAGCAGGTCGAGCAGGCGGGATTTCTGCTGGAGCATGACTGCGATCTGGGGCAAGGCTACTGGTTTGGGCGGCCGGTGCCGGCTGAGCAATTGGATTGGATTTACGCGCCCGTTATTCGCTGATCCGCCTTAAACCCGCGCCCCATCAAATAATATTTTCTAGTTATATAAACATTCTTAAATAGTCTTTTTAAGAATATCAACTCCTCACTACTATTGGTCTCACGCCGCAAGCAGTACCGCCACTGCCAGGCAACCTCTCAGTTGAAGGAGCAGCACCATGAGCGCATCCCTACGTAGTGTTGATGGCCAGGACGAAGCAACCATTTTGCGTGAGATCCAGAGCGCATTGCGCGATCTGCGCTTTGGGGCTGTGGAGATCACTGTGCATAACGCCCAGGTCGTGCAGATCGAACGCAAAGAGAAATTTCGTCTGCAGAGCCCGAGTAACAAACCGAGCTAAGCAACCGGCAACCCGCTTCCAGCACCTCATAAAAAGCCACCACAACCAGAATTCCAGGAGCTTTCACCATGTCGTCGATTCGTCATTTCGCTTTGGCCGCCCTGGCCAGTGCACTTTTTGCGGGTTCCGCGGTTGCCAAGGATTACGAACTGCTCAATGTGTCATACGACCCGACGCGTGAGCTGTACCAGGACTACAACGCCGAGTTCATCAAGCTCTGGCAGAAGGATCACGCCGGCGACAACGTAAAAATCCAGCAATCCCACGGTGGTTCGGGCAAACAGGCTCGTGCGGTGATCGACGGTCTGCGCGCCGACGTTGTGACCCTGGCCCTGGCCGGAGACATCGACGAAATCGCCAAGCTCGGCAAGTCCCTGCCGCCCGACTGGCAGACGCGTCTACCGGATGCGAGCACACCTTACACCTCGACCATCGTGTTTCTGGTGCGCAAGGGCAACCCTAAAGGCATCAAGGACTGGGGTGACCTGATCAAGAACGATGTGGCGGTCATCACCCCGAACCCGAAGACCTCCGGCGGCGCACGCTGGAATTTCCTCGCGGCCTGGGCTTATGGTCTGAAAGCCAACGGCGGTGACGAAGCCAAGGCCAAGGAATACGTACAAACCCTGTTCAAGCACGTGCCAGTGCTGGACACCGGCGCTCGCGGTTCGACTATTACCTTCGTCAACAACGGTCAGGGTGACGTGTTGCTGGCCTGGGAAAACGAAGCCTTCCTGGCGCTGAAAGAAGACGGCGGTGCCGACAAGTTCGAAATCGTCGTGCCTTCTCTGTCGATCCTTGCCGAGCCACCGGTGGCCGTGGTTGACAAGAACGCCGAGAAAAAGGGTAACGAGCAGATCGCCGATGCGTATCTCAAATACCTGTATAGCCCGGCCGGCCAGGAAATTGCGGCGAAAAACTTCTATCGTCCACGTGACAAGGACGTCGCCGCGAAGTACGCCAAGCAGTTTCCGACCCTGGACCTTGTGACCATCGACAAGAACTTCGGCGGCTGGAAAACCGCGCAACCGAAATTCTTCAATGATGGTGGCGTGTTCGACCAGATTTACCAGGCGCAGTAATCTTAAATAGCCATCAACGAGCCCCGATTTAACCGTCGGGGCTTTGCGCGTTCTCAACCAAGGACTTTTATGTCGCGTCGTATTTCCCCCGTCATACCCGGCTTCGGGCTGACGCTGGGCTACACCTTGGTGTACCTCAGCCTGATTGTGCTTATTCCTCTGGCGGCAATGTTCGTCCATGCCGCCCAACTCACCTGGGACCAGTTCTGGGCAATTGTCTCGGCGCCACGAGTGCTGGCGGCGTTGAAGTTGAGCTTCGGCACCGCGCTCTATGCCGCGATCATCAACGGCATTATCGGCACGCTGCTCGCCTGGGTCCTGGTGCGCTACACCTTCCCGGGACGCAAAGTCATCGACGCAATGATCGACTTGCCCTTCGCATTGCCCACTGCGGTGGCGGGTATTGCGCTGACTGCGTTGTACACCCCTACCGGTTTGGTGGGTCAGTTTGCAGCTGATCTGGGTTTCAAGATCGCGTACACCCCCCTCGGTATCACCCTTGCCCTCACTTTTGTGACACTTCCATTCGTAGTACGTACCGTACAGCCAGTATTGGCTGATATCCCGCGTGAAGTGGAGGAAGCGGCAGCGTGCCTCGGTGCAAAACCGTTACAGGTTTTCCGCCATATTCTGGTGCCAGCGCTGTTACCAGCCTGGCTCACCGGTTTCGCTTTGGCCTTTGCCCGCGGGGTCGGCGAGTATGGTTCGGTGATTTTCATCGCTGGCAACATGCCGATGAAAACCGAGATTTTGCCGCTGCTGATCATGGTCAAGCTCGACCAGTACGATTACACCGGCGCCACGTCCATTGGTGTACTGATGCTGGTGGTTTCCTTCGTCCTGTTGCTGCTGATCAATTTGCTGCAACGTCGCATCGAAACCCCATAAGGAGGCGCGAACCATGTCCCAATCGTCTATTGCTGCCGCCTCTTCGGCCAACGCCGCCCACCGTGGCAGTGCCACCTCGCGAAGAATCCTGATCGGTCTTGGCTGGTTGATTTTTGCGCTGTTCCTGTTGCTGCCGCTGTTTATCGTGGTGTCCCAGGGTTTGAAGAATGGCCTGGGTGCGTTCTTCACCGCGATCTTTGAACCGGACGCGCTGTCGGCATTGAAACTCACGGTGATCGCCGTGCTGATTTCGGTGCCACTGAACCTGGTGTTCGGTGTCAGCGCCGCATGGTGCGTGAGCAAGTATTCGTTCCGTGGCAAAAGTATGCTGGTCACGTTGATCGACTTGCCGTTCTCGGTCTCGCCGGTCATCGCCGGCCTGGTCTATGTGTTGATGTTCGGCGCCCAAGGCTTCTTCGGGCCGTGGTTGCAGGATCACGACATCCAGATCATCTTCGCCTTGCCGGGTATCGTACTGGCGACGATTTTCGTCACCGTGCCGTTCGTGGCGCGCGAACTGATCCCGTTGATGCAGGAACAAGGCACGCAAGAAGAAGAGGCCGCGCGCCTGCTTGGCGCCAATGGCTGGCAAATGTTCTGGCACGTCACCGTTCCCAATATCAAATGGGGCCTGATCTACGGCGTGGTGCTGTGTACCGCGCGGGCGATGGGTGAGTTCGGTGCGGTGTCGGTGGTTTCCGGGCACATTCGCGGGGTGACCAACACCTTGCCGCTGCACGTCGAGATCCTCTACAACGAATACAACCACGTGGCCGCGTTCGCCGTGGCGAGCCTGTTGCTGATCCTGGCGCTCTTCATCCTGCTGCTCAAGCAGTGGAGCGAAAACCGTATTAACCGCCTGCGCGCCAGCGCCGCGGAGGAATGATTTCATGTCGATTGAAGTGCGTAACGTCAGCAAGAATTTCAACGCGTTCAAGGCGCTGGACAACATCAGCCTGGACATTCAAAGCGGCGAACTCGTGGCGCTGCTCGGCCCATCGGGCTGCGGTAAAACCACGCTGTTGCGGATTATCGCCGGTCTGGAGACGCCGGATCAGGGCAACATCGTGTTCCACGGCGAAGACGTCTCCGGCCATGATGTGCGCGATCGCAACGTCGGTTTCGTGTTCCAGCATTACGCCTTGTTCCGCCACATGACGGTGTTCGACAACGTCGCGTTCGGCCTGCGCATGAAACCGAAAAACCAGCGTCCGAGCGAAAGCCAAATCGCAACCAAGGTTCACGAACTGCTGAACATGGTGCAGCTGGACTGGCTGTCGGATCGCTACCCGGAACAGCTCTCCGGCGGTCAGCGTCAGCGCATTGCCTTGGCCCGTGCCCTGGCGGTGGAACCAAAAGTCTTGCTGCTCGATGAACCCTTCGGCGCCCTCGACGCGAAGGTCCGTAAGGAGCTGCGCCGCTGGCTGGCGCGACTGCACGAGGACATCAACCTGACTTCCGTGTTCGTGACCCACGACCAGGAAGAGGCGATGGAAGTCGCCGACCGGATTGTGGTGATGAACAAAGGCGTGATCGAACAGATTGGCTCACCGGGTGACGTCTACGAAAACCCGGCCAGCGATTTCGTTTATCACTTCCTCGGTGATTCCAACCGGCTGCATCTGGGGGAGGACAACCATGTGCTGTTCCGTCCGCACGAAGTGTCGCTGTCGCGGCATGAACTGGAAGATCACCACGCAGCTGAAGTGCGCGACATTCGTCCGTTGGGTGCGACGACTCGGGTGACGTTGAAGGTCGAAGGTCAGAGCGAATTGATCGAAGCGGAAGTGGTGAAGGATCACGACAGCCTGATCGGGCTGGCGAAGGGTGAAACCTTGTTCTTCAAGCCCAAGGTCTGGCAAAAACTGGCCAACATCTAAAGCAAAAGCTTCGCGAGCAGGCTCGCTCCCACAGGGGTTCTATGTGCGCCATAGATCTAATGTGGGAGCGAGCCTGCTCGCGAAGGCGTCTTATGCCGCAGCGCGATTCGGATTGATTCGTACACCCCCAGCCCGCGCCTCGATCTGCTCTTTGAGGTCATGCCGCAACCCCAGCAAAAACATCAACTCCACCACCACAAACAACGGCCCGACAATCAGCCCGCTCACATCATCAACAAACGCCGGCTTACGCCCTTCATAGTAATGCCCGACAAACTGAATCACCCAGCCCGCCACAAACATCCCGATACCGCTCGACAGCCAGACCAGCGTGCTTTGCTGCGCCAGTGTCTGCCCCGCCCAAACGGACAGTCCCAGCAATACGCTCATCAGCACCCCGAGGCGCAACTCCAGGCGCAGGTAAAACCACGCCGACGCCAGCGACACCAGCACCGCAGGTGACAGCCAGTCGCCAGCCCATTGCGGCCGCGACAGCAACACCGCGACGGCCACCATAATCAACGGAATACCGATAAAGTGGCTGGCGATGTTGCGCGGATCACGGTGGTAGGCGGCGTATTGACTGAGATGGTCAACGAGGCTTTTCATTGTTATTCCTCCTGTAGGGTGATTGATCATGCCCCGGGTTCACTTTTGGCTCTGTCGGGCAGGCGACAATCTCTAGGAGTTTCCATGGATATGCAGGCCTGGCGTGCGCGCCTGATGACGGGGCAATGGTTCAGTCATCTACCTGTTCCCTTACAGGATAGTCTGCTGGCTGCGGCCCGGATTCGGCGTTTGTCGTCGGGGCAATTGCTGTTCAAGCGAGGGGATCCGCCGTGCGGGTTGTATGCAGTGCTCGAAGGTTCGGTGCGCATCGGCGCAGTCAGCGAGCAGGGCAAGGAAGCGCTGCTGAGCCTGGTGGAGCCGCCCCACTGGTTCGGCGAAATCTGCCTGTTCGATGGTCAGCCGCGTACCCACGATGCCTTCGGCGTCGGCCAGTGCGTGCTGTTGCACATTGCGCAGGCGACACTGCTGAAGTTGCTCGACGAACAACCGGTGTATTGGCGGCAACTGGCGTTACTGATGAGCCATAAATTGCGCCTGACCTTCATCAACCTCGAACAGCTGAGCCTGATGCCCACCCCGGCGCGTCTCGCCCATCGCTTATTGATGATTGCCGAGGGCTACGGCGAAATCGAACCGCCGCGCCGGGTGCTGCAACTGCCCCAGGAGCAGTTAGCTTCGATGCTGTCGCTGTCGCGCCAGACGACTAATCAGATTCTTAAGGGTTTTCAGGGTCAGGGGATTCTGAATCTCAAGTACGGCGAGATCGAAATTGTCGATGCCGAGCGGTTGCGGGCACTGGCGATTTTTTGAAACGCAACGTTATGGGTGGGCTTTGTCGGTGAAGGCGCCTAGCCTGTGACGACGATAATCGAGGTGTGCCATGCGTGTACTGCTAGTAGAAGACGAACCGGAGACCGCCAAACTCCTGGCCAACGGCCTGAATGAGGCGAGCTATTCGGTGGATGTAGCGCTAAACGGCATGGACGGCCGGCGCTTTATCGAGTCCGGCGAATACGAACTGATCATCCTCGACGTGATGCTGCCAGGGCTCAACGGCTGGCAATTGCAGCAGCAGATTCGCAAGCTTGGCGACACGCCGGTGCTGTTCCTCACCACCAAGGACGGCATTGAGGATCGACTGCGCGGGCTCGAACTGCATGAGGATGATTATTTGCTCAAGCCGTTTGCGGTGAGCGAACTGGTGACGCGGGTGCGCAAGTTGTTGCGGCGGGATCGTGGGCGCTGAGGGAATTTTGTGGTGTCTGGTCTTGCCTCATCGCGAGCAGGCTCACTCCCACAATTGATCTCCAGTAAACACAAATTTCACAACGACGCAGAACCACTGTGGGAGCGAGCCTGCTCGCGATGAGGCCGGAACATACAACGCACCTTCCGGATCAGTCAGCGCAACCCATCCCGAAACTGCCCCGGCGTCATCCCGGTCCAGCGCTTGAATGCGCGGCTGAAGCTGCTGGTATCCGCAAACCCCAGCAGGTAACTGACTTCACTCAACGAACAATGCGGATCACGCAGGTGTAGCAGCGCCAGGTTTTCGCGGCTTTCATTGAGCAGCGTATCGAACCGACAACCTTCGTCCGCCAAGTGCCGTTGCAGGCTGCGCAAGCTCAGGTGCAGGGCTTTGGCGATGAGTTCGGCGCTGGGTTCGCCTTCGGGCAATTGCTCTTCGATGGCGTCACGGACTTTGCGTTCCCAGGTCAACGGTTTCAGTTGTGCCAGGGTGCGTTTGAGCACGGTTTCGTTGTGTTCGGCTAGTTCCGGATTGGCGTCATCCAAGTGGCTGTCGAAATCCACCAGAGAAAACTCCACGCGGTCTTCGTCAGCCGAAAAGTACACCGGTGAGCGGAAAACTTTATGCCATTGGTGCGCATCGGCCGGTTCCGGTCGGCGCAGGTATACCGCCAGCGGTGCATAGTCGCGACCGAGGCGATTGCGGCAGGTGCGCACATAGATCGCCGTGAAGGCGTCGATGGCTTCGAATGCCGGCGCCGGGTTGCCGGCAGGGATTTTCAGGTGAAAGCGGTAGCGATCCTCGGCGCGGGTCAGTTCCAGTTCCAGGGCATCGCTGACCACCTGGTGATACCGCACGATGCGCTCGAACACCTCGCGCAAACTGCCGCTGGCCACCAGTGCATAACCGAGCGCATGAAACGTGGTGGGGCTGACGAAACGCGACACGCGCAGGCCAATCGCCGGATCGCCACTGACCTGCACGGCGATTTCCCACAGGCGCGTGGTGCCGGACAACGGGTAACGGGCGTTCGGGTCGTCCATCAATTGCGGATCAAGCCCGGCCTGATGGCACAGGGCGGTGCTGTCGAGGCCCAGCGCATCGAGTTGTTTGCGCAGGGCGCGGGTCCAGCTGGCGAGGGAGGTCGGTTCAGTCATGCTGATTGGCGCTTCCGGTCAACAGGTTGGCGTTCTCGGCTACCACCTTGCGTGGGGTCGCAAGGCAGGATGCGAACATCAATAACCAGAGGATGGAAGCATGCACGGTACTTCTGCAAGTCCCCAGCGACTGAATGCATCGCAACGATCAGCACATATTCGGGAAGTGGTGCTGGCCAGGGGCGTTGAATTGCGTCAACGCTACCCGATTCTCAACCATCAGGACGCCCTCGGCGCAGGTATTCTGGCCTTCGCCCTGGCCGGGATGATCGGTTCGGCGACGCTGTACATGACCGGGCACATGGCCTGGTGGGCGTGTTTGTTGCTCAACGCGTTTTTCGCCTCGTTGACCCACGAGCTGGAACACGACTTGATACATAGCATGTACTTTCGTAAACAGCGCGTGCCGCACAACCTGATGATGGGGCTGGTGTGGTTGGCGCGGCCGAGCACCATCAATCCGTGGATCCGCCGTCATCTGCACCTCAATCACCACAAGGTTTCGGGCACTGAAACCGACATGGAAGAGCGCGCCATCACCAACGGCGAGCCTTGGGGGTTTGCGCGGTTGCTGATGATCGGCGACAACATGATGTCGTCATTCATCCGCATGCTGCGGGCCAAGACCTGGGCGCAAAAATTCAGCATCGTCCAGCGCACTTTGAAGGTCTACGCGCCGCTCGCGCTGGTGCATTGGGGCGCGTGGTACATGTTCCTCGGCTTCCATGCGGCCAACGGCATCGCGTCTCTGATGGGGGCGCCGATTGAGTGGTCGGCGCCCACCTTGTCGGTGATGCAGGTGATCGACATCGCGGCGGTGGTGATCATCGGCCCGAACGTATTGCGTACGTTCTGCCTGCACTTCATCAGCTCGAACATGCACTACTACGGCGACGTGGAACCGGGGAACGTGATCCAGCAGACCCAGGTGCTGAACTCTCCGTGGATGTGGCCGTTGCAGGCGTTCTGCTTCAACTTCGGCAGCAGCCACGGCATCCATCACTTTGTGGTGAAGGAGCCGTTTTACATTCGCCAGATGACCGTGCCGGTGGCGCATAAAGTGATGCGTGAGATGGGCGTGCGGTTCAATGATTTCGGCACGTTTGACCGGGCCAACCGGTTTGTTCGCAAAGACGCTGCACAACCTCGGGAGGTTCGTGCCGCTCAGGTGTGATGGATAAAATCGGAAACTCAATCTCGAAATAAGCGATGGCAAAGGCGCTCGTCATCAATTTGACCCAAAGAGGCGATACGTTAAAGCACAAGCAGGGAGGCTGGGGGTCAACGTTTCGTTAGTCGATATATGCGCTTTGGATCTAATAAAGTAATTAAATATTCCTTTATAAGATAAGCGTTTCAATCAATCATCGCTTCACAGATTTTGAGTTTCCGGGGCCGTCTCCTTGGCAGGGTGCGGTCCTTTTTTTATTCCCATAACGTTCCTGGCTTATCTGACTAATCGCTGATTTGTCTACGGACCTGTTATTTCTGACAGTAGACGAGAGGAGGGGCAGCCCTACACTGACAATGTGGCCCTTATGGGCAACCAAAGCAGGTCAGGAAACGTTTTCAGGGAGAAACCGCATGAGCTATTTCGCAGGCCATTACACGATGAACAGGGCAATGACTCATTTGGTGATAGAGGGCGATGAGCGGATATCGGGGCACCTGGATTTAGAGGACGCCCATCGCGACATCAGTGATGGGAGGGTCCGTTATCGGTGCGGCCGTAGCCTTGAATTTATCACTGTGGATGATATTCACGAGGTCAAGGAGCGGTGGTCGCTCATGTTCAGTACCAAGCGCATGTCGCTTGTCGGGACATGCGAGCAGACCTTCAAGAACGGCAAAACCAACACCCGGACCGTGTTGTTTAAACGAGACGAGCCCACTGCAAAAGCGTGTTGAGTCCAGCTGACCCAAGATCTTTCCTTAGCGCATCAACCCGACAGTGATCGGGTTGAACATCTGCTGCTTGAAATACCTTGTATATTCTTTATAGATCTTAATAAATAGCTTCTTATTCCTTAACGAATATAACTCTCCTCCCTATACTCGACCAAGTACAGACACGCAGCAGGAGAGCTCCCCCATGCGCAACGAATCAATTCGCTACCTGATTGTGCCGGGCTGGCAAGGATCGCCGGACGATCATTGGCAAAGCCACTGGCAGAACAGCCTGCCGAATAGCGCGCGGGTGGAGCAGGCGGACTGGCTGACACCGCGTCGTGAAGACTGGGTCGCGGCGCTGGCCGAGGCGATTGCCGCCGATAGCACGCCGGTGATCCTGATCGCGCATAGCTTGGGTTGCATCACTGTCGCCCATTGGGCCGCCGCTGCACCCGTGCAGTTTCTGCGTCAGGTGCGCGGGGCCTTGCTGGTCGCTCCAGCGGATGTCGAGCGCCCGGCGTGTGCGCCGGCGTTGCGTAACTTTGCACCGATTCCCACCGACCTGCTGCCGTTCCCGAGCCAGATCGTCAGCTCCGACAACGACAGCGCCGTGAGCGCGCCGCGAGCCCTTGAGCTGGCGCGCAACTGGGGTGCCGAGGCGGGGATTTTGTCGGGTGCCGGGCACATCAATGTGAAGTCCGGTCACCAGCGCTGGGAGCAGGGTTTTGCCTACCTCTATCGCTTGCAGAACCGCATGGAACATCACGCCCTGCGACGCGCTTGAACCTTTTGTTTTTTTAAACGCCTGCCCGTCTCCCGGCGGTCTTTGGCGGGAGTCTGCCATGAGTCTTGAACACTTCGGTCAGCCGCTGCTGACTTTCCCTGACGCAGAAAAAAGCCCCCTGAGCATCCGCGCCAAGGCGCTGGTGTTTGTCGATCCGCGCTCGCGCCAGTTGCGTCAGGACCTGGAGGAACTGGCACCGCGCTCGATCTCGGTATTGATTCGCGGCGAAACCGGCAGCGGCAAAGAGCTGCTTGCGCGCCATATCCATCGCGCCAGCGATCGCGCCGGGTTGTTCGTCTCGGTCAATTGCGGGGCGATCAGCCCGACTTACGCTGATGCCGAATTGTTCGGTTATGTCGCGGGCAGCTTCAGCGGTTCGGCCAGCAGCCGCGCCGGGTGGTTCGGTTCGGCGAATGGCGGCACGCTCTATCTGGATGAGATTGGTGATTTGCCGCTGCCGATTCAAATCAAACTGCTCGCCGCGCTGGAAAACCATGAAGTGACCCGAGTTGGCGCGCACCAACCGAGCCCGGTGGACGTGCGTCTGGTCGCCGCCACCAGCATTGATCTGGCTCAGGCCGTGGCCGCCGGCAAATTCCATGAGCGGCTTTATCACTACCTCAGTGAAGGCCATCTGGAGCTGYCGGCATTGCGTGACCGCGTGGGCGATATTCTATCGCTGGCCGAGTACTTCCTCGGCATCTACAGCCATCGCCTCGACCTGCCGGTGCCGTTGATCAGTGAGGCCGCGCAGCTTGTGCTGGAGCGGCACAGTTGGCCGGGAAATACCCGCGAGCTGGAAAACGTCATTCACTTTGCGTTGTTGGTGAGTACCGGCGACGAAATTTTGCCGGGGCATCTGAATTTGCCTGACACGGCCGTGTCGCTGGCGCAGATCGAGCAGCAGCTCACGCGGATTCTCGGCAGCGGCACTGTCGCCGAAAAAGCAGCCTTGAAGCACCTTCTGCAAGACGCCGGCCTCCTGTAGGAGCAAAGCTTGCTCGCGATGCGGTTCACACGGTTTTCTGAAAGGACGCCTTCGCTGGCAAGCCAGCTCCTACACGGAATGCGCGAGCCAGAGCTGTATGAGCAAAATGGAATATGAAAGTGAATAAAAGATATTATTCGGGAATATAAAATCCCGGTATTGTCCGCGTCACGTCAGCGATAGCACATCACTGGCACTTGTATTTAAAGCCGTCGTCGATGACGACCGAGATTTTCGATAAGGACACTGCATGAAAAAGGTTCTGTTGTTCACCGCACTGGCGGCTGCCCTGACCGCGGGCCTGGCCCAGGCTGGCGAGAAACTGGTGGTTGCGGCGACCCCGATTCCACACGCCGAGATTCTGGAACTGATCAAACCAGCCCTCGCCAAAGAAGGCGTGGACCTGGAAATCAAAGTTTTCACCGACTATGTACAGCCAAACGTACAAGTTGACCAAAAACGTCTGGACGCCAACTACTTCCAGACCCTGCCGTACCTGAAAAGCTTCAACGAAGGCAAAGGCACGAACCTGGTGACCGTGATCGGCGTGCACGTCGAACCGTTCGGCGGCTACTCGAAGAAAGTCAAAACCCTGGCTGAACTCAAAGATGGCGCGACCATTGCCATCCCTAACGAAGGCAGCAACAGCGGCCGTGCCCTGATCCTGCTGCAGAAGGCTGGCCTGATCGAGCTGAAAGACCCGAAAAACGCTTTGGCGACTCCGAAAGATATCGCCAAGAATCCACACAACTTCAAGTTCAAGGAACTGGAATCGGCCATGCTCCCGCGTGTGCTGGATCAAGTCGACCTGGACATGATCAACACCAACTACGCGCTGGAAGCCGGTCTGAACCCGGCTAAAGACGCGCTGGTGATCGAAGGTGCGGATTCGCCGTACGTGAACTTCCTGGTGGCGCGTCCCGACAACAAGGACAGCGTTGCCATCCAGAAACTGGCCAAGGCATTGACCAGTCCTGAAGTGAAAGCCTTCATCGAGAAGAAGTACAACGGCGCGGTTCTGCCGGCGTTCTGATTCGACGCAGCATCAAAACCTTTCAAGGTTTCAAACGCCGACGACTGATAAAGCGTCGGCGTGATCGTTCCCACGCTCCGCGTGGGAATGCCTCTAGGGACGCTCTGCGTCCTGTGACGCGGAGCGTCACGGGCTGCATTCCCACGCGGAGCGTGGGAACGATCAACTCTCTCAGGCCACCCCGGCCTTCAACGCCCGGTGCAACGCCACCAACAATTTCACGATCTCCTGCGGATCCAGTCGCTGCGGCACTTTTACGTCAGCCATTTCCTCTTCCTTGTGATGGTTCGGCCGGGGAAGTCTGGCCAAAAGCTGTGGGTCCTTGGAGGGGCATTATGAAAAAAAGATCCCTCCTGCAGCGCAAAGAAAAGTAGTCGTCTTACGTTGCGACCGCAAATCAACGGATAGTTTTTTGCGTGATATCAATATGCTTTAACGGTATTTAAATTCTAATTTTTATACCTTTAAAGTCGGTATCCGCCGGGCCGTTATCCACGACCCATGGACTGCGCCACCGTCGCTTACCGAGCGGCGTTCAGGATCTTCAATGAACTTCGATTACGCGTTTATCCTCAGCACTCTGCCGGCGTTTCTCAAGGCTGTGGGCGTGACACTGCAGGTCGGCTTTATCGCCATCGGTACATCGCTGCTGGTGGCGCTGCTCAACGCGACGATACTGGTGTTTCGCACGCCTTACTTGCAGCGCTGCGTCGGCCTGTATGTGGAACTCGCGCGCAACACGCCCCTGCTGATTCAACTGTTCTTCGTCTACTTCGCTTTGCCGGCGCTGGGCATCAAGGTTTCAGGCTTCGCGGCCGCGATCATCACCATGACTTTTCTCGGTGGCGCGTATCTCACTGAAGTGCTGCGCGCCGGTGTGGATGCCGTGCCCCAGGCGCAACTTGAATCGGGTCGCTCCATTGGCCTGTCACACGGGCAATTACTGCGTTACGTGATCCTGCCGCAAGCCGGCATCCTCAGCCTGCCATCGCTGTTCGCCAATTTCATTTTCCTGCTCAAGGAAACCACCGTGGTCTCGGCGGTGGCGGTGCCAGAAATTCTCTACACCACCAAAAGCTACATCGCGCTCTACTACAAAACCTACGAAATGCTCGCCGTGCTGACGCTGATTTGCGTGCTGTTGTTTTTGCCGCTGTCGCTGCTGCTCAGCCGTCTGGAAAGGAGGCTTCAGCATGGCCAGTTCGGGTCTTGAATTGCTCTGGGTGTCGTTGCCGCAACTGGGTAAAGGCGCCGCGCAAACCTTGTCGATCTCTTTTCTGAGCATCGCCATCAGCACCGTCGGCGGCGTGTTCTACGGCGTGTTGCGCACGCTGAATTCGAAATGGCTGAACGCGATTCTGCGGGTGTATCTGGAGTTGTTCCGGGCGATCCCGGTGCTGGTCTGGCTGTATCTGCTGTTCTTCGGCCTGCCGATTTTCTTTGGCCTGAGTCTCCCGAGTTTCTGGTGCGCGGTGCTGGTGTTGTCGCTGTGGGGCGCCAGCGAAGTCGGCGAAGTGGTGCGTGGCGCGTTGCACTCATTGCCGCGCGGGCAACGTGAGGCCGGGCTGTCGATTGGCCTGGACGGGCCGCAACTCTACGGTTATGTGCTGCTGCCGCAAGCGTTGAAGCGCATGACACCGCCGACCCTCAACGTTTACACGCGCATCATCAAAACCAGTTCCTTGGCGGTGCTGATCGGTGTGGTGGACGTGATCAAGGTCGGCCAGCAAATCATCGAGCGCACCTACGAGTCGGTGCTGATCTACGGCGCCCTGTTCCTGTTTTTCTTTTTCATTTGCTACCCGCTTTCGGCCGCTTCACGCGTGCTGGAGCGGCGCTGGACACACGCATGAATGCTTTGATCGAGTTCAAGGGTTTCAACAAATTTTTCGGCGAGCAGCAGGTGCTGAACGGCATCGACTTGCAAGTGAAAGCGGGCGAAGTCATCGTCATCCTCGGCCCTAGCGGTTGCGGCAAAAGTACCTTGCTGCGTTGCCTCAACGGCCTGGAAGTCGCTCACAGCGGCAGTTTGAATTTTGCCGGCCGCGAACTGCTGGACAAGGGCACCGACTGGCGCGAGGTACGCCAGCAGATCGGCATGGTGTTCCAGAGTTATCACCTGTTCCCGCACATGAACGTGCTCGACAATTTGCTGCTCGGCCCGCTGAAAGTGCAGAAGCGTGATCGCGGCGAAGCCCGCGATCAGGCCGAAGCCTTACTGGCGCGCGTGGGCCTTTCGGACAAGCGCGATGCGTTCCCGCGTCAGCTCTCCGGTGGCCAGCAGCAACGCATCGCTATCGTCCGTTCCCTGTGCATGAACCCCCAGGTCATGCTTTTCGATGAAGTCACTGCCGCCCTCGACCCGGAAATGGTCAAGGAGGTGCTGGAAGTCATACAGGGCCTGGCCCGCGATGGCATGACCCTGTTGATCGTCACCCACGAAATGGCCTTCGCCCGCGCCGTGGCCGACCGCATCGTGTTCATGGATGGCGGGCGAATCCTTGAACAAAACCCTCCCGAGATTTTCTTTACGAACCCGCAAACCGCACGAGCGCAGCAGTTCCTGGAGAAGTTCTCCTACGTCGCCGCACTACCCCAAACGACTCAAACAAAGGAACTGGAACTGCTATGAAAACTGCCAAGGCTTCACTACTGCTACTCCCGCTGCTTGGCCTCGCGTTGCTGGCCGGTTGCAACAAAAACGAAGAACCGGCCAAGCCTGTCGCGACCAGTGCCAGCTACCTGGAGAAAATCAAAGCCCGGGACAAGTTGATCGTTGGCGTCTTCACCGACAAGCCACCGTTCGGCTTCGTCAATGAGGCGGGGCGCTACGTGGGTTTCGATACCGACATTGGCCGTCAATTCGCCAAGGACTTGTTGGGTGATGAAAACAAAGTCGAGTTCGTCGCGGTGGAACCGGCCAGCCGGATTCCGTTCCTGCAAAGTGACAAGGTCGATCTGATCCTGGCCAACATGACCGTCACCCCCGAGCGCAAGGAGGCGGTGGAATTCACCAACCCGAACCTCAAAGTCGCGGTACAGGCTTTGGTGCCACAGGCCAGCACGGTGAAAAACCTCGATGACCTGGCCACGCGCACGACCATCGTCACCACCGGTACGACCGCGGATATCTGGCTGACCAAAAACCACCCGGACTGGAAACTGCTGAAATTCGAGAAAAACTCCGAATCGCTGCAAGCCCTGGCCAATGGTCGCGGTGATGCGTATGCGCAGGACAATCTGGTGCTGTTCAGCTGGGCCAAGCAGAACCCGGGCTATCGCGTATTGACGCAGACCTTGGGCGCCGAAGCACCGATTGCGCCGGCCGTGAAGAAGGGCAATATCGAGCTGCGGGATTGGGTGAATAGCGAGTTGGCCAAGCTGGGTGAGGAGAAATATCTGCTCAAGCTTTACGACCAGTATGTACGCAAGGAACTGAGCGATGACACCAAGCCTGAGAGCGTGATTGTCGAGGGTGGGAAGTGGCAGGGGTGAGTCTGCGATTCATGCGGTGATTTCTTAGCCGCCTTCGCGAGCAGGCTCGCTCCCACATTGGATTGCGTCAGACGTTGATGTTGTGTCCTCTGGAGATCAATTGTGGGAGCGAGCCTGCTCGCGAAAGCGGTGTCTCAAGCACAGACTAATCCGGCCAGTTCCACGCCGGCTCATCCAGCATCCTTTGCCCGACAATGCCGGTCTGGCCGAGGTTTTTCTCCAGCACGATGCAATTGCATTCCGGGTCTTCCTGCAACGCTGAAATCAACCGCCGCGCATGAGACACCACCCACACCTGGCACTGCTCCGAGGCACGGATAATCAAGCGTGCCAAGGCAGGCAACAGGTCCGGATGCAGACTGGTTTCCGGCTCGTTCAGCACCATCAACGTGGGCGGGCGTGGTGTCAGCAGTGCGGCGACCAGCAGCAAATAACGGAGTGTGCCATCCGATAATTCGGCGGCCGATAACGGCCGCAATAGCCCTTCCTGATAAAACTCGATGGAAAACCGTCCGCCGGCCAGCGATTCGATGTGGAGTCTCGCACCGGGAAAGGCGTCGCTGATCGCGGTTCGCAGCGCCTCGGGGTCGCCGATTTCAATGATGGTCTGCAAGGCGGCCGCCAGGTCGCGACCGTCGTGGTGCAACACGGGTGTGCGGGTGCCGAGTTGCGGTTGGCGCACGGGCGCGTCGGCGTCACTGCGAAAGTGATCGTAGAAGCGCCAGCGACGAATGAACTCGCGTAATTCCAGAACCTCCGGCGAAGAACGCAAGCTGCCGACCTGGTCGAACAGGCTGTCGAAGTTCGGTGTGTGTTGGGCAAGCACGTCCCAGCTGCGATTGGCTCGGGCGCGGATCATCGGGCCGTTGCGATCCACCAGCAGGCTGGCCGGACGATAGATCGGCCCGGCCCAGACGCATTCACGCTTGATTTGCGGGTCCAGGCTGAAACGCGACGGAATAGGGAGAGGGTGTTCGGGCAGCATGAAGTGGCCGTTGGAATCGGGCAGCCCAAGACTGATCGAATAGCTGAAATCCTCACCGGCAAACCCCAGCCGCAGTCGTTTGACGCCGTGTCTCACCGTTGCCTCGACCGGGACTTCACCATTGCGCATGCGTCGGGTGATGTTTTCCGGCCCGGCCCAGAAGGTCGAGTCCAGCCCACCCTCACGGGCCAGCGCATTGACCACGCCACCCTGAGCGGTTTCCGCCAGCAGGCGCAGGGCGCGGTAAAGGTTGGATTTGCCGCTGCCATTCGGGCCGGTAATCAGGTTCAACCGACCCAGCGGGATGACCAACTTATTGATCGAACGGTAATTGGCTACGGCGAGGGTGTTGAGCATGTGGGTTCCTTGGGCCGGATCAATCGGCGAGCATTGTCGGGTACGCGCAGGCGTCTACGGCAAGTGTTTTCAGCAGAAACCATTACAAATTTTTTCTTCATAAGTCGGGCGTGCAAGGTTACAACTGTGTTCTAAGCTTTCTGTCGAGTTGCCCATAAAAAAGGCCAAGGAGTTTGCATGGCGGTTCCCGGATTGAAAGTCATCCTGGCCTTGAGCGTCGTCACTCTGCTGACGGCGTGCGATAAAAAAGAACCCGTAAAGGAATACTTGCCACGGGTGTTCATACAAGTCGTCCAGCCGGCGGATTACGCCGCCGCGGTGACCCTCACCGGTGACATCCAGGCTCGGATACAGACCGAGCTGTCGTTCCGCGTGGGCGGCAAGATCATCGAGCGTTCGGTCGATGTCGGTGACCGGGTGACGGCCAAACAAGTGCTGGCCCGGCTCGATCCCAAGGACTTGCAGAGCAGTGTCGATTCGGCCCAGGCCCAAGTGGCCGCCCAACAGGCGCTGGTCAAACAGAATGCCGCAGCGTTCGTGCGCCAGGAAAAACTCCTGCCCAAGGGCTACACCAGTCAGAGCGAATACGACGCGGCCCAAGCGGCGTTGCGCAGCAGTCAAAGCGCCTTGAGCGCGGCTCAGGCGCAGTTGGCCAATGCCCGCGATCAACTGAGCTACACCGCACTGATCGCCGATGCGCCCGGCATCATCACCGCACGTCAGGCTGAAGTCGGCCAGGTGGTGCAGGCAACGATGCCGATTTTCAGCCTGGCTCGCGATGGCGATCGGGACGCGGTATTCAACGTTTATGAAGCGCTGCTGGCCGACAAGCCGACGGATGACACCATTGTCCTCAGCTTGCTTGATAACCCCGAGATCAAAACCACTGGCACCGTGCGCGAAGTGACCCCGGCAGTGTCCGCACAGTCCGGCACTGTGCAGGTCAAGGTAGGCCTCGACAGCCTGCCGCCGGGCATGCAACTGGGTTCGGTGGTGAGCGCCACGGCCAAGGGTGCGGGCAAGTCGGCGGTCGAACTGCCGTGGTCGGCCCTGACCAAAAATATCAGTGAGCCCGCCGTCTGGCTGGTCGACGACAAGGGGCAGGCCCAGTTGCACAGCGTCACGGTTGGCCGCTACCTGACAGGCAAGGTCATCATCAGCAAAGGGCTTACAGGTGGGGAAAAAGTCGTGATCGCCGGGGGGCAGCTGTTGCACCCGGGCATGGAAGTCGAGATTGCCGAAAATACTTATAAGGATCAGAGTTGGGGAGCCAAGCCATGAAGCCTTTATGGGCGTTGTCCCTTGGGCTGGTGCTGAGCGCCTGTTCCAAAAACGAACCGCCACCGGAGCCGATACGTCCCGTGCTGTCAGTCAAGGTCAAGGCCTTGAACGAAGAGGATCTGGGCCGGTTTGCCGGTAGCATCCAGGCACGCTACGAAAGCAATACCGGGTTTCGCGTGGGTGGGCGAATTGCCAGTCGTAACGTGGATGTCGGGACCGAGGTCGCGAAGGGCACGCTGCTGGCCACGCTTGACCCTTCCGACCAGCAAAACCAATTGCGTTCGGCCCAGGGCGACCTGGCGAAAATCCAGGCGCAACTGATCAATGCCCAGGCCAACGCCGAGCGGCAGCAGTCGTTGTTTGATCGCGGGGTCGGCGCGCAGGCGCAACTGGATGATGCCCTGACTCAGCTGAAAACCACCCAGGCTTCCCTCGATCAGGCCAAGGCGGCGGTCAACCAGAGCACAGATCAACTCGGCTATACCGAATTGCGCTCCGACCATAAAGCCGTGGTCACTGCGTGGAACGCCGAGGCCGGGCAAGTGGTGACCGCCGGCCAGCAAGTGGTGACCCTGGCGCAACCGGACATCAAGGAAGCGGTGATTGACCTGCCCGATACCCTGGTCGATCAACTGCCCAAAGATGTGGTGTTCCAGGTTGCGGCGCAACTCAATCCGAACACCAACACCACCGCAATCATCCGCGAAATCGAACCCCAGGCGCAGAGCGCAACGCGCACCCGTCGCGCTCGCCTGACCCTGGCCGAAACGCCGGAAGGGTTCCGGCTGGGCACAGCGATCAGCGTCACCCTGAGTTCGGCGGTCAAGCCGCGTATCGAACTGCCCCTTACCGCGTTGCAGGAGGTCGACGGCAAACCCCGCATCTGGGTGATTGATCCCGAGAAAAAAACCGTTTCACCACGGGACGTCAATGTCATCAGCCGCACCGACAGCACGGTGACGCTGGCCGATGGCGTGAAAAACGGCGAGCGAGTGGTCAGTGCCGGCGTAAATAGCCTCAAACCGGGGCAACAAGTGAAATTTGACGAGGACAGTCAATGAAAGGGCCTTTCAACCTCTCCGAATGGGCCCTCAAGCATCAGTCGTTCGTCTGGTATCTGATGTTCGTCGCGTTGCTCATGGGTGTGTTTTCGTATTTCAACCTGGGGCGCGAAGAAGACCCTTCGTTCACCATCAAGACCATGGTGATCCAGAGCAAATGGCCGGGGGCGACCCAAGAGGAGACCCTTAAACAGATCACCGACCGCATCGAGAAAAAACTCGAAGAACTCGATTCTCTCGACTACGTGAAAAGCTACACGCGGCCCGGCGAATCCACGGTGTACGTGTACTTGCGCGACACCACCAGTGCCAAGGACATCCCGGAAATCTGGTACCAGGTCCGCAAGAAGATCAACGACATCCGCTTCCAGTTCCCGCAAGGCATACAGGGGCCGTCGTTCAACGACGAGTTCGGTGACGTCTTCGGGTCGATCTACGCTTTCACCGCCGACGGCCTGACCCTGCGTCAGTTGCGCGACTACGTGGAACAGGCCCGCATGGAAATTCGCGGTGTGCCGGGGCTGGGCAAAATCGAAATGGTCGGCCAGCAGGATGAAGTGCTGTACCTGAATTTCTCCACGCGCAAACTCGCGGCGCTGGGCATCGATCAGCGTCAGGTGGTGCAGAGCCTGCAATCGCAGAACGCCGTGACCCCGGCGGGTGTCATCGAGGCGGGGCCGGAGCGGATATCGGTGCGCACTTCAGGGAAGTTCGCCTCGGAGAAAGACCTGGCCGAAGTCAACCTCAAGCTCAACGACCGCTACTATCGTCTGGCCGACATCGCCGAAATCAAGCGCGGCTACGTCGATCCGACCTCACCGGAATTCCGCTTCAATGGCAAACCCGCCATCGGCCTGGCGATTGCCATGCAGACGGGCGGTAACGTCCAGGCCTTCGGCAAGGCCTTGCACGAGCGTATCGACCAACTGACCGCCGACCTGCCGGTGGGTGTTGGCATCTACAACGTCTCGGATCAGGCCGTGGTGGTGGAGGAGGCCGTTGGCGGCTTTACCCGTGCGCTGTTCGAGGCGGTGATCATCGTGCTGGTGGTCAGTTTCATCAGCCTCGGTGTGCGTGCCGGGCTGGTGGTGGCGTGCTCGATCCCGTTGGTGCTGGCGATGGTGTTTGTGTTCATGGAGTTCAGCGGCATCACCATGCAGCGGATCTCCCTTGGCGCACTGATCATTTCCCTCGGCCTGATGGTGGACGACGCGATGATCACCGTGGAGATGATGGTCATGCGCCTGGAAATGGGCGAGACCAAGGAGCAGGCGGCCACGTTTGCCTATACCTCCACCGCGTTCCCGATGCTCACCGGTACGCTGGTGACGGTGGCGGGGTTTGTGCCGATCGGCCTGAACGCCAGCTCCGCCGGTGAGTACACCTACACGCTGTTTGCGGTGATTGCCTGCGCGATGCTGGTGTCTTGGGTGGTGGCGGTGCTGTTTGCGCCGGTGATCGGCGTGCACATCCTCAGCACCAACGTGAAACCTCACACAGGCGAACCCGGGCGCATCGGCAAAGCCTTCAATGGCGGCATGCTGTGGTGCATGCGCAATCGCTGGTGGGCCATTGGCATCACCGTGCTGTGTTTTGTGCTGGCGTTGTTTTGCATGCGCTATGTGCAGAACCAGTTCTTCCCGTCTTCGGATCGCCCGGAAATCCTGGTCGACCTGAACCTGCCGCAAAACGCCTCGATTGAAGAAACCCGCCGGGCCGTCGATCGTCTAGAAGCCACGCTCAAGGACGATCCGGATATCGTGCGCTGGAGCACCTACATCGGTCAGGGCGCGATCCGTTTCTATCTGCCTCTGGACCAACAACTGCAAAACCCGTTCTATGCACAGTTGGTGATCGTCAGCAAAGGCAAGACCCGTGAGGCCATGATGGAGAAGCTTCGCGAGCGCTTGCGCAACGACTTCGTCGGCATCGGCGGTTATGTCCAGGCACTGGAAATGGGCCCGCCAGTAGGGCGTCCGATCCAGTACCGCGTCAGCGGCAAAGACATCGATCAAGTGCGCCGGCATGCCATCGACCTGGCCTCCGAACTGGACAAGAACCCGCACGTTGGCGAGATCATCTACGACTGGAACGAACCGGGCAAAGTACTGCGCATCGACATTGCCCAGGACAAGGCGCGGCAGTTGGGGCTGTCTTCCGAAGATGTGGCCAACCTGATGAACGGCATCGTCAGCGGCCAGGCGGTGACCCAGGTCGATGACGATATCTATCTGATCAACGTAGTCGGTCGTGCAGTGGACTCCGAACGTGGTACGCCGGAAACCCTGCAGAACCTGCAAATCGTCACGCCTAGCGGCACGTCGATTCCGCTGCTGGCGTTCGCCACCGTGCGCTACGAACTGGAGCAGCCGCTGGTGTGGCGTCGCGATCGCCTGCCGACCATCACCATCAAGGCGGCGATACGCGACGAGGTCCAGCCGACCGACCTGGTGAAAATCCTCAAGCCGTCCATCGATGCCTTTGCCGCCAAGCTGCCGCCCGGGTACAAGGTCGCCACCGGCGGTACGGTCGAGGAAAGCGGCAAGGCCCAAGGGCCGATTGCCAAGGTTGTACCGTTGATGCTGTTCTTGATGGCGACGTTCCTGATGATCCAGTTGCACAGCGTGCAGAAGATGTTCCTGGTCGCCAGCGTCGCGCCGCTGGGTTTGATCGGCGTGGTGCTGGCGTTGGTGCCAACCGGTACGCCAATGGGCTTCGTGGCGATCCTGGGGATATTGGCGTTGATCGGCATCATCATTCGTAACTCGGTGATTCTGGTGACCCAGATCGATGAATACGAGAAGAATGGCTATGCGCCGTGGGACGCAGTGGTCGAAGCCACCGAGCATCGACGCCGGCCGATCCTGCTGACGGCCGCCGCCGCGAGCCTGGGGATGATTCCGATTGCACGGGAAGTGTTCTGGGGGCCGATGGCTTACGCGATGATCGGCGGGATTGTCATCGCGACCTTGCTGACGCTGCTGTTCTTGCCGGCGCTTTATGTGGCCTGGTACAAAATTCGCGAGCCGAAGAAAGAGGTGGCTTAAAAAAAGCGAGCGCTTCGCGCTCATCGCGAGCAGGCTCGCTCCCACAGTGACCGCGTACCCCTGTAGGAGCGAGCCTGCTCGCGATGGCGTCCTGACGGCCTACACAGCTCTACGCCATACACTCGCCAACCAAGGCTGCTGCTCCCGCGGCAGCCCCGCCGGCCGATAGTAATGCTCCAGCTCCACAAACCCCGCCTCGGTCAGCAGTTGCTGCCACGCCGCAAGATCGTGATAAGCCCCATACCGCGGCCCATTCCAGCCTTCCTGATTCTCCCCGCGAGGATTGGAGCTGAACAACACCCCACCCGGTTTCAACGCCCCACGCAATTGCTTCAACACTCGCGGCAATTCCTGACGCGGGATGTGAAACAGCACCGCGTTGGCAAAAATTCCGTCGAAGCGCTCGTCCGGTAAATCAAGCTTCAAAAAGTCCTGCTGCCAGACCTCGCAACCGCTGTCCTCACGCGCCATCTGCGCAAACTTTTCCGACCCGTCGAGGCCGACGGCGGTATGCCCCATGCGCGTGAAGGTTTGCAGATCGCGGCCGGGACCACAGCCGAAATCGAGAATGTCGAACGGTGCCTCGCCTTGAATATGCCGCAACAGGGCATCGATGTTCTGGCTGACATCGTGATCACGAGTGCCTTCGCGAAAATCTTCGGCCACCGAGTTGTAATGGCCCAGGGTGGTGGCGGTGATCTGCTGGAGGTCGTCGGGGGTCTGTTTCATGGGCGGCTGCGCAGGCAATTGGGGTTTGTCGAATATACGCCATGAGGCCGGTGGCTGCTGCGCAGCCAATCGCGAGCAGGCTCGCTCCCACAGTGGATTTTTGTCGAACACAAGTTTTGTGTTCACTGCAGATCAACTGTGGGAGCGAGCCTGCTCGCGAAAGCGGTGTAACTGACAACCAATGACTCAGCCCTGCTTCATCCCCAGGCAATCAATCGAGCGATCCACCATGGCTTTGGCGATCTCCAACAAATGCCAGACCGAAAACACCATGGCGCGTTCCGCACCTTTGAGGTGATCACCACACTGATACGCCGTCACCGAAGCACAGCGCAGCAGATCGGCGACATAAAGCTGGGTGTCTTCGAAACTCACGTCTTTGCTGACGTTGTAGAAGCGCAGTTCATCGGGCGGTGAGGGTTGATCGCCAGTGAGGTAGAAATCAATGGCACGGTAGAGCGCTGATCGATCCCTGGGCGGGTCTTCAGTACCGGTTTCGTTGGTGGAGGTTTCGGGAGGTGGATCGGGTACGGATTTCTTCATTGGTAAAACTCCTAGAGCTAATTGGAGCCAACCGATATCGCGACTAAACGACCAGGGGTGGCGGCTGCACACAGGTTAGTCGACCGGCCTCCAGGCAATACCGGCGCACCCGAGGGTGCCCTGCGCACAGCCACCATAACTTTCAGGCAAGGAAAACACCTGGAACGAGGTGGCGCTGTGCGCCTAGAGAGATCCGGGCGACTAAACCCAATCACTGATGAGCAGTGACGGACCGAGACTAGCCACGGAAATTGACAGGCGCAAGCGAGCGGAATGATCTAGGAAACTTCCTGCAAATGAAAGGGAGCGGACCTTCGGAACCTCTGATTTTCCTGTACGAAAACTTCCCTTCTAGCGTCGGTTATTGCCCATCTCGTTCGCCGACGCAGTTCTCTGAAAATCGGAAAGGTCTCGCTGTATTCGAAGACCCTTCCTACATCAATCCTTTTTCCCCGTTGGTACCTTGCCCGCCCATTTCGCGTGCACAGACCATGGACGGTTTGGACATCGCGCTTCATTTCCTCTTTGCTTAAGGATAAGCGTATGTTCGGTTCGGCCAACACGGCGCATTTCACGCTACACATCCCTGCTGTTCGCAATGATTTCAAAGTCCTCGCCTTCGACGGTGTCGAGGCCATCAGTGCCTTGTACGCGATCCAGGTTGAACTGGTCAGCGAAAACCCGGATTTCGATCTGGAAAGCTTGCTCAGCCAACCCGCATTTCTCCAGTTCGGTCATAACGGCGAAGGCATTCACGGCCGTATCGAAGACGCGCTCGTCGGAGAGTCCGGCAAACGCCTGACCCGCTATCAGCTGACCCTGGTGCCAGCGCTTCACTATTTGCAGTTCAGTTACGACCAACGGATTTTCCAGCACCTGACCGTGCCGCAAATCATTACCAAGGTGCTCAAAGGTCACGGCATTCAGGCCGATGCGTTTACCTTCCATGTCAGTACCAGCGCCGAGCGCGAGTACTGCACGCAGTATGGGGAAAGTGATTACGAGTTCGTCCAGCGGCTGTGTGCCGAAGACGGCATCGCATGGCATTTCCAGCATTCCCTGCAAGGCCATGTGCTGGTGTTCACCGACGACCAGACCTGGTTTCCCAAACTGGGCGAAACCGCTTATCAACAAGACTCCGGCATGGTGGCTGACGAACCGGTCGTCAGCCAGTTCTCGATGCGCTTCAGCACCCGTACCAGCACCACCACGCGCCGCCACTACGACTTCCAACGCCCGAATCTGCTGCTGGAAAACCGCTTCACGGCCGAGTTCACGCCTGAGCTTGAAGACTACCGTTACCGGGTTTTGCTCGATAACGAACAGCGCGGCAAACAACACGTTCGCCAGGCCCTGGAGCGGCACCGTGCCGATTACCAGTTGATCGAGGGCCAGAGCGATCAGCCGAGCCTGCGCAGTGGCCACTTTTTTGACCTGACCAATCACCCCCGAAAAGCCCGCAACGACTTGTGGCTGTTGCTCAGCGTGACGCACTGCGGAAAACAGCCTCAGTCATTGGAAGAGGCCATCACCAGCGACGTCCAACCCGCAGACGGCTTTACACAAGGCTACCGCAACAGCTTTAGCGTCCTGCCATGGGACGTGATTTACCGGCCGCCGATGCGCTCACGCAAAACGCTACTGGTGAGCCAGACCGCCCGCGTCACCGGACCTGCCGGCGAAGAGATCTACTGTGATGAACATGGTCGCGTGAAGGTCGAACTGCCGTGGGACCGGGCCGAACTCAACAGTGAGAAAAGCAGCTGCTGGCTGCGCGTCTCGACGCACTGGGCGGGTCCACATTTTGGTGCGATGACGATTCCGCGTGTCGGCATGGAAGTCATCGTCACCTTTCAAGACGGCAATCCCGATCATCCGTTCATTACCGGGTGCGCGCCGAACAAGGTCAATGCGGTGCCATACCCCTTGCCCGAACACAAAACCAAAACCGTCCTGCGCAGCCAAAGCTCCCCGTACAGCGGTGGTTACAACGAACTGTCGCTTGAAGACCGCGCAGGGCAGGAGAAAATCTACCTGCGCGCCCAACGCGACCTCGAACAACTGATCCTCAACGACAGCGATACCCAGATTGGCAATGACCGCCGCGAACAGATCACCCATGACAGCCACAGCCTGATCAGCAACGACCGCTTCGAACAGGTCGACAACCACAGCGCCGGCCTGATCAAGGGCGACGAGTTGCACACCACCGAAGGTGCGCGCAACACCGTGATCGGCGGCAACGAATTGATCACCATCAGCGGCAACAGCAGCACGACGGCAGAAGGCACGCTGGTGATTCAGGCCGGGCCTCAGGCTCATGTCACCGCCAGCCATGTGGTGATCAAGGGCGATTCGAGCTTGACGATTGAGTGTGGCGGTCAGCACATCGTGATCAACGCCGCCGGTATTTTCAGCAGTGTGGTTATTGTTCAGGGTGGGGCGCCGATGGCCGGGGTTCCACCCACTTCGGCGCTATCGGCTGAGCAGGCCGCATCTATCGCTCTTCAAGTGCCCTTGTTACCTCCAACGCAGCGTTTGGCCTTGATGGCCAAAAAGCCGATCTGTGCGGTTTGCGAAGCCGATCAACTACAGGGGGGGCAAGCCAATGTTTGAGTTACCACCACTGCCGGATGATTTGCCTTGGACAATGCCTGCCTACTTGCTCCTGGACGGTGTCAGCGCGTCAAAACTGGCGCACCGTCTGCTCCGCTGGGATAACCCGGCAGTTTGTCTGTACCAAGGCTCCCGATTGCGGGAACTGTCGGACATCTCACCCTATTTGATCTCGCTCAAAGGTGCGCACGATCCATTGCTGGCGTACTACCAGGAAAACGCCGCACTTGAATGGGGCTATCTGCTGTTCAGCGCCGTTGACGCGTTAATGCTCAGTAAGCATTGGCGTCGCCTGCTGACCGTCGAACACCCGAGTGGTATTGAGGTCATGCCGCGTATCGCCGACCCGGCGGTCATGCATCAATTGCTCGGTCTTGCACAGCAAGCACAAAGCGCACGCTGGTTTGGTCCTATCGAACACGTGTGTTTGCCTGATGCCCTTCAAGCGACATGGCACCAGCACGCACGTCCCGCTCACGCAGCGCCAGAACCTTGCGACACCTATCGGCTGACAGACCAGGAACTCACGGCGCTAGGGGAGGTTGAGTTTCGTCGTTCGGTGTTGGGTTTGAGTGAGCACTTGCACACGTATTTCCCCGAGTTTATGGCGTCATATCCGGCGCAGGAACGCCTGCGTTATGCCCAGCAAGTGGCTCAAGAGGCTTACCAGCAGGGCTTCACGTCGGAGCAGGAAATCACCCTTTACGCCAATGTTCTCGGTTACTTGGCCGGGCGACCGTTGACCGATCACGCGGACATTGTCGAGCTACTGACGGTATCAACCCAGCATTCCCCTCTGACGCGTGTGCAACGCGCTGCCGAACTGGCTCAAAGCCGGGCCGCAGACCCACAAGGGAGCCGACAATGACTGCCCAACAACCGCCAAAAAACAGTGCCAATACCGCCGCCATGGCCAAGAGCGCCAAGGACGTCCGCTCCCCGGTAGGGCAATGCTCGTTGATGAGCAAAAAAGTGCAGTTGCTGCCGTTGCGTTACGGGTTGGTCGAATACCTTGACCCATCCTCCGAACTGTCCATGCCGTTCACACTGGACAGCCAGCCCCTCGGTATCCGGTTGTTGCGTGATGGCTTCCTGTACCTCATCGACACCGGCACGGGCCATCTGCATGAATACGCCCTTGAACAAGGGCAGATCACCAAACTGCTATGGAACAGCCAAGAAGTCGCCGCCGACTCGCGCACCGCTTCGGTAGGTGATCCTCATTTGGTCTTTGTTCGGCAACACACCTTGTACGCCAGCTATTCGGAAATGCAGTGGACGGCGTACAAGTGCTCGCAAGTCCTGAAAAACAGCACCGAACGTGAACGCTTGATGCAACGCATCGATCTGGCGAGTGCTTGCCCGGTAAAGGGTGGGACTGACTTGCTGAGCAAACAGCAGGCCGAAAACTGGCTGGCGGAAGTGGCAGAGAACACTTCGCAAACTGATGCGAAGAAGGTATTGCCCGAAGGCGCCAACCCGCAAGAGCGTCAGCCGTATAGCTGGGAAGATACGCCGCTGTTTCAAGAAACAGCGATTGAAGCGTTCACCAGCCAGGTGCTCGGTCCTTATCAGGACGATTACCTGTTTTTGGTTTTGCGCGATGACATTGGCGTCATGCGCGATCTGGCCAGTGCACAACTGAAGGTGGCCGACTGGATTGAGCAATGGAGTGCCGACGACGAAGGTCAGCGGCAGTACCTCACGGGCGCTTACATCCAGTCTTTGTACGATGCGAGTCCAGCGCGACTGGAGGCGTTGAGCGCAACGGATCCTGGGGTTCAAGCCCTGACGCAGGACACCACGCCCGAGCAGCAGGCCGCGATTCAGGAGCACCTGCAAAAAAGACGCGAGTCGGGAGGGCCGAGTCAATACGACGATATCGCGTTTTGGCGAAACTCCCCTAATCCGGGGGTTCAGGCATGGTTCACCATGTACGACACCTTGGGTGAGGCTAAGTGGCAAAAACACGCCAAAACCATCGGCCAGCTTGAGCAACAATCGAAGGACGCCCTGTATGGCGAAAAAATCGGCCAGCGTGGAATCGATGATCTGGTCAACCGACCCGCGATGGAGGCCTTCGTCAGCCAGCAGCAAACCCTGCTGAGTCATTGGCATCAGCGGCTTCAGGCCATCCGCGAAGATCGTTTGAAGATGATTACCGGTGGCTATTTTCACCGTGCCGCCTGGTATTACGACTTCCAGCACGATGGGCTAATCAAGCATCGCCTGGAGACCGAATTCGTCTGCGTGGCCGCGCTGTGCTCGAATCGCGCGGCGACGGAAAAACTGGCCGCCTACCTGGAAAACAACCTGCTCACCGTCGTGCCTGGACTGGACACCCTGACACTGGCTGACCAGTTGGAGGTGGGCAAAAAGCTGGCGGACTTGAGCAGCTTCTCGATCAAAGTAGGCACGGCCCAGGAGAGTCTTGCCAACGTCAACCTGCTCGCCAACCAGTTCAACAGCCTGATGACCGAACGACTGCCCAACTTTGTGGATCTGAATACGCGGTTCAGGGGGCTGCAAAGTTTGCTTGATGGCGCCTACATCCCGGCGCATCAGCTCATTGCTGCAGACCAGCTAGACCGAGCGCACAGCGAATTTAAACGGAAACAGCTAATTGACCCCAACAACTTCATACGCGACATCGGCATCCCGGCACGCCTGCAATTGCTGCGTGAGTTCTCCCGCAGTGGTTTGACATTGCGGGCAGCGTCGGCCTCTGAAATTCAAGCGTTCAACCAGACCCGCGATGCCGCCCTCGACCTGCGGGGCCAGCTCAAGGACACCTACAAACAGCGCCAGCGCGAATTGTCGCGGCTCACCAATGGTCTTGTGGTTCCCGGCGGCGAGCAGGTTTACAACCAGCGCATCAATCAACTCAAGGCCAGGCTGGCGCCGTTGGAAGACAGCCTCAGCCGCGCCTTGACCGTCGGCAGCGGCAGCCCGGGGYAGATCGGCACGGTGGTCGATGGCATGGCGCCGCCACTGCGTGACGAAATGCACCGGACCGTGCGTGATTTTCGGGCGACAGGGACGTTTGGCAAGCCATTGGGTAGCGCGATGAAATCCGGGGGTGACGGGGTTGCGCTGTTGTTGTTTGTGTTTCAGGGGCAGAAGTTTGTTGAGGCGTTGAATGCGTTTAATAGAAAAACTGATCGATCGTTCTCTGACCTGGGCCCTATCGCTGAATCGTTCATTGGTATGTCGGCGGCCGGTTTTGCGGCGGTGCAAGGTCTGTCGGTGACGATCCTGCAAGCGCATATCGAGCAAATGGACAGTGCCGCTGGCAAGCTCAATACCATGAGTCGCCTGGGGCGCTGGGCCGGTATTGCAGGGGATGCGGCTTTTGTATTCGGTGCTTTGGCCGCCGCAATCGATTCAGGTAAACATTCTCAGCAATGGGCTAAAGCGTTGGCCGAAGGCAATTCCCAGGGCTTGGCGGCCACGACCCTGCAAATCGCCGGTGACGGCGTCCTGCTGGGCACCAATCTCTGGGGGGCTAAACACACGACGTCGATCATTAGCCAAATTCTAAAAAAACCCACCGAGCTGCGGGCCCTGGCCTGGGCCGAAGCCAGCCCACGACTGCTGAGTATCGGCGTGCGCGCCAACCTGGTCGGTCTGATCGGCACCGCCCTGCAACTAACGGGTGAAGGTTTTTATAACTACTTCAATCTGGACGCCCTGCAAAAATGGCTACAAGCCAGTGCCTGGGGGACGCAAAACCTGCAACGCAGCCTGCCGGATGACTGGAGCGCATTGGCGAAGGTGGTACAACAACCGACCTGCGAACTGATCCGCGACGATAAGCGCACCTACCTGAAACTGGTGCTGCCCGGTGTTCGTACACGGGAAATGGACAGCCGCCAATTGCAGTTGCAGGCGTATCAGCAAACCCGCGATCTGCATATCCCTCGCCCCTACAGCGCCCATTTACCGCCCGTGCGCTGGCAAGAGAGCAGCGCGGCGTGGGCCGCTGTTTCCTTGGTGGTCAGCCAGGAGGAAGAGGCTCTGACCCTTCATCTGCCACTCAGTGACTCTATGCAAACATCGGATTTTGCCCTGGCCCTCAACATTGGTTACCAACTGGAAACCGAGCGGGATTTGGTTCACCGCACCTGTTTTGTGCTGCGTGACCTGCGTATAGCGACGGAGCGGGGTGTACGCCTGCCAGCCAAGGGCCGGTATAAACTCGACCCGGTGGAGAGCTTGCCGAGCGGCACTGGCAAGGCTCCCTTCTGGTTGTTCACCCGAGAAGAAATGGCGACGGTCGATGTTTAAAAGCCTGTTCAAACGCAACAAAAAATCTGAAACCACGGATCCCGCACCGGATATTCGCAGCCAGCGACCCAGTGCCGGGCAACTGCGGATCAAGGGCTTGAATGAAACTTTGTTTCTGGCGCCGTTACCGGTGTACACCGGGCAGGCGCAAGTGTCTCGCCGTAATTTCTCACAGATGAACGAGACCTTTCTGGAGCTGGGCGGGAACAACCGGGGGATGGTTGAGCTGGGAAAAAGACTAGCGATCATGATCTGGATGGTTTTGTTCACCGCATTTGTAGTCCCTTGTTTTGTGATCATGCAGGGAGTGTTTTTCTATCCGGAAAATTTCCCTACACCGTTCAAGGATCTCATCGATGCGGTCAAGGTATTTTCCAGTTACATGCTTTTATCCATCCTCCCAATTGGAGCCATGGTTTACGGCATGCTCTCCAACGTCTGGGCCTCGGCCAAAAGCTACCCGGTCCGGTTCAACCGTCAACGCCGCGAAGTCTGCTACATCGACGACACCACCCACCGCGTCTTGATCGTCCCTTGGGAAAGCGTGGTGGCCTGGGTCGCGAGCAGTCAGGGCATCACCAGCTACGGCGCCATGCGCGATCACACCTTTGGCATGGGCCTGGAAGACGAAGCGCACGACACCGTGCAGTTTGTGCTGTCAGCCCAACCCAGCGATGCCCATGCGCTGGGCCTGTGGACGTCCATTCGTAACTACATGGAAGAGGGGGAGTTGGTGGATGCGCCCAACCCCATGCTCGTCATTTTGGGACTGACGCCGACCGAGGATGAACTCAAACCCTATGAGGGCCTGCATACCTTTGAGATCGAACGTAAAGGCGCACGCTTCATGGGTTCTTTAGATGACGATGGCGCGCACCTAACCGCCGAACAGCGACACCGTTACGGCTACGGAAAACGGACGCGCTGGCCTTTGCGCTGGTGGTACATCAGAAGAGTGCTGGTGTTCTGGAAAATGCCCTACCTGATCGCCGAATGGGCCCACCGCAAGGGTCGCCCGACGCTGCCCGAACAGGTGCAGGCCTGGTCCCAGCCGCTGCCTCCCGAACAATGGGCCAAACCCAGCCCGGCACTGCAAAAAGCCAACGCACAGGTGAAAACCGCCATGGACAAAAAAGGCGTGAACTTTGTCGATGCCTGCAAAGCGGCGGGGCTGCATTGAGTACGTCGGATTTCTCCTTGGCCCTCCGTATGGATGACCCACTGGAAGCCGAGCGTAATTTGTACATTGCGACGGAGCGCGGCGTCCGTCTGCCGGCCAAGGGCCGGTTTGAACTCAACGCGGTGGAAAGCATGCCGAGCGGTACCGGCAAGGCCCCTTTCTGGTTGTTTACCCGAGAAGAAATGGCGACGGTCGATGTTTAGGACACTGTTCAAACGCAAGAGCAAAGCTGACAGCACAGAGCCCGCACTGGATATCCGCAGCCAGCGACCCAGTGCCGGGGAACTGCGGGTCAAGGGTTTGAATGAAACTTTGTTCCTAGCCCCGTTACCGGTGTACACCGGGCAGGTGCAAGTGTCCCTCCGTAACTTTTCGCAGATGAATGAAACCTATCTGGAGCTGGGCGGGAACAACCGGGGGATGGTTGAGCAGGGGAAGATCCTGGCATTTGGAATCTGGTTGCCTTTGCTCACTGCATTTGTAGCCCCCAGTTTCGTAATCATGCAGGGGGTGCTTTTCTATCCAGAAAATTTCCCTACACCGTTCAATGATTTCATCGATGCGATCAAGGTATTTTCTAGTTACGCACTTCTATTCATCCTCCCAATTGGAGCCATGGTTTACGGCATGCTCTCCAACGTCTTCGCCGCGGCCAAAAGCTACCCGGTTCGGTTCAACCGCCAACGCCGCGAAGTCTGCTACATCGACGACACCACCCATCGCGTCCTGATCGTCCCCTGGGAAAGCGTGGTGGCCTGGGTCGCGAGCAGTCAGGGCATCACCAGCTACGGCGCCATGCGCGATCATACTTTTGGCATGGGCCTGGAAGACGAAGAGCACGACACCGTGCAGTTTGTGCTGTCGGCCCAACCCAGCGATGCCCATGCGCTGGGCCTGTGGACGTCCATTCGTAACTACATGGAAGAGGGGGAACTGGTCGATACGCCCAACCCCATGCTCGCCGCGCTAGGCATTACCTTGAGCGAAGACGAACTCAAGCCCTATGAAGGCCTGCACACGTTTGAAATAGAACGGCTTGATGCCAGAGCGCTAGGGCGTCTGGACGACGGCGGAGGCCATTTGACGCCCGAGGAGCGAGAGCGCTGGGGATACTCCAAACGATCCCGATGGCCCTTACGCTGGTGGTACATCAGAAGAGTGCTGGTGTTCTGGAAAATGCCCTACCTGATCGCCGAATGGGCCCACCGCAAGGGTCGCCCGACGCTGCCCGAACAGGTGCAGGCCTGGTCCCAGCCGCTGCCCCCCGAACAATGGGCCAAACCCAGCCCGGCACTGCAAAAAGCCAACGCACAGGTGAAAACCGCCATGGACAAAAAAGGCGTGAATTTTGTCGATGCCTGCAAAGCGGCGGGGCTGCATTGAGTACGTCGGGTTTCTCCTTGGCCCTCCGTATGGATGACCCACTGGAAGCCGAGCGTAATTTGTACATTGCGACGGAGCGCGGTGTACGCCTGCCGGCCAAGGGTCAGTTCAAACTCGACCCGGTGGAAAGCTTGCCGAGCGGTACCGGCAAGGCCCCTTTCTGGTTGTTTACCCGAGAAGAAATGGCGACGGTCGATGTTTAGGACACTGTTCAAGCGAAAAAACCAATCCCCGGCGCCAGAGCTCGCACCGGATATTCGCAGCTTGCCTTATCCCGAGATCATCGAATGGTCAAAACCACTCTCCCCGGAACAGTGGGTCAAACGGTCCCCGGAGATGGAACAAGCCATCGCCAAACGCGAGGCTGAACTGGCCACGATGGTCGAGCAACCGTTGCTGTTGGAAAGGTCTTAGAGACTGTCATGCCTGCACCTTCCTCCATACCAATCCCCGGACACGCTGATTTACCGGATTACGACGTGTGCCTCCCGGCGAATCTGCGCCCCGACGCCAATCGCTTGATCCGCTATCTGCACGAGTTGCCGTATCGGCGAGTGAAGTACTGCCCTTGGTGTGGCAATACCAACTTGACTCGCCAGACTCATCTGGTCCGGCAACGACTCCCGCGTTACTACTGCTGTTCCTGTCGCAAGAGCTGCAACAGTTTGAGCGATTCGCCCTTTGCACACCTGCGCCGGATGGACCTGTGGTCAACGTTTGCGGTGTACCTGCTGGCCGGTTGGTCCAGCGTCCGGATAGCGCCTCGTTTGAGGGTGAACCACAAAGTCTATTTCAGTTGGGGGCAGGCGGTCCGGGAGGTCATGGCTGAGGAGTGTCCAGAGCTGCACCAGTGGTGGACGACACGTCATTACCGGGAAAATCTGCAACCACCCGAGCACATTGCGGCGCAACAGCAAGCAGTCATCACCTGGATCGAGACGACGTTGAATGCCCAGCACGCGACGTGCCCAAGATGTGGCGGGACGAGGACCTACCGAATTAAAGGTATTCGCCCGAAGTTCAAATGTGATCCCTGCGTGACCTGCTTTTCCATTCTGTCCGGGACTCCGCTGGCCGGGATGATTCGAGCTGAACTGTGGGTCGATTTCATGAAAGGGGTGATGGATGGCGAAAGTATCCACGATCTGAAACGGCGCTCAGGTTTGGGCATGGGCGGTAGTACACGCTGGCGTGAGCAGTTTTTGTTATTGATCGAAGCGTTGGGGCACCCTGAGCTGCTGGGGTGGATCACCTGGATGCGCAGTCGTCGGCACAATGAAGTGTCCACCTTTGCGCGCCAGGGGGCGCATTTGGACAAGGCCACGCGCTCCATCTATCCACAAGGGACGCGAAAGGGCAGGTTTGTTTCCCAAAAATAAGAACTGCGCTTTTTGAATTTTCCTTTCTCGCGTTATTTACGCGACAGCGCGGCGTCGAAGACGGGGAGGGGACTCCCTCGCCACAAAGGCCCTTTAACCGCACCGTATTCAACGCTTGTTGAGCCCCCGCGCCAACCGATCCCCGCCCAGTTGAATGACTGCCACCAACACCACCAGCAACACAATCACCGTCAACATGATCTGGCTGTCAAAGCGCTGATACCCATACCGATACGCGATGTCGCCCAACCCGCCGGCCCCAATCGCCCCGGCCATGGCTGACGAGTTGATCATCGTCACCAGCGTAATCGTGAACCCTCCGACAATCCCCGGCAGCGCCTCAGGCAGCAGCACATGCCAGACAATGTGCCAACGCCGACATCCCATCGCCTGCGCGGCCTCGATCAAGCCGAAATCGACCTCGCGCAAGCTGACTTCGGCAATCCGTGCAAAGAACGGCGTCGCGGCGATGGTCAGCGGCACGACGGCCGCCCAGACGCCATACGTGGTGCCGACGATGAGTCGGGTAAACGGAATCAGCGCCACCATCAAAATCAAAAACGGTATCGAGCGGAACAGGTTCACGAACGCGCCCAAGGCGCGGTTCAGTGTTGGTGCTTCGTAGATGCCACCCTTGGAACTGGTCACTAAAAACACCGCCAGCGGAATGCCCACCAGCAGCGCGATCAATGACGACACGCCGACCATCAGGAAGGTGTCGATGAAACCTTGCAGCAAGCGATCAAACCACATAACCCAGCACCTCCACCTGTTGCGCCCACTGGCTGGCACGCTGGCTCAAGTCTTCGGCATCCAAAGTCGAGCCGGTGACCGCCAACAACAATTGCCCCAACGCATGGCCCTGAATCCGTTCCACGCCACCTTGCAGCAAGCGCACGCGACCGCCGAGGGCGCTGAACAATGCGGCCAGGTCCGGCTCGTCGGTGGCTCTGCCGGTGAACTGCAACCGCAGCACCACCGCGGCATCCGGGCTCGGCGGTTGCGACCGCAAGCGACTTTTCAGTTCTTCCGGCAGTGCGTGTTGCAGCGGCGCGAGCAGTGTTTTGCTGACCTCATGCTGCGGGTTGCCGAACACTTCCCACACCGGTCCCTGCTCGACAATTTTTCCGTGTTCGAGCACCACGACGCGGTCGCAAATATCGCGGATCACCGCCATCTCGTGAGTGATCAAAACGATGGTCAAACCCAGGCGCTGGTTGATCTCGCGCAGCAGGCCGAGGATCGATTGGGTGGTCTCCGGGTCCAGCGCTGAAGTGGCTTCGTCGCACAGCAAAATCGCCGGGTCATGCACCAGCGCGCGGGCGATGCCGACGCGCTGTTTCTGTCCGCCGGAAAGCTGCGCCGGGTAGGCCTTGTGCTTGCCTTGCAGGCCCACCAGCTCCAGCAGTTCACGTACCTTTTGCTCGCGTTGGTCCTTGGGTACACCGGCGACTTTCAGCGGCAGTTCGACGTTCTGCCACACGGTTTTGGCCGACATCAGGTTGAAGTGCTGGAAGATCATGCCGATCCGTCGACGCAGCGCCACCAGGCGATCTTCATCGAACTCGCCGATGTCCACCTGATCGATCAGCACGCGCCCGGTGCTCGGTTGCTCCAGACGGTTGATGGTGCGGATCAGCGACGATTTGCCGGCACCGCTGCGGCCGATAATGCCGAACACTTCGCCGTGCTGGATCGCCAGGTCGATGCCGTGCAACGCCGCCACCGGGCCTTGCTGGCCGTTGTAGGTTTTGCCCAGGCCGATGAAGCGCACATGAGCCCGATTGAGCTCCGGGTGCAGTTCGGTGTGTTGAGCGTTTTTGAGCTCTGGAATTTCCAGTCGCAGTTGGGTGGCTGCCGTCATTCTCAGCTTTCCCAACCGGCTTGGTAGAGCTTGCCATGGGCCTTGTCCAAGGCTGCGCGAACGGCCGGCGAGTGCTGATAAATGTCGACGAACTTGATCAGGCGCGGGTCGGTTTTACTCTTGGGCTGGATCACGAACTGGATCACGTATTCCTTGTGGTCGAGGCCGTCGAACAGCAGGGCAGAGCCGGCATCGAAGGTCTTCGCCAGGCGAATGTAGGCCGGGTAGCCCTGGACCAGATCGGCATCGTCATAGGCGCGCACCAGTTGCACGGCTTCGACCTGAAGGATTTTGATGTTCTTCGGGTTAGCGATGATGTCGTCTTCGGTGGCCTTGTAGCCGACGCCCGGTTTCAGAGTGATCAGGCCGGCCTTGGCCAACAGTTGCAGACCGCGACCGCTGTTGATCGGGTCGTTGGCGATGGCGACGCTGGCGCCTTGCGGGAGTTCGTCGAAGCTTTTGTATTTCTTCGAGTACAGTCCGACGTTGTTGATGATCCCCGGCGCGAACGGCACCAGGTCAAAACCGGAAGCGGCCTTGGCGTTTTCCAGGAATGGCACGTGCTGGAAATAGTTCACGTCGATGTCACCGGCCGCCAGGCTGACGTTGGGCGCGATCCAGTCGCTGAACTCCACCAGGTCGACTTGCAGGCCTTGTTTTTTAGCTTCTTCGACGGCGGCTTCCAGGGGGATGGCGAAGGCGGCGGTGGTACCGATTTTCAACGGCGCGTCGGCGGCGAATACCGCAGAGCTGAACAGGCCGAGGGCCAGGGCCAGTGCTTTGACTGGTTGAGAGAGGTAGTTCTTGGTCATGATGGTTATTCCAGTCAGGGCATTAGATGCGGGGTGTTTGTTAGGGCCTCATCGCTGGCAAGCCAGCTCCTACAGGGTTTTGTGAACGCCACAGATCCACTGTAGGAGCTGGCTTGCCAGCGAATCTTTTAGCGGCGAAACGCCGATCCGGTGTGTTGCTCAGGCAAATGCGCTTCGCCCTGAAACAGCTTCTGCCGCAAGCTGCCCTGGTCATAAGCGGTCTTGTAGGACCCTCGGCGCTGCAACTCCGGGATCACCAGTTCAATGAAATCCACATAGCTTTCCGGGGTGACAATCCGTGTCAGGTTGAAGCCGTCCAGGCCGGTTTCGGCGATCCACGATTCCAGTTCGTCCGCCACTTGCCCGGGCGAGCCGACCACCGTGATGTAGCGCCCGCCTAGGGCGTGTTGTTCGAGCAATTTGCGCCGGGTCCAGTCGTTGTTTTGCAGGTTTTTGGTCGCCGACTGGATCGCGTTGCTCTTCACGTACTGGATCGGTTCGTCGATGGCGTATTCGGAAAAATCGATCCCGGTCGACGCCGAAAAATGCGCGACGCCGGCCTCGGCACTGGCATAGCTCAGGTACTCGGCGTGCTTGGCCCAGGCCAAGTCTTCAGTGGCGCCGACAATCACGTTCAGGCCCATGAACACCTTGATGTCCTCGGGATTACGCCCGGCCTCGACGGCGCTGGCGCGAACCTTGTCCACCTGGATTTTGGTCGACGGTTTGTTCTGGCCGCTGATGAACACGCACTCGGCATGGCGCCCGGCGAACAGCAAACCGCGATCAGAACTGCCGGCCTGGAACAACACCGGTGTGCGCTGCGGTGAGGGTTCGCACAGGTGATAACCCTCGACCTGATAGAACTCGCCCTTGTGCTCGACCTTGTGCACTTTCTCCGGTTGCGCGTAGATCCGCTGCTCACGGTCGTTGAGCACCGCGCCGTTTTCCCAGCTGCCTTCCCAGAGTTTGTAGAGCACCTCCAGGTATTCATCGGCCTGGTCGTAACGGCGGTCGTGCTCGACCTGTTCGCTCAGGCCCATGGCTTTGGCGGCGCTGTCGAGGTAGCCGGTGACGATGTTCCAGCCGACCCGGCCACGGCTCAGGTGATCGAGCGTCGACATGCGTCGGGCGAACAAATACGGCGGTTCGTAAGTGAGGTTGGCGGTCAGGCCGAAGCCGAGGTTTTTGGTCACGGCAGCCATGGCCGACACCAGCAGCAGCGGGTCATTGACCGGCAACTGGATCGACTCTTTCAGTGGCACATCCACCGAGTTCTGATAGACGTCGTACACACCAACGATGTCGGCGATGAACAAACCGTCGAACAGCCCGCGCTCCAGCAGTTGCGCCAGTTCGGTCCAGTATTCGATGGTCTTGTACTGCGTGGAATTGTCCCGTGGATGCGTCCACAGGCCATGGTTGATGTGCCCGATGCAGTTCATGTTGAACGCGTTGAGCAGGATCTTCTTTTTGCCATTGGCCATCAGATGGTCCCTCGTAATGGAGGGTTTTCATCGTTCAGGTAGTAATTGCCTACTGCGTGATACTTCCAGCGCACCGGGTCGTGCAAGGTGTGCACGCGAGCGTTGCGCCAGTGGCGATCCAGTCCGTGCTCGATCAGCGTCGCCTGGCTGCCGGCCAGTTCGAACAGCGTGCTGCCGGCGGCGAGGGATATTTCGGTGCTGATTGCCCGGGCTTCCGCGACGGCAATCGAGGCGGCGGCGACGGTTTCGGCGTTGGTTTCGGCTTGAGCCTTGTCGAGGAATTCGCCGGAGCGTTCCAGCAGGGCTTCGGCGGCGTGCAGGCGAATGCTCAAGTGACCGAAACTTTTGAGGGTCAGCGGGTCGTCGGTGGCTTTTTCATGCGTGGCGTCGATCCACGGCCGGGTTTTGGTCCGTACAAAATGCAGCGCATCTTCATAAGCTGCGCGGGCGATGCCGGTGTCGATGGCTGCGTGGAGGATCTGCGCCAGCGGGCCGACAGTGGTCGGGCGTTCGAAAGCGCTTTGGAACGGGATCACGTCCTCGGCTGCCACAGGCACGTCTTCGAACACCACCGAACCGCTGCCGGTGGTGCGCTGGCCAAAGCCGCTCCAGTCGTCGATAACCGTCAGGCCTTGGCTGTCGCGAGGCACGAACGCCAGTTGCTGCACGCCGTTTTCATCCACCACCGAGGTCGGGATGCGTTGTGCGTAAATCGCGCCGGTCGAGTAGAACTTGCGACCGTTGATGCGATAGCCGTCACCGTCGCGTTTGAGGCTGGTGACGCGGTCGTGAGCGGTTTTCGTACCGAGCTCGGCGAGCGCATTGCCGAAGCGCTGGCCGGCCAAGACTTCGGCATACAGGCGTTGTTTTTGCTCATGGCTGCCGTTCACGCGCAGCACTTCGAGGGCATAAAAATGGTTTTGCGGGATTTGCCCGAGGGAACCATCAGCCTGGGCAATCAAGGCGATCACCTTGGCCAGCGTCACGTTGGACACGCCGGCGCCGCCATACTCCTTCGGTACGCTGATACCCCAGAGGCCTGAGCGGGAAAACACCTCCAGTTCCGGGTGCGGCAAACGGCGTTCGCGGTCGCGTAGCGCGCTGTCGCGTTTGAAGTCGTCGGCCAGATCACTGGCGACGACCAGGGCTTGCTCATCGCTGGTGATGACCGCGACGTGGTGAGAAAAAGTCATGTGTTTCTCCAGAGATCTGGTCAAAAGGGTACTGGTCGTCAGATCCAGGAATGCCGCGCCGGCAAGGTGCCGTTGAGGTGATAGGTGCCGACCGCGTGATATTTCCAGCGCACCGGGTCGTGCAGCGTGTGCACGCGGGCGTTGCGCCAGTGGCGGTCCAGGTTGAATTCGGCAAGGGTGGCGCGGCTACCGGCCAGTTCGAAGAGCTTTTCGCTGGCCAGCAGCGAGATTTCGGTGGTCAGCACTTTGGCTTCGGCCACGGCAATCGACGCGCGGGCCGCAGACTCTACTGTGAGGGGCGCGGCGTTGACCTGATCAAGCACATGCCCGGCCTTGCGCAGCAGCGCTTCGGCGGCGTGCAACTCGATTTTCAACTTGCCGATATCCGCAATCACGTAAAGGTCATCACTGGCTCGTTCGACCTTGGCGTCGATCCACGGACGCGCTCGGGTTTTCACGAACTCGATGGCATCGTCGATGGCCCCGCGGGCAATCCCCGCATCGATGGCGGCTTGAATCAGTTGCGACACGGCGCCCTGGAGGTTCGGCTTCTGGTTGATCTTCCAGTTATCCACCACCAACTCTGCGTCGACCCGCACGTTATTGAGCAAAATGGTGCCGCTGGCGGTGGTGCGTTGACCGAAGCCCGACCAGTCATCAACGATGCGCAGCCCCGGCGTGCCGCGACGGACGAAGGCCAGCACTTGCTTGCCGTCATCGTTCAACGCTTTGACCGCGACCCAGTGGGCGAACAGCGCGCCCGTGGAGTAAAACTTCTGGCCATTGAGGACAAAACCGTCGCCGTCGGCGGTGATTCGCGCCTTGAGTTCCAGAGTGTTTTTTGTGCCGCGCTCGGGGCCCGCATTGCCGATACGCCAGCCGTCGAGCACGCTTTTGAACAGCTGTTTTTTCTGCGCTTCTGTGGCGCTGCCCAGCACCAGGTTGAGAATGCCGAACTGGTTCTGCGGGATCTGTCCCAACGCCGGGTCTGCCGCGGAAATGATCGCGAAAACCTCGGCAATTGTGACGAACGCAACCTGTGGGCCGCCGTATTCACGCGGGATGGCAATGCTGCCTAAGCCGCTGCGGGTGAACTGTTCGATTTCCGACCATGGCAACTTACGCTGGCGGTCACGTTTGGCCGCGTGAAGACGGGCGACGTGCGCCAGTTCATGGGCAGCTTCGATGGCTTGAGCGTCGTTGCGCAAGACCTGTGCGGGCAACAACAACGGGGCGACGTCCAGATCACTGTGGACGATTGCATCTGCCAGACTGGACATCAGTGCCGCTCCTTGGCTGCACGCAATGCCCTGGCGATCTGCACTGGGGTGATTGTGTTCCGGACCATACCTACCTACCTCACATCTCATGGGATCGTCGCGTGGGTTGCGACGAATAAAAACAAGAATGTCCGGTGGTCCGGTTTATATACCCTAAGCGCGTATAAAAAATTAATAAACTAACTTTTAGGAATATGCATAGAAGGGGTGTCGCACACCCATTTGATGAGGTGGCACATACCCCCGTAGCAGCTGGCGAAGCCTGCGTCCGGCTGCGAAGCAGTCGTAAATCCTCAGTCCGCGATCAACCTGAATGACCGCATCGCTTGATTTTGCGACTGCTGCGCAGCCGGACGCAGGCTTCGCCAGCTGCTACAGGATCGAGCTCTCCCAGTGCCACAAGGATTTCAGCGTTTGCGGGGTTCAGCCGCCATCAGCAACTCCTTTGGCCGAACCTTCAGGTACGGATTGGCGCAGCCAATCTTCAGCCAGCGCGGCGGCGCCCAGCGCGAGTTGTTACCCACGCGGTCGAGGATGCAATACGTCACTTCCAGCCGCAGGTCTTCGCCGGCTTCGAGGATTATCGCCGGCGGCACCCAGACCTGAATCGGCTGACCCACCTCGCTTGACTTGAGTCGGGGCAGGTCCATGCGCACGTCGCCCCAGCGCAAGGTGATTTCGTCGTCGGTGGCCATGTTCAGGTAAGGCTCGATGGTCAACGGTACGCCGCGCTTGATCTGGTTTGGGTTGACCCCTTGGCGGCGGATAGTCTCGGGGATACCCACGGGCGCCAGGCTTTGGTTTTCGTCGCCGCACTGGGCCGATAACGGGCCGCCAGGGCAATCCAGTTTGATCTGCACGCGCGTCGCCGGTGACAGCGCAGGCCCTTGCCCAACCTGCATGATCTTGTAGTGGATGCGTGCGCAACCGTTGGCAATGAAGCTTTCCGGCACTCGCAGACTGAGCACGTTGCCGCGGTCGTCGGCAGTCAGCACCCTGGAGGCGACGTAGCAGTTGTTCCAGTACAGTTCGATGAGGTCGCCTGCGTCCATCCCGGGGTAGGGCGCCACGTCGATCATAAGATGAGCCGCCGAGATCATGTTGACGCCGGCCTTGTGCGATTGCGCCAGGGTCGGGGCCGCAAGTTCGGGTGTATTCGAAGTGCTTGTCATGGGGTTTCTCCTTGAGGCCTTGCAGCGAAGTTCCGTTTCTGAAAGATCAAAAGGCGTGCATTACCCAGCAACAAATCTGCTTATTATTTGAATGTTAAATAATGCTGAAGTGCAAAGGTTTACGCCTGTTGGTGACTAGATAAGAGTGCGCTTGAATAGGTGTCAATAGAGCTTGCTAGTTAAGTGTTGGATCTCCTGTTATTCAGAATAATCCTACAGGCTGAAGTTAATATGCTGCATCGCGCTGTCGAACATGGCTACGAATTTAGCGGTGTTCGACGCAGATGGTGGCTTGGGCTCGCTCGGCGGCGAGCGTCGGGTTTAGCGAATTCTAGGCGAGAAAGATCTGTTGCAGGACATATATATGTACCGCACAAGGCATCAGTTGAATTATTTAAAGTGCGAGTGTGGCGAGTAGGCCGGAAGAGATTTTGCTGGCGGGATAGTTGTCACTTCCGTCCATGGAAGTTAACAAGTAGTGATGATGCTTCTCAGGCGTGAGTGTTGTTCAGAAACTTGCTGAGGAACTGTTTTGTCCGCTCTTCTTTCGGATTGGCAAACAACGCTTTTGATTCGCCTTGCTCGACGATTACTCCCTTGTCGAAAAACACCACGCGATTGGCCACGTCCCGGGCGAAGCCCATTTCGTGGGTGACGATGACCATGGTGCGTTTCTCCTCGGCCAGGCCGCGGATAGTTGCCAACACTTCACCGACCAATTCCGGATCGAGCGCCGAAGTCGGCTCATCGAACAGGATCACTTCCGGCTCCATCGCCAGCGCACGGGCAATCGCCACACGCTGTTGCTGACCACCGGACAGGCGTCGCGGGTAAGCATCTTCCTTACCCGCCAGACCGACCTTGGCCAAGAGCTTTTTGCCCAGGGCAACGGCTTCGGCGCGGGGGATCTTCTTTACGATGATCGGGCCTTCGATGACGTTTTCCAGAGCGGTGCGATGCGGGAACAAGTTGAAGTTCTGGAACACGAAACCGACGTGTTGGCGCAAGCGTCGTACCAGGCCTTGCTGCTGGTTCAGCGGACGGCTGCCATCGATCTCGATGTCACCGACCTTGATCCGGCCGCTGGTGGGCTCTTCGAGAAAATTCAGGCAACGCAGAAACGTGGTTTTACCCGAGCCGCTAGGCCCGATGATCGCCACGACTTCGCCTTCCTTCACTTGCAGATCGATGCCGTTGAGCACGACTTGACCCTTGAACTGCTTTGTCAGTTTTTCCACGACAATCATGGGGTCAGGACTCCTGGTCGTGCCGATTGACCCGCTCTTCCAACTTGTTCTGCAGGTGCGACAGCACCGTGGCCAGAATCCAGTAGATCAGCGCGGCGGCAAGATACATGGTGAAAATTTCAAAGGTGCGAGCGGTAATCAGCTGCGCCTGACGGAACAGTTCCGGCACTTGAATGGTGGCGGCCAGCGCCGTGTCCTTGACCAGTGAAATGAAGCTGTTGCCCAGCGGCGGCAAGGCCGTGCGCATCGCTTGCGGCAGGATGGCCCGGCGCAGGGTTTGCGCACGGGTCATGCCGATACTCGCGGCAGCTTCCCACTGGCCGCGCTCGATGGAGCTGATCGCGGCACGGAGGATTTCGCAGGCGTAGGCGGCCATGTTCAGCGAGAAGCCGATCAGGGCCGCCGGCAGCGGATCAAGTTCGATACCCAGTTGCGGCAAGCCGTAATAGATCACGAACAGTTGCACCAGCAACGGCGTGCCGCGAAAGAACGACACGTAGATGCGGGCGATCCAGCTCACCAGCTTGAAGCGCGACAGGCGCATCAGCGCCAGGCCGAAACCCATCACCAGACCGAAGAACATCCCGCCCAGGCTGAGGATCACTGTGTAATACGCGCCCTTGAGCAGAAAGGGCGCGGAATCCAGTGCGAGTTGGAAAGCTTCTTCCATTATTGAGTGACGTCAGCGCTGAAGTATTTTTCCGAAAGCTTTTTCAGCGTACCGTCGGCACGCAGCTTGTCGATGGCCTTGTCGATTGCGGCAAGCAACTCAGGCTCGCCTTTGCGCAGGGCAATACCGGCTTCCTGGCGGGAGAACGCTTCGCCGGCGGCGGAAGTGTCCTTGGCCTTTTTGGCGTATTCCAGCGCAGCGAGGCGGTCGATCAGAATAACGTCGATGCGGCCGACGCGCAGGTCCTGGAACTTGGTCGGATCATCGTCATAGGTTTTGATGTCGGCTTTTGGGACGTTTTCCTTGACCCATTGCTCGTAGTTGGTGCCCAGGCCTACTCCGACTTTCTTGCCAGCCAGGTCGGCGGCGGTCTTGACGGTGTCTTTGTTCTTGGTCAGGGTCAGCGCCTGAATCCCGGAGACGGTATATGGCGTGGAGAAGTCATACTTCTTCTTGCGCTCTTCCGAGATGGTCACCTGGTTGATCACCACGTCCAGACGCTTGGATTCCAGCGCTGCGAGGATGCCGTCCCATTTGGTTGGTTGCAGTTTGGCCTTCACACCCAACTCTTTTGCCAGAGCTTCAGAGAATTCGACTTCGAAGCCGGACAGTTTGCCGTCGGCGTCGACGAAGCTGAACGGTGGATAAGTGCCTTCCAGACCGACGTTGATCACGCCAGCGTCCTTGATTTTTTGCAGTTGCTCACCGGCAACCGCCTGGCCCAGCAACCCGGCGCTCAGTGCCAGGCCCAGTGAACCGACCAGCAGGTTTCGACGTAATGCGGAAAAATTCATGACAAGCCCCTGTGTTTTCTTATGGAAGACGCTTTTAGGAATGTTGGCAAAATCGGGAGTTGGACGACTGCATATCCTGCCCTAAAGCAGCATATGCGTCTCGCTGCAAATTCGCCTGCGGCGCGACTATATGACGACACCTTTAGATTGGAAAATACTGAATGCTGCTCTAGTTATTCCCCAATCGTATAGATGATCGGCTACAAAAAGTCTTTGTAGGCAAACAACGCGGGTGCGCCACCGGTGTGCAGGAAGATAATCGGCCCCTCATCGAAGCGCCCTCGTCCAATACCATCGAGCAACCCGGCCATGGCCTTGCCGGTGTAGACCGGGTCCAGCAGTAAACCTTCCTGGCTCGCCAGCAGTTTCACCGCCGCCAGTGTTCCGGCATTTGGCTCGCCATAGCGTGGGCCGAAATATTCGTCCCACAGTTCAATTTTGAAACTCGCTGGCAGCTGCACGCCCAGCAGTTCTGCCGTGCGCTCGGCGAGGCCCTGGACTTTCGGTCGCTGATCTTCATCGCTACGGGAAACCGTGACCCCGATCACTGGCAATTCCGGCAGTGCTTCACTCAGCGCCAGCGCCAGACCGCTGTGGGTGCCGGCGCTGCCCGATGCGAGGACCACGGCGGCAAACTTCAGGCCGGTGTCCTTGATCTGTTCGGCCAGTTCCAGCCCGGCGCGTACATAACCCAACGCGCCCAACGCATTCGAACCACCAATCGGCACCAGGTACGGCTTCTTGCCGTTGTTGCGCAGGCGCTCGGCCAGGGCTTGTAATTGCTCGTCGGCGTTATCGAGGTTTTCCACCAACTCGACCTTGGCATCGAACAGGTCCAGCAACAGGCGATTGCCGTTGCCGACATAGTTGGCGTCGTCGGTGCCCAAAGGGTTTTCCAGCAACGCGACGCAACCCAGACCCAGTTTGGCGGCAATGGCCGCTGTCTGGCGTACATGGTTGGACTGGAGCGCTCCCGCGGTGATGAGCGTGTCGGCACCTTGTGCCAGTGCATCGGCGGCGAGATATTCAAGCTTGCGCAGCTTGTTGCCGCCCATTGCCAGCGGCGTCAGGTCATCGCGTTTGACGTACACATCGCGGCCCAGCCAGGTCGACAAACGTTCAAGTTTTTCCAGGGCAGTAGGGTGGCCGAGTAAATCGAGACGGTTAAAGCGAGCGAGCTGTTGTTTGATCATGGGTCCGTACTGGCGCAGAAAGATTGTCAGGACTATAGGCACGCCCATTTGCCTGGGCAACCGCCAATCGCTTATAGCCAAAGATTCTGAGCTCTGCACAATTGGTTCTTAATTCGGCCTCAAGACCTTGCCGTAAAGTAAACGCCGTCAGTGCGGCCAGACAGTCCGGCCGCCCGTGAGGAGTTTTTACCGTGAGCGAGCGTTCCAGTCATTGGCAATTGCAGACCATCGTCAGCCAACTGCGCGCGGCGCGTGACGAGTGGCGCGCACAAAATGGTCGGGCCAGCACCGAGCAGGGCGGGCGTGAATTACCTTCGCGTGCGGCCATGGCGCAGATTCTTGAAGCGCTCTGCGGGGCGCTATTCCCGATGCGCCTAGGGCCGGTGGATTTGCGCGAAGAGAGTGAAAACTTCTACGTCGGCCACACCCTTGATGTGGCGTTGAACGCGCTGCTGGCGCAGGCACGGCTCGAATTGCGCTATGCCGCTCGCCACAGTCAGCAGGCGGACGCTGAGATCGAGGCCAACACCATTGCGATCATTCAGGACTTCGCGCTCGCCTTGCCAGGGCTGCGCAGGTTGCTGGATAGCGATGTGCTGGCGGCCTATCACGGTGACCCGGCGGCGCGCAGTGTTGATGAGGTGTTGCTCTGCTACCCGGGCATTCTGGCGGTGATTCACCATCGCCTGGCCCACCATTTGTACCGCGCCGGGTTGCCGTTGCTGGCGCGCATCAGCTCGGAAATCGCTCACTCGGCCACCGGTATCGACATTCACCCTGGCGCGCAGATCGGTCGCAGCTTCTTCATTGACCACGGGACGGGCGTGGTGATCGGCGAGACCGCGATTATTGGTGAGCGGGTGCGGATTTATCAGGCGGTCACGTTGGGCGCCAAGCGTTTCCCGTCTGATGAGGACGGTCAGTTGCAGAAAGGCCATCCGCGCCATCCGATTGTGGAGGATGACGTGGTGATCTATGCCGGGGCGACGATTCTGGGGCGGATCACGATTGGCAAGGGCTCGACCATCGGCGGCAATGTCTGGCTGACCCGCAGCGTGCCGGCGGGGTGCAACCTGACTCAGGCGAATTTGCAGCATGATGATGGGACGCAGAAGTAAGTCGCGAAATCTGCGCTGACTGATCCGCCGCCATCGCGAGCAGGCTCGCTCCCACAGGGTTTTTGTGGTGTTCACAATGATGTGGGCTGACACAAATCCACTGTGGGAGCGAGCCTGCTCGCGATTGGTTTCAAACCGGACCGAGATAATGGCATTCAGCCAATTCTCCACTGAACGAATCCTCAAAACCCCGCGTCATTTCCATCCTTGAGCTAGCTTACAAGCACGACCGCCGAGCCTCGGGATTAGTCCTTAGCCCCCTATCCATGTTTAACTTGAACGTTCATTCAAGTTAAACCGGCGGTTCGCTGCCCGCTCACAACAGGAGGCTTGCCTTTGCTGAGTCCGATTTCTACAGCCACGTTTTACCCCATCGAGGTGCACGTTTCATGAGTGCATCGTCCCTTCCTCCCAGCGGCCTGATCCGCATGAACCCGCCGGTGTTCTACTTCTCGGCGAGCTTCATTCTGCTCTTCGGCATTGTCGTTATCGCCATGCCTGAACAGGCCGGTGCCTGGCTGCTGGCGGCGCAAAACTGGGCGGCCAATACGGTCGGCTGGTATTACATGCTCGCGATGACCCTGTATCTGGTCTTCGTGGTGGTCACCGCCTTGTCCGGCTACGGCAAGATCAAGCTCGGTGCCGACCACGACGAACCCGAATTCAGTTACCTGTCCTGGGCCGGCATGCTGTTCGCCGCCGGAATCAGCATCACGCTGTTTTTCTTTTGCGTATCCGAACCGCTGACCCACTTGGCGCAACCACCGCAAGGCGAGGCCGGTACGGCGGATGCGGCACGTCAGGCGATGCAGATTCTGTTTCTGCACTGGGGCCTGCACGGCTGGGGTGTGTTCGCCTTTGTCGGCATGGCACTGGCTTATTTCGCTTACCGACATAACCTGCCACTGGCCCTGCGTTCGGCGCTGTATCCGCTGATCGGCAAGCGCATCAACGGCCCCATCGGTTATGCGGTGGACGGCTTCGGCATCATCGCCACGGTGTTCGGTCTCGGTGCCGACATGGGTTTCGGTGTGCTGCACCTCAACTCAGGGCTGGATTACCTGTTCGGCATCGCCCACACCCAGTGGATTCAGGTCGGCCTGATCACGTTGATGATGGGCGCGGCGATCATCGTCGCCGTGTCCGGCGTCGATAAAGGTGTGCGGGTGATGTCCGACATCAACATGCTGCTGGCCTGCGCGCTGCTGCTGTTCGTGTTGTTCGCCGGCCCCACGCAGCACCTGCTCAATACTCTGATCCAGAACGTCGGCGACTACCTCGGCGCTTTGCCGATGAAGAGTTTCGACCTGTACGCTTACGACAAACCCAGCGACTGGCTCGGTGGCTGGACGGTGTTCTACTGGGCCTGGTGGATCGCATGGTCGCCGTTCGTGGGCTTGTTTATCGCGCGGATTTCCCGTGGCCGCACCATCCGCGAATTCGTCTTCGGCGTGCTGTTGATCCCACTCGGCTTCACCCTGGCGTGGATGTCGATCTTTGGTAACAGCGCCATCGATCAGGTGCTCAACCACGGCATGAGCGCGCTCGGCATGTCGGCCATCGACAACCCGTCGATGACCCTTTACCTGCTGCTGGAAACTTACCCGTGGAGCAAAACCGTGATCGCCGTGACGGTGTTCATCAGCTTCGTGTTCTTTGTTACCTCGGCTGACTCCGGCACGGTGGTGCTGTCGACGTTGTCCGCCAAGGGTGGCAACCCGGATGAAGACGGGCCGAAATGGCTGCGGGTGTTCTGGGGCGCGATGACGGCGCTGGTGACCAGTGCGCTGTTGTTCTCCGGCAGTATCGATGCGTTGAAGTCGGCGGTGGTGCTGACCTCGCTGCCGTTCTCGCTGATCTTGCTGTTAATGATGTGGGGGCTGCACAAGGCGTTCTACCTGGAGTCCCAGAAGCAGATCGCGCAACTGCATTCCCTGGCGCCGGTGGCCGGCTCACGACGCGGTGGCTGGCGTCAGCGCTTGAGTCAGGCGGTGCACTTCCCGTCCCGGGATGAGGTGTACCGTTTTCTCGATACAACAGTGCGGCCGGCGATTGAGGAAGTGTCGGCGGTGTTTGTCGAGAAGGGTTTGAATGTGATCACGCAACCGGACCCGGCCAACGACAGCGTCAGCCTGGAAATCGGTCACGGTGAACAGCATCCGTTTATTTATCAGGTGCAGATGCGCGGCTATTTCACGCCATCCTTTGCCCGAGGCGGCATGGGGTCCAAACAACTCAACAACCGCCGTTACTACCGGGCAGAAGTGCATTTGAGCGAAGGCAGTCAGGACTACGATCTGGTGGGTTACACCAAGGATCAGATCATTAACGACATCCTTGATCAGTACGAGCGGCATTTGCAGTTTTTGCATTTGGTGCGTTAGCCGAGCGGGGCCTGTTTCAGGCCTCGGCGCTCATCACCATGAACAGCACCAGCGCTGCCACCGGCACACTGAACACCGCCGTGCCGATTGCCAGTTCTGAACTCAGGGGGTGGCCGGCAGTGACCACGCCGATGGCACCGTTGATCACCGTCAATGCCAGCCACAGGACCACAAAGCTGTAGGTCAGTGTCTGGCGGCTGAAGCCGATTTTCTCGCCGATGAACAGCATCATGGCGAGGAGGGCCAGGCCGAAGGTGATGATGATGGCTGTGTGCATGGTGGGTTCACCTGGTCGTTGTTTGTTGCCTGATAGACCGCTATCGCGAGCAGGCTCACTCCTACAAGGATCACCGCGATTCCTGTAGGAGTGAGCCTGCTCGCGATGGGGTCACTGCGGTCTTCACTTGAGCATAGTTAAACCAACCCACCATTAGCGCGCAAAATCTGCCCATTGACCCAGGCCGAATCCGGCCCCACCAGAAACGACACCACGCGAGCAATATCCTCCGGCTGACCCAGGCGCTCCAGCGGAGGCATCTTGGCGAAGTTTTGAATCTGTTCTTCACTTTTGCCGTGCAAAAACAACTCGGTCGCAACCGGCCCTGGCGCCACGGCATTCACGGTGATATTGCGCCCGCGCATTTCCTTGGCAAACACCTGAGTCAACGATTCCACCGCCGCTTTGCTGGCGATGTACACCGCGTAACCCGGCAAGTTCAGGCCGACGGTGCTGCTGGAGAAGTTGACGATGCGCCCGCCACTGTTCAATCGCGTCGCCGCTTCGCGCAAGGTGTTGAAGGTGCCGCGTGCGTGGATGTTGAAGGTTTGCTCGAACAATTCATCGGTGTGTTGCGCCAGTGGCATCACCTTTAGGATGCCGGCGTTGTTGATCAGCACGTCGACTTTCCCCAGTTGTGTTTCGGTCTCGTCGAACATCCGGCGCACGTCGTCAGCGTTGGCCACATCAGCCTTGATCGCTATGGCTTGATGGCCGGCCTGGCGCAATTCCACCACCAGGGCCGAAGCTTCGGTGGCGCTGCTGGCGTAATTGATGGCGACGGCGAAACCGTCGCTGGCCAGCTGTTTGGCAATCACGGCGCCGATACCGCGGGAGGCGCCGGTGACGATGGCAACTTTCTGAGTAGTCATGAGGTTGATTCCTGATGAGATGGTTGGCTTGGTGTGAAGCCAGATTCACATGTTTACTCAGGCCGATAAATGCACGAGAGTTGCCTTGACTGTTCAATAATCGCCAACAATCGGAGCCCCACGTGGATCAAGTCAAAGCGATGAAGGTCTTCGTGCGGATCTACGAGCGCAGCAGCTTTACCCTGGCAGCCGAAGACCTGAACCTGCCGCGCGCAACGTTGACGCACACCCTGAACCAGTTCGAAGCCTGGCTCGGCACGCGGTTGCTGGAGCGTAGTACGCGCAAGGTGCGTCCGACGCTGGACGGCGAGGCCTACTATTTACGCTGCGTGCAACTGCTGGCGGAACTGGAAGAGGCCGAGCTGGCGTTTCGCGGCTGCGCACCGAAAGGCCGGTTACGCGTCGACCTGCACGGGACGCTGGCGAAAAGTTTTGTGATCCCCGCATTACCGCAATTCATGGAGCGCTACCCGCAGATAGAACTGTCCATCAGCGAGTCCGACCGCTTTGTCGACTTGATCGCCGAAGGCGTCGACTGCGTACTGCGCGCGGGCACGTTGAGTGATTCGGCACTGATCGGAAAACGTATCGCGAATCTGCGCCAGATCACCTGCGCCAGCCCCGCGTACTTGCGCAAATTCGGCGAACCGAAAACCCTCGATGACCTCAAACATCACCGCGCGGTGAACTACGTCTCGCGCACCACCGCCAAGCTGTTTCCGTTCGAATTCATGGTGAATGGCGAACTGAAGGAAGTCGCCATCGACGGCGCGCTTTCAGTGTTCGGCGCAGAAATCTACGCCGCCTCCGCCATCGCTGGGCTGGGGCTGATCCAGTGCCCGCATTACCGGATGGAAACCCAGATTGCCCAAGGGCTGGTGCGGGAAGTCCTCACCGATATGCCGCCACCGCCGATGCCGGTTTCGGTGTTGTATCCGCACAACCGACACATGTCGCCACGGGTTCGGGTGTTTGTGGATTGGTTGGGGGAAGTGTTTGCGGGGGCCATTTGAGAGCAGATCGTTCCCATGCTCCGCGTGGGAATGTATCCCGTGACGCTCTGCGTCACTTCGAAAAGCGGAACGCGGAGCGTCCCCTGGCTGCATTCCCACGCAGAGCGTAGGAACGATCGTCTTTGAAACGTTTCAGCATTTTCTCGAGTCCGAGGTTTATCGGCGTTTGTCTGGGCGTATGCTGGGCAACTTGCGACGCAGTCGATACCGCATTCAAGATCGACAAGAGAGGATTCGATGACCTACACCGCTGCCGAAAACCGCTACGATTCCATTCCTTACCGCCGCGTAGGTCGCAGCGGTTTGGTGCTGCCGGCGCTGTCTCTGGGGCTGTGGCACAACTTCGGTGACAGTACGCCGATCGACACCCAGCGCTCATTGTTGCGCACGGCGTTCGATCTGGGCATCAATCACTTTGACCTGGCTAACAACTATGGCCCGCCGTACGGCAGCGCCGAGATCAACTTTGGTCGTTTGTTGCGTGAAGATTTCAAGCAATATCGCGATGAGCTGATCATCTCCAGCAAGGCGGGTTGGGACATGTGGCCCGGTCCTTACGGGCAGGGCGGTGGTTCGCGTAAATACGTGCTGGCCAGCCTGGATCAGAGCCTGCAGCGTCTGGGGTTGGAGTATGTGGATATTTTCTACTCGCATCGTTTCGACCCGGATACGCCGCTGGAAGAAACTGCCAGCGCACTGGCCACTGCAGTGCAGCAGGGGAAGGCGTTGTACATCGGCATCTCGTCGTATTCCGGGGTGAAAGCCCGTGAAATGGCGTCGCTGTTGAAGGAGTGGAAAGTGCCGCTGCTGATTCATCAGCCGGCGTACAACCTGCTCAATCGTTGGATTGAAAAAGACCTGCTGGACGTCACCGACGAACTCGGCACTGGCGTGATTGCCTTCACGCCGTTGGCGCAGGGGCTGCTGACCGACAAATACCTCAACGGCATTCCGAAGGATGCGCGGGTCAATCGTCCGGGTGGTGCTTCGTTGCAGTCTTCGCACTTGTCCGAAGCCAACATCGCCCATGTGCGTGGGCTCAACGAAATCGCCAAGGGGCGTGGGCAGAGTTTGGCGCAATTGGCGTTGGCGTGGACGCTACGCGATCCACGGGTGACGTCGGCGCTGATCGGCGCGAGCCGGCCGGAGCAGATTATCGAGAACGTCGGGGCGTTGAAGAATTTGAGCTTTAGTGCGCAGGAACTGGCGGAGATTGACCGGTTTGCCCATGAAGGCGGGATCAATCTTTGGGAGAAGCCTTCGACGGCTGAGTAAGCACGTGCGAGGGGAAAAGGCCGAATCTCGCATCCCATCGAGGGAGAAGGGATGCGAGATTTTTTTTGAGGGGAGACGAGATCGTTATTTTTTGCTTGGGAAGCCGAGTATCTCTGCTGTTTCGTTGAAAAAAGTATCCCTTGCAGATCTCTTTCTGAGCTGCATGTTGATCACCTGCGATTGATCTGGGAGGGTAAAGTAGCCCTTATCCAGGCTGCAAAGGCTTTCAAGAGTTGGCAAAGGCAATCCCAGTAGCTGTCTGACTTGAGATCGGGAAAGTATTTTATTTTCCACGAGCATTTTCACGGCTTGAGCAATTAACTGTGGCCTTTCAAAATCGAAATCACCATCCATAGGCTCTCCCTTGACCCAGCCTCTTGCTGACCTGGCTTTCCACAATCTTGTTGTCGTGGTGTCGTTGATTATCTCTAGGTCTAGACATCTACGAACCATCGCGGCCACAGACACCTTCCAGCGTGGTTTCAATGCTAGCAAGGTATCCAGCGTAGGCCAGCGAATCTCCCTCAGGAAACTCTCTGCTGGCATAAGGAATGCGCTTGCAAATCGATGTGCCTGTGATTCCAGCAACGCGTAATTCGATTCGTACTGTTCCTTGGAAATATGCCGATGGAGAACGATATGCCCAAGCTCATGGGCTGCATCGAATCGATTTCGTATGCCGTTCGCCTTGTCTGCCACAAGGAGTACATAAGGTCGCTGATCCAGTTCATACCAATTTGATACGCCATCCATTTTCAGGTGGCCTAGTGTGGTTCGAGCGCAGACGATCCCCGCATTCTCCAGAACCTGAACTACATTGGGTATGGGAGCGATTCCCAGGCCCCATGCTTGACGGCATTCGCTAGCCATCCGTTCGATTTCTTCATCGGAAATCAGCAGGCAATTGCTTTCTTCCAAATGAGGGACATTAACGGCGACGAACTCAAGGCTTTCCTGAAGCTTGTACGAGATGTCTTGAAGCCACTCTAAACGTACCTCTGCTATTTCTCTCGCGTTAGCGGTAGTACTCACCTGCGAGCGGAAGAAGAACGGCGTGTTTTCACTCGTTACGATTTGCTCTTCTAGCAGCCAGTTTTCACTGACGCCAAAGACCTCGCATAACCGCTGGAATGCATCGGCTTCGGGAACCTGAAGCCCGTTCTCCCATTTAGAAATATTTCCAGAGGCGCGTCCCACCATTTCGGCCAAGGCGGTCTGGGTGATACCACATGTGAGCCGTAACTGCTTGAGACGCTCGGACTGAAAGCCCGCGACTCCAGTTCTCATGGTTCACCTCTTGGAATTTTGCTCATCATCAATTTTGTCTTCGATTTCTTCAGCGCGGCGCATCTTATCTCGCAATTTCACCAATTCAATCGGTTTCTGATCAATTGCTTGGTTATCAGAATAGCCTTGAAGAAGCTCTTCGAGCGTGCAATTCATATGGAAGCCTTTACCGTTGAAATAAGGTATGGCCATCACGATCGCCACAGGCTCTGATTGATCTGCTGAAATTGGCGGTGGTGCGTGGACTACGACAAGTGCATGGATCAGTTGTTCGGAAACGGTGTGGGACAGTCCATCAATCCAATCCATCTGGGGTGAGGCTAACGATTCGTTCAGCGTTTTCAGTTCACTGCGGTGTTTCGCAGTGCGCACTTCCTTTTGCCAAGGCAAAACGACAGATGTAATGCGCAGCTTTCCCAGTTCCAATAGGACGTAATTGTGCCCTTTGGGGTCGGTTGATTTGATGAGCGGATTCCAGCGGGTCATGCCCGCCAAGGCTTCCTGAGCAAGTGAGTGGCGCAAGTGTCCCCGTAGGTCTGCGGGAGGGGTATGAATCAGGAGATCCTGCGCTACTTTCGAAGCTTTTTGGAAGGTTTGCGGAATTAAGACGCCAAGTTCCTCAAAAAACTCTCTATCAACTTGCGCACGTATGAAACCTTGAAGTTCTTCCTTTGTGACCATGCGTTTCACCACTCACTATTCGGTAAGCGGATTTTTACTGTATTTTTATTCGTTATGGAAGGGGTGCCTGTTTTTTTGTACAGCTAGTAGACGAGTGGTGTCGTAATTTCGAATGTTACTCAGAATCAGGTATCACCGAAAAAACGGCACATCCCCCAACACCGTCGCCCGCTGCATCACTCGCCGCGCCGGGCGGTAGTCATCCACCGCGTAATGCTGAGTCACGCGGTTATCCCAAAACGCCACATCATCCTTTTGCCAGCGCCAGCGAATGGTAAATTCCGGCCGCGTGGCATGGGCGAACAAAAACTTCAGAATCGCGTCGCTCTCGGTGTCCGACAGCTCATTGATCTTCGACGTGAACCCTTCATTGACGAACAACGAGCGCCGTCCACTCACCGGGTGTGTACGAATTACCGGGTGCGATAAAGGCGGATTCTTGCGCCGCGCCTCTTCCCACTGAGCCAACGCTTCGGGCGTATTGCCATAACGCTCCAGCGGAAACGAACGGGTGAAGTCGTGGGTAGCGGTCAACCCTTCAAGCAAGCTTTTCATCGGTGCCGACAGCGCTTCATACGCGGCAATCCCGCTGGCCCACAACGTGTCGCCGCCAAACTCCGGTAGCAGCTTGGCGCTGAGCACCGCACCCATGGCCGGGGTCGGCAGGAAGGTCACGTCGGTGTGCCAGATTGCGTTATCGCGAACGTCGGTGACGGCGGTGTCGAGGATCAGCACTTCCGGTTGTTCCGGCACATTCGGGTAGATTGGGTGAATATGCAGGTCGCCAAAACTCGCGGCAAATCTTGCCTGCTGTTGTGGGGTGATTGGCTGGTCGCGGAAGAACAGCACTTGATGCTTGAGCAGCGCCTGCTCGATGGCGTCGCGTTGCTCCGGGGTCAGCGGTTGGCTGATGTCGACGCCGCTGATTTGTGCGCCAAGGGCCGAGCTGAGGGGGACGATTGTCAGGTTACTCATGGTCTTTCTCTTCAATCCTGGGTGCCGAGCTTTTGTAGGAGTGAGCCTGCTCGCGATGGCGGTGTATCAGCCACAGCCATGTCGCCTGACACTGCGCTATCGCGAGCAGGCTCACTCCCACAGGGTTTTTCACATGATGATTTTTCAGTGTGCCTGGCCGTGCCACGGCACCAGTTTGCGTTGCAAGGCGCGCAGGCCCATTTCCATGGCGAAGGCAATCAGCGCAATCACCAGAATCCCCAGCACCACCACATCGGTGACCAGGAACTGCGCGGCCGACTGCACCATGAAGCCCAACCCGCTGGTGGCCGCGATCAGTTCAGCGGCGACCAGCGTCGACCAGCCAACACCCAAGCCAATGCGCACACCGGTCAAGATGTCCGGCAAGGCACTCGGCAGAATCACATGACGAATCAACTGAGCGCGGGTCGCGCCCAACGACTGCGCGGCACGTAATTTGGCCGGGTCTACGGTGCGCACGCCGGTCGCGGTGGCGATGGCAATCGGGGCGAAAATCGCCAGGTAGATCAGCAACACTTTCGACAGCTCACCGATACCGCACCAGATCACGATCAGCGGCAAGTAAGCCAAGGGCGGAATCGGGCGATAGAACTCGATCAGCGGATCAAGAATGCCGCGAGCGATACGGTTGTGACCGATGGCAATGCCAACCGGCACGGCCGTCAGCACGGCGAAGACCAGACCAAGGCCGATTCGGCTGAGGCTCGCGCCCAAGTGCTGCCACAACGTCGAATCCATGTAGCCGGTGGTCGCCAGCAGCCAGCCTTTTTGCAACACGGCGGACGGTGGCGGCAGGAACAGCGGTTCGATCATTCCCGTGACGGTCACGGCCCACCAAATGGCAACAAGGACGACCAGCGTCAGCACGCTGATCCAGCGCGTGCTGAGACTGCGACGAACCGCAATCACTTTTGAACCCGGTTTCAGAACGACGGCCGGAATTTCATAACTGCTCATGCGCGCTCCTGCCGCGTGGCGGCGCTGCGTTGGGAGAACACTTTGGCGAGCACGTGTTCGCGGGTTTCGATAAAGCGTGGGTCGGATTTGATCGCCCGGGCCGATTCACCGGCGGCGTAACGCTGGCCGAAATCCAGGCTCAGGCGTTCGACGATTTGCCCAGGATTGGGCGCCAACAAAATCAGATCCGTGGCGAGGAATATCGCTTCTTCAATGTCGTGGGTAATCAGAAATACCGGTTTGGCAGTGCGCTGCCAGACTTGCAGCAGCAGCTCCTGCATCTGTTCGCGGGTGAAGGCATCGAGGGCACCGAAGGGCTCGTCCATGAGCAAAACACGGGGATCGGCGGCCAATGCGCGGGCAAGTCCGACACGCTGCTTCTGGCCGCCCGAGAGCTGCCAGATGCGTCGGTTTTCGAAGCCGGAAAGGTCGACCAGCGCGAGCATTTCCCGCGCGCGGATTCCGCGTTTGTCCCGGGAAACACCGGCCAGTTCCAAACCGAATCCGACGTTGGCCAGCACATCCTGCCACGGTAGCAACGCATCGTCCTGAAACACCACGCCACGTTCGGCGCTCGGGCCTTTGACCGGAACGCCATCGAGGGTGATGCGCCCGGCACTCGGCTCGACAAAACCGGCAATCAGGTTCAACAGTGAAGTCTTGCCACTGCCAGACGGGCCGAGGGCGACCAGCAATTGCTGGGGCCCAAGACTCAGGGAAATATCCGCCAGTACCGGTTCCGGACTGCCGGGGTACTGTGCGCTGATGCGCTCCAGCTGTAGCAAAGCCATCGCGATTAACTCCGGATCAGTTGGTGATGAACTTGGCGCTGACGTACGGCGCGTAGTCCGGCAGCACGGCCTCGACCTTGCCTTGTTCCTTGAGGAACGCTGCGGTGTCGGTGATGGCTTTGGTGGTCGGCGCGCCGAGGGTGATCACCTGATCAGCCGCCAGCGGGTAGACGTTGCCTTGCAGCAGCAGCGGAATATCGCTGGCCTTGGCGCCGGAGAGCTTCACCAGTTTGTCGACGTTGGATTGATTGGCGAGCCAGGCTTTCGGGTCTTTGCGGTAATCGGTGTATGCGTCGAGGGTGACCTTGGCGAACGCGGTGACGATTTCCGGATGCTTCTCGGCGAAATCTTTGCGCACGATCCAGGCATCGAAGGTCGGGGCGCCGAACTTGGCCAGTTCACCCGAGGTGATCAGCACTTTGCCGTTTTCCTTGGCCACACCGAGGGCTGGGTCCCACACGTAGGTAGCGTCGATGTCGCCACGTTTCCATGCGGCGATGATGGCGGGCGGGGCGAGGTTGAGGACGGTGACTTTCGACGGGTCGATGTTCCAGTGCTTCAGCGCGGCCAGCAGGCTGTAATGGCCGGTGGAAACGAAGGGCACGGCGATTTTCTTGCCTATCAGGTCCTGTGGCGTCTTGATCCCGGATCCGTCACGAGCGACCAGGGCTTCGGCGGCGCCGATCTGGGTGGCGATGAGGAACGTTTCTACCGGGACTTTGCGAGTGATCGCAGCGGTCAGAGGGCTGGAACCGAGGTAACCAATCTGCACGTCGCCGGACGCGATGGCGGCGATGATATCGGCACCGTTGTCGAATTTGCGCCAGTCGATTTTGGCATTAGTGGCTTTTTCGTACGCGCCGTCGGCCTGGGCTACTTTCGCCGGGTCTACGGTGGTCTGGTAGGCGACGGTGACGTCAGCCGCGTGAGCAAAGAAACTCGCTGCAGCCAAAGAGGCGGCCGCCAGGAGGCGAAGAGGGAAATGCAGTTTCATTGGGAAGCTCCTTGTCAGGCGACCGAGAGTCGGCGTCAAAGGAGACTAAATGATCTAAAAATTAGAAAATAAATAACATTTTCGAATTAGCTTATGAGCGGGAAATCCTAAGGATGTGATGCGATGAAACGATTGTAGGAGCTGGCTTGCCAGCGAAGGCGGGGTGACCGATACACCGCTTTCGCTGGCAAGCCAGCTCCTACACAAGCCAGCGTCTACAAGAGGAATTGATTAGTTACTGATCGCCAGAATGCTCGCCTGATACGATCCGACAAACACGTCGAAATCGCCGACTTCGTTCTGCTCCAGCTCCACTTGTGCCGCCAACGACGAGCGCGCCAGTTCTTCAAACTTCGCCTGATCTTCACCACTCAAAGGCTCGCTGCGGAAAAACGCCGCATGCGCGCGGCTCTGACGCAGGGAGAACTGAGCAAAGCTTTCCTTGTGCTCGGCCATCGCCGCCAGCACCTGGGCAGAAGGCGTCAGGGACGGATCCTTGACCTTGGCCAACTGCGTATCCAGCGCCTTGCTGTGTGCATCGCCACCATGACTTTGATCCAGCATCGCTGCCAACGGAGCAATCTGCTCCAGCAACTCGCTGGCCCACTCTTTGAGGTCCACTGGTTGACCGTTGCGTTGCAATTGCAGGCCCGGACGGCGACCTTCCTTGACCACGCTGAGGAAGTTCGAGGTCGCGTTGCCGCACGAAGTATTGGTCAGCAACGGGCTGTCGTTCAGTGCGCAGTACAGAAGGAAGGCGTCGAGGAAGCGCGACTCGGTGAGGTCGATGCCCATCGGCAGGAACGGGTTGATGTCCAGGCAGCGCACTTCAACGTACTGAATGCCACGGGCCACCAGCGCCTGGATCGGCCGCTCGCCGGTATAGGTCACGCGTTTCGGGCGGATGTTGGAGTAGTACTCGTTTTCGATCTGCAGGATGTTGGTGTTGAGCTGAACCCACTCACCGTCCTGATGCGTGCCGATCTCGACATACGGCGCATACGGCGTGGCCACCGCTTGGCGCAGGCTGTTGGTGTAGCTCGACAGATCGTTGTAGCAGGGCGTCAAGCCGGCCTGGGCGTTGCTCTGGTAACCCAGGTCGCTCATGCGCAGGCTGGTGGCGTACGGCAGGTACAAGGTGTCCGGGTCCAGTTGTTCCAACTGGTGCGAACGACCGCGCAGGAAACCGGCGTCCAGCGCAGGCGAGGCGCCGAACAGGTACATCAGCAGCCAGCTGTAGCGGCGGAAGTTACGGATCAGCGCGATGTAGGCCGAGGACTGATAGTCGCGGTCGGTGCCGACAAAGCCTTCGGCTTCTTTGAGCAGCGGCCAGAGCTTTTCCGGCAGGGAAAAGTTGTAATGAATCCCGGCGATGCACTGCATGGTCTTGCCGTAACGCAGGGCCAGGCCCTTGCGATAGACGTACTTGAGCTGACCGATATTGGACGTGCCGTAATAGGCAATCGGAATGTCTTCCTCGGCCGGCAACGGGCACGGCATTGAGGGGCTCCACAGAAACTCGTTGCCGAGCTTGCTGTAGGCAAAGCGATGGATCTTGTCCAGGCTCGCCAGCGTATCCGCCGGGTCGGGCAGGGCGGGCGTGATGAACTCCAGCAACGACTCGGAATAGTCGGTGGTGATTTGTTCGTTGGTCAGCGCGGAACCCAATTCTTCCGGGTGCGGCGTTTGCGCCAGGCGACCTTCGCCGGTCACGCGCAGGCATTCACGTTCGATGCCGTGAAGGCACTGTTCGAGCAGAGAGAGGTTAGCGCGCTCGCCAAGCAGAGCCAGGCGGCGGTTGAGAAGTTCGCTCAAGTTGGATTCCTTCACGCGTCAGTCGCCCCAATATGGGGGTGGGCAAGACGGTCTACAAGGGTGAAGTTAAAACTGGCGTTTTCGCCTGGTTTTTGAGCCGCACAGGACTACTGGCAGCCGGCCAAGGATCGAGCGCCGCAATCCCCTGTTGGAGCGAGCCTGCTCGCGATTAGGGAGTGTCAGTCAACGTTTAAGTCGTCTGGCACACCGCAATCGCGAGCAGGCTCGCTCCCACAGGAAACTTCGGCGCTACGGTCACAGCGCCGAAATTAACTCAAATGGGTGACATCTAGCTACAGGACAGCGAACGTGCCTTGTGCTTTTGCGACCAGTTTGTCGCCCTGCATCACGTCAGCTTCAACCACCAAGGTGCGGCGACCCGGGTGGATCACCCGTGCCGTGCACATCACTTCACCGTCTGAAACGGCGCGAATGTAGTTGATCTTGCATTCGATGGTCGCGCTCTGCTGGTCAAAGCCGTGGGTACTGGAACAAGCCAGCCCCATGGCAATGTCCACCAGACTAAACAAAGCCCCGCCGTGCAGCTTGCCGCCGCGATTGCGCAGCTCCGGTTCCAGCGCCAGGGCGACTTGCGCCACCCCGGTTTCCAGGCTGTGCAAGCGACACCCCAGCAGCTTGAAAAACGCGCTTTCGGTCAGCCCGGCAGGAATCTCCATCAGCGTTTCTTCAACTGCTTGGCGTTGGCGAACAGCGACGCCATCGCGTTGTTGCTCGGGGCCGCCGCGGTGGTTTCCTTGCGCGGTGCGCTGTTCTGGGACTGGCGTGGCGCCGACCCCGGACGTGCACCGCGAGCGCCGTCGATTTTCTCGCCCGGGGTGTCGCTCATGCGCATCGACAAGCCCACGCGTTTACGCGGGATGTCGACTTCCATGACCTTCACTTTCACCACATCACCGGCCTTCACCGCTTCACGCGGATCCTTGATGAACTTCTCCGAAAGTGCAGAGATATGCACCAAACCGTCCTGATGCACGCCGATGTCGACGAACGCGCCGAAGTTGGTCACGTTAGTGACGACGCCTTCGAGGATCATGCCCAGTTCGAGATCCTTGAGGTCCTCGACGCCTTCCTGGAACTCCGCAGTCTTGAACTCAGGACGTGGATCGCGGCCAGGTTTTTCCAACTCTTGCAGAATGTCGGTGACCGTTGGCAGACCGAAAGTTTCGTCGGTGTACTTCTTCGGATCGAGACGCTTGAGGAAGCTCGCATCGCCGATCAGCGAGCGGATGTCGCGGTCGGTTTCAGCGGCGATGCGCTGCACCAGCGGGTAGGCTTCCGGGTGAACGGCCGACGAATCCAGCGGGTTGTCGCCGTTCATCACGCGCAGGAAGCCTGCGGCCTGTTCGAAAGTTTTTTCGCCCAGACGTGCGACTTTCTTCAACGCGGCGCGGGTTTTGAACGCGCCGTGTTCATCGCGATGGCTGACGATGTTCTGTGCCAGGGTCGCGTTGAGACCGGAGATGCGCGCCAGCAGCGCCACGGAGGCGGTATTGACGTCGACGCCCACGGCGTTCACGCAGTCCTCGACTACCGCGTCCAGACCGCGCGCCAGTTTCAGCTGCGAAACGTCGTGCTGGTACTGGCCGACACCGATGGATTTCGGATCGATCTTCACTAGCTCAGCCAGTGGATCCTGCAAGCGACGGGCAATCGACACGGCGCCACGGATCGATACGTCCAGATCCGGGAATTCCTTCGAAGCCAGTTCAGATGCCGAGTAAACCGATGCGCCGGCCTCGGAGACCATGACTTTGGTCATTTTCATGGCCGGGTATTTTTTGATCAGTTCAGCGGCCAGCTTGTCGGTTTCGCGGCTGGCGGTGCCGTTGCCGATGGCGATCAGGTCAACCGAATGCTTGGCACACAGGGCGGCGAGAATCGCGAGGGTCTGATCCCACTTGTTGTGCGGCACGTGCGGATAAACGGTGGCGTGATCCAGCAGCTTGCCGGTGGCGTCGACCACGGCGACCTTGCAGCCGGTGCGCAGGCCCGGGTCGAGACCCAACGTGGCGCGCGGGCCGGCCGGGGCCGACAGCAGCAAGTCGTGCAGGTTGTGCGCGAACACGTTGATCGCTTCGGTTTCCGCGCCATCGCGCAGCTCACCCAGCAGGTCGGTTTCGAGGTGGGTGTAGAGCTTGACCTTCCAGGTCCAGCGCACCACTTCGCCCAGCCATTTGTCGGCGGCGCGGTTCTGGTTCTGGATGCCGAATTGCTGGCCGATCATGCCTTCGCACGGGTGCATGGTGCCCGGCAGTTCGTCGCCGACTTTCAGCGCAGAGCTCAGAATGCCTTCGTTGCGGCCACGGAAAATAGCGAGCGCGCGGTGCGACGGCATGCTTTTCAGCGGTTCGTCGTGTTCGAAGTAGTCGCGGAACTTGGCGCCTTCCTCTTCTTTACCCGCAATGACGCGGGCACTGAGGGTGGCTTCTTGCTTCAAGTAGCTGCGCAGTTTGTCCAGCAGGCCGGCGTCTTCAGCGAAGCGCTCCATGAGGATGTACTTGGCGCCTTCGAGGGCTGCCTTCACATCGGCCACGCCTTTTTCGGCGTTGATGAAGCGTGCGGCTTCGGTGTCAGGCGTCAGGGTCGGGTCGTTGAACAGGCCGTCGGCCAGCTCGCCGAGGCCGGCTTCCAGGGCGATCTGGCCCTTGGTGCGGCGCTTTTGCTTGTACGGCAGGTACAAGTCTTCGAGGCGGGTCTTGGTGTCGGCGAGTTTGATGTCGCGTTCAAGTTGCGGGGTCAGCTTGCCTTGTTCCTCGATGCTGGCGAGGATACTGATGCGCCGTTCGTCGAGTTCTCGCAGGTAGCGCAGACGCTCTTCCAGATGACGCAACTGGATGTCATCGAGGCTGCCGGTCACTTCTTTCCGGTAACGGGCGATGAAGGGAACGGTAGAGCCTTCATCGAGTAGCGCGACGGCCGCTTCGACCTGTTGTAGGCGTACACCGAGTTCCTCGGCGATGCGGCTGTTGATGCTGTCCATAAAACCACCTGACAAATTGTGAAAGCAGGCTCGCAGGCGCAGAATTGAAGGCTCTGCGAGTCTGGTTGAGCGGCCTGGCCTGCGCCGCTGCCTGGATCAAAGGGCACCCCATTGACCCGTGAAATCGAACAATTACTGCGGGCGGCAGGGAAATAAATAGCGCCTGCCTGTAGTACCTGTCTGATGTTGCCTGACACAAAACGCCGCGCATTATAACCAGCGTTCGCGTGTTCTGGGGCATCGCGGGCGGGAAGGGTAATGGCCGGTTTACTGGCGGTGGAGGAAAAATCTGCTAACAATGCACACGGTGCGTATAACGGCAGCTACGCCATAATGCGCGCCGAGATCAAAGGAGCATCTAATGAGCAGCACTGCAAACACTGCTGAAGGCGAAAAAATTCTTATTGTTGACGACGATCCGGGGCTCAGCAGCCTGCTGGAGCGCTTTTTCGTCAGCAAGGGCTACCGCGCCCGCGCCGTTCCGAACACCGAGCAAATGGATCGCCTGCTGGCGCGCGAAGTGTTCAATCTGGTCGTCCTCGACCTGATGCTGCCCGGCGAAGACGGCTTGACCGCCTGCCGCCGCCTGCGCACGGCGAACAATCAGATCCCCATCATCATGCTGACCGCCAAAGGCGACGAGCTGAGCCGTATCAAGGGCCTGGAACTGGGCGCCGACGATTACCTGGCCAAGCCGTTCAACCCGGACGAGCTGATGGCCCGCGTCAAAGCGGTCCTGCGTCGTCAGTCGACGCCGGTGCCGGGTGCACCGGGCAGCGAAGACGAAAGCGTGACCTTCGGTGATTACGTACTGTCGCTGGCGACCCGCGAACTCAAGCGCGGTGACGAAGTGCACATGCTTACCACCGGTGAGTTTGCGGTCCTCAAGGCATTGGTCATGAACGCGCGTCAGCCACTGACCCGTGACAAACTGATGAACCTGGCCCGTGGCCGCGAGTGGGATGCCCTGGAGCGTTCCATCGACGTACAAATATCCCGTCTGCGCCGGATGATCGAACCCGATCCGTCCAAGCCGCGTTACATCCAGACAGTCTGGGGCGTGGGCTACGTGTTCGTTCCGGATGGCGCCGCCACCAAGTGATCGGCGATTTGTAGGAGCGGGTCTTGCGGGCAATGTTGCCCGCAGACTCGCGATCCGCAATATGCGAGCATCGCTCGCTCCTGCAAGTGTGTAGCGGCTATCCATGAAAACCCCCGTTTGGTTCCCCCAGAGCTTCTTCTCCCGCACCCTTTGGCTGGTGCTGATCGTCGTCCTGTTTTCCAAGGCACTGACCCTGGTTTATCTGTTGATGAACGAAGACGTGCTGGTGGATCGTCAATACAGCCACGGCGTCGCCCTGACACTGCGCGCCTATTGGGCCGCCGATGAAGAAAACCGCACTAAGATCGCCGATGCCGCCACGCTGATCCGGGTGGTGGGGGCCGGTGTGCCGGAAGGTGAGCACCATTGGCCGTACAGCGAGATATACCAGCGGCAGATGCAGGCCGAACTGGGTGCTGACACCGAAGTGCGATTACGCATGCACTCACCGCCAGCGCTGTGGGTCCGGGCGCCAAGCCTGGGCGATGGCTGGTTGAAAGTGCCGCTGTACCCGCATCCTCTGCGTGGCCAGAAAATCTGGAACGTGCTCGGCTGGTTCCTCGCCATTGGCTTGCTGTCGACCGCATCGGCATGGATCTTCGTCAGTCAACTCAATCAACCGTTAAAGCGTCTGGTGTATGCCGCAAGGCAACTCGGCCAGGGGCGCAGTGTGCGATTGCCCATCAGCGACACCCCAAGTGAAATGACCGAGGTGTATCGCGCCTTCAACCAGATGGCAGAAGACGTCGAACAGGCCGGACGCGAACGTGAGCTGATGCTGGCCGGTGTGTCCCACGACTTGCGGACCCCCTTGACCCGTTTGCGCCTGTCCCTGGAGTTGATGGGAGATCGCACCGATCTCACCGACGACATGGTGCGCGACATCGAAGACATGGACGCGATCCTCGACCAGTTCCTGGCGTTCATTCGCGATGGCCGTGACGAATCGGTGGAAGAGGTGGACTTGAGCGACCTGGTTCGCGAAGTCGCTGCGCCGTACAACCAGAATGCAGAAAAGGTCCGTCTGCGCCTGGAACCGATCCAGCCGTTTCCATTGCGTCGGGTGTCGATGAAACGCCTGTTGAACAACCTGATCGGCAATGCCTTGCATCACGCGGGCAGCGGCGTTGAGGTGGCGGCCTATGTCTCTGGTGATACCAGCGCGCCGTATGTGGTGCTGAGTGTCATGGACCGTGGGGCGGGGATTGATCCTGCTGAACTTGAAGCAATCTTCAACCCGTTCACTCGGGGTGATCGCGCCCGTGGCGGGAAGGGGACTGGTTTGGGGCTGGCGATCGTGAAGCGGATTGCTTCGATGCATGGCGGGAATGTTGAGTTGCGCAATCGTTCCGGAGGCGGGCTGGAAGCGCGGGTGCGGTTGCCGTTGGGGTTGATGTTGCCTCGGGATGCGGTTTAACAGCTGACATCTTGGCTGGGGCTGATGGCCCCTTCGCGAGCAGGCTCGCTCCCACAATGAGTACGCGGTCAACTGTGGGAGCGAGCCTGCTCGCGAAGGCGGCCTCCCTGCCGCCACATAAGTCTGACTTAACCCTTCCCTTTGGTCCGCGTCATATTCGGCCCGCCATTCTTCTCCAGATGCTCAATGATGATCCCCGCCACATTCTTCCCGGTGGTGGTTTCAATCCCTTCCAGACCCGGTGACGAGTTCACTTCCATCACCAGCGGCCCGTGATTGGAGCGCAGGATGTCCACCCCCGCCACTGCCAGGCCCATCACCTTCGCCGCACGCAACGCGGTCATGCGTTCTTCCGGTGTGATCTTGATCAGGCTGGCGCTGCCGCCCCGATGCAGGTTGGAGCGAAACTCGCCAGGCTTGGCCTGGCGCTTCATCGCTGCGATCACCTTGTCGCCGACTACGAAGCATCGAATGTCGGCACCGCCGGCTTCCTTGATGTACTCCTGAACCATGATGTTCTGCTTCAGGCCCATGAACGCTTCGATCACCGACTCTGCCGCCGTCGCCGTTTCACACAGCACCACGCCAATGCCTTGGGTGCCTTCCAATACCTTGATCACCAGCGGGGCGCCGTTGACCATGTCGATCAGGTCGGGAATGTCGTCCGGTGAGTGAGCAAACCCGGTCACCGGCAAACCGATCCCGCGACGTGACAGCAATTGCAACGAACGCAGTTTGTCCCGCGAACGGGCAATGGCCACCGATTCATTGAGCGGAAATACGCCCATCATTTCGAACTGACGCAACACCGCGCAGCCATAAAACGTTACCGACGCACCGATCCGGGGGATCACCGCGTCGAAACCTTCCAGCGGCTTGCCGCGGTAGTGGATCTGCGGCTTGTGGCTGGCAATGTTCATGTAGGCGCGCAGGGTGTCGATCACCACCATTTCATGGCCACGCTCGGTACCGGCTTCAACCAGACGACGAGTGGAATACAGACGCGGGTTCCGCGACAGCACAGCGATCTTCATGCAACACCTGTGGAGGAGGTAGATACCGGGAACACCGGCTTGTCTTGTACGTACTTAATGCCTGGATTGACCACCAACTGGCCGTGAATCAAGGCTTTGGAGCCGAGTAGCAGGCGATAACGCATGGATTTGCGGCAGGCGAGCGTGAACTCGACCCGCCAGACCCGATCACCGAGGGCCAGGGTGGTGCTGACCACGTATCGCTTCTGCGCCTGACCGTTGGAGCTTTTAATGGTTTTCATCGTCACCAGCGGCGCTTCGCAGCGTCGATGACGCAATTGCACCACCGTGCCCAAGTGCGCGGTGAAGCGTACCCACTGTTCGCCATCGCGCTCGAACGGCTCGATGTCGGTGGCATGCAGGCTGGAGGTGCTGGCACCGGTGTCGATTTTTGCCCGCAGGCCCGCGACTCCCAAATCCGGGAGCGCCACCCACTCGCGCAGACCGACAACGGTCAAATGGTCAAATGTCTTCAAAGTTGCTCAACCGGTAGAAACCGCTCGGCCCGCAAGCGGCCGAATTCGCGGTATTCACGCAGAATAATGGTTAAAAGGCGACAGATATCTACGGCCCGGATTTCCAGCCCCTCGGGGAGGTTCTGGAATGCGTGCATTGTAATCCGAGCCGGTGCAATTCTTGGTACGACTGAAACGGTAGTACAGTTCAGCAATATTTCAGAGTGAGGAAATTCCATGGCACAAAAAAACGAAGAGGACGACAAAGTCCGTCTCGATAAATGGTTATGGGCCGCGCGTTTTTACAAAACCCGTGCCTTGGCCAAGGCGGCGATTGAAAGCGGCAAGGTGCATTGCCGGGGCGAACGTTGTAAGCCAGGCAAGGAGCCAAGAGTAGGTGATGAGTTCGTGATCCGCGCCGGTTTCGAAGAGCGTACGGTGGTGGTTCAAGCGTTATCCATTGTTCGCCGTGGCGCGCCGGAGGCTCAGACGTTGTATGCCGAAACCGAAGCCAGCATCGCCAAACGCGAAAACGCCGCCGCCCAGCGCAAAGCGGGTGCGCTGGGGATGACCACCGATGGCAAACCGAGCAAGAAACAGCGGCGGGATTTGTTCAAGTTCCGTGGTAGCAGCAACGACGAGTAGGACAGGAATTTCTCGGGCGATGTTCAGTCCGTCATCGCGGGCAAGCCCGCTCCCACAAGGGATATACGATATTTTGTGGGAGCATGCGGTGCGACGATTCGACTTGCCCGCGATCGAGTGCGCAGCACTCGCCATTCTTCACCAAGTCTACGCAAAGACTTGCAATTGCTGCATTGAGTAACCATATCGGGTGATTCGCCAGCGGCGCATCGAGCGGATACACAGCCACTCGTCGAAAATCACCACAGCCTCTGCGCCATGGGCCATAACCAGAAGGCCAACGGCGTCAGTGGCCAAGGATCGCGCACTGTGCACCTTGCTTGGAACAAGCCCGGATTGTTCATAAAATGCCGGCCATGGCCTAGCGTTGCGCATCCAAGGGTGATTGCAGGCACGCGATCCTGACCGTTGAAACCCATTGTCACCACTTCAGATACCCAGACCTATGACCGACCTACCGGATAACGACTTCACCCAACGCTTCATCTTCGATGACAGCGACACCCGTGGCGAGCTGGTCTCGTTGGAGCTCAGCTACGCCGAAGTCCTGGCCAAACACGCCTACCCGGAGCCGGTCGCGCAATTGCTTGGCGAACTGATGGCGGCGGCATCGCTGCTGGTCGGCGCGCTGAAGTTCGATGGCTTGCTGATCCTTCAGGCCCGTTCCGACGGCCCGATCCCGTTGCTGATGATCGAGTGCTCCAGCGAGCGCGATATCCGCGGCCTGGCCCGTTACGAGGCCGACCGGATCGCCCCCGATGCGACGCTCGCCGACCTGATGCCCAACGGCGTACTGGCGCTGACGGTCGACCCGACCCATGGTCAGCGTTACCAGGGCATCGTCGACCTCGACGGCGAAACCCTGTCCGAGTGCTTCACTAATTACTTCGTCATGTCCCAACAGGTAGGCACCCGCTTCTGGCTGTACGCCGATGGCCGTCGCGCCCGTGGCCTGCTGCTGCAGCAACTGCCCGCCGACCGCTTGAAAGACGAAGAAGAACGCGCCGCCAGCTGGCAGCACATCACCGCGCTGGGCAGCACCCTGACCGCTGATGAATTGCTGGGACTGGACAACGAAACCGTGCTCCATCGCCTCTATCACGAAGAGCAGGTGCGTCTGTTCGACGTGCAAAAGCTGCGCTTCCGTTGCAGCTGCTCGCGTGAACGTTCGGCCAATGCTCTGGTCAGTTTGGGTGTTGAAGATGCGCAAAATCTGGTGGTCGAGCACGGTGGCAACATCGAGATCGATTGCCAGTTCTGCAATCAGCGTTACCTGTTCGATGCCGCCGATATCGCCCAATTATTCGCCGGTGCGGGCGTCGACACGCCGTCAGATACCCGTCACTAAAACGGTTCAGCGCAGGTAAATTCACTGGTTAGTGCCGGTATTACGCCGTAACGACGGGAGGGCCCTACTTTTTTTGGGCTTTTCTGGCATAATCCGGCCCACTTTTTCTCGCGGTAGTAGTGCACAACTTTCTACTACAAAACGTTTGGAGCACTCGGCCACTGGCCGATGGGGAACCTCATGACGCAAGCCAATAACGCCGTGTACACCGATCTGAGTGTTGATGATCTGGTTAAAGAAGCCCTGAATCGCGGTGAAGGCGAGCTTGCCGATACCGGCGCGCTGGTTGTTCGTACCGGTCACCGTACCGGCCGTTCGCCAGTCGACCGTTTCATCGTTGAAGAGCCGACCACTCAGGCCGCTATCGCCTGGGGCCCGATCAACCGCAAGTTCCCGGCCGACAAGTTCGATGCCCTGTGGGACCGCGTCGAGGCGTTCAACAACGCGCAAGAGCATTTCGTTTCCCACGTTCATGTAGGCGCGGCTGCCGATCACTACCTGGCCGTGAAAATGACCACTCAGACTGCCTGGCAGAATCTGTTCGGTCGTTGCCTGTTCATCAACCCGGCCCAGTACAACCCGGCTGGTCGTGATGAGTGGCAGGTGCTCAACGTCGCCAATTTCGAGTGCGTTCCAGAGCGTGACGGCACCAACTCCGATGGTTGCGTGATCATCAACTTCGCGCAGAAGAAAGTGCTGATCGCCGGCATGCGCTACGCCGGTGAAATGAAAAAAGCCATGTTCTCGGTGCAGAACTTCCTGCTGCCGGCCGCCGACGTGCTGCCAATGCACTGCGCTGCCAACATCGGTGAGGAGGGCGACGTGACCCTGTTCTTCGGCCTGTCCGGCACCGGTAAAACCACCCTGTCCGCCGACGAAAGCCGTTACCTGATCGGTGACGACGAGCACGGTTGGGGCGAGGGCGTGGTGTTCAACATCGAAGGCGGTTGCTATGCCAAGTGCATCGACCTGTCCGAGAAGAACGAACCAGTCATCTGGAAAGCCATCAAGCACGGCGCAGTCCTGGAAAACGTCGTTATCGATGACGCCAAGCACGCCGATTACGCCGATGTCAGCCTGACCCAGAACAGTCGCGCAGCCTATCCGCTGGAGCACGTTGCCAAGCGTTCCGAGAAGAACCTCGGTGGCGAGCCAAACGCTGTGATCTTCCTGACCTGCGACCTGACCGGCGTGCTGCCGCCAGTGTCGATCCTCAGCGAAGAACAAGCGGCCTACCACTTCCTGTCCGGCTACACCGCTCTGGTGGGCTCGACCGAAATGGGTTCCGGCAGCGGCATCAAGTCGACCTTCTCCACCTGCTTCGGCGCACCGTTCTTCCCGCGTCCGGCTGGCGAATACGCAGAACTGCTGATCAAACGTATCCGCGGCTTCGGTTCGAAGGTTTACCTGGTTAACACCGGCTGGACCGGTGGTGGCTACGGCGTTGGCAAGCGCTTCAACATCCCGACCACCCGTGCGGTGATCGCAGCGATCCAGAGCGGCGCGTTGATCGGTGCTGAAACCGAACACCTCGACACCATCAACCTCGATGTGCCATTGGCTGTGCCGGGCGTTGAGACTGGCCTGTTGAACCCACGTAATACCTGGGCTGACAAGGCTGCTTACGATGAAGCGGCTAAAGCACTGGCTGGGTTGTTTGTTGAGAACTTCAAGAAATTTGAAGTGAGCGACGCGATCAAGGCTGCTGGACCGAAGTTGTAAGATTTGGTCTGACGCAATGAAAAAGCCGCCCTTTGGGGCGGCTTTTTTGTGGGCGCTGGTTTCAGGTTTTTAGATGCAGCACGAACGCGCCAACCAAGACCAAAACGACACCCAGCACCTGCACCTTCGCCAGTCTTTCCTTGAAGAACACATACCCCAGAATGGCGGCAATTCCGCCGGACAACGTGCTGATCACCGTCACCACCGAAACCGACCCCGCCACTGCGCCCCAAGCGAAAGAGGAGAACCCACCGAGGTTCATCAGGCTGGCACCGGTCAATGTCATGCAGTTTTTCAACGGCGGAATTTTCAAGCCGTCCTTGATCTTCAACACCATCAATACCAGCACGACCAGTCCCACCAGATAGGCAAGCCAGAGCATCGTCACCGGCCCAAGCACCGGAAGAACGAAGTGGCCTTGCAGCCAGAAACTGGTGCCATAAAAAACAGCCGCCAGAAGCGCATAGGCAATCGAGCTGCTGGCCTGAGTGGTATGTGGAAGCTTCGAATCGGCGTGGATGCTGGAAAGGAGGACTCCGATCACGCAGAGTGCAATGCACAATAATTGGATCAAATTGATCTGTTCACCTGCCGCCCAGGACAGCAACGTAGTGACTACACCGTAGGAGGTCACGAGCGGCGCGACGATAGACGCTTTGCCGAGGGCGAATGCCTTGGACAACGCCAAGGCACCGGACACGGTGAGCACGGCGGCGGCAATGCCGAACAGCCAGACATCGAGCGATGCCGACAGCGATTTGAGAATGAAGGCAGGAAAGGCGATCAGCAGTAAGCTCATGATGCTGAAGCCCAGCGCTTGACCGAAATACACTGCGCGTTTGACGCCGACCGCACGGGCGTTCAAACCTACTAGAAAATCCGTTCCGCCCCAAAGCACGGCAGCCAGTAAACCCATCAACACGTCCATGCTATGTCCTTATAGGTGCGCGCTGCGGACGTTAGAGGCCTTCCAGCGTCTGCTTGTCCCAGCGTTGGGCCTTAATGGCCTGATAGAGCATTGCGACGGTCAGTGGCAGTTTGTCGCCACGTCCCTTGGCTTTACGTTTGAAGAACACATCGTAGCCTTCGGGTTGGAAGTGGCGATAGGTGTCGTAATCGATGGAGAGGTTTCAAAGTGTTAGACACATGCACGCACCACAACCTACTAACTCGCTATGTGTTGGGTTCAGGTTTCTTGTTTCTTATCAATAAAGCGGACAGTGATTGGGTATTCAGCGGAAAGTCGCGAAGATCGCATCTCGCTGAGATGCTGCTTGCGGATGACGCTACTTTTCTGTGAGCCGGATGGTTTGCTTACCTTGGCGGCAGTTGTACTTTTTTCGCGTCCGTTTTTTTTGGCCTGTGGGCTTGGGGCTCGACTTAACTGAGCGTCCTGTAATCGACGGCCCGTTTCATCGGATTCGCCAACCTTGTTCAAGTCTTGCTTCAGACCCAATACGTGCATCACCGACAGATAGGCTCCTATCGTCACCCCCGCACCACCCGACTCCAGAGAGCGCAACGTCATGACAGACATGCCGGCTCGCTCTGCCACTTGTTTAGCCGTCAGCCTTCGACGTAAACGAGCCAGTTTTAGGCGTTCGCCCAAGTCGGTCAGCAGATGTGCAATACGCGGCAGAAGGGGCGCTGTTTTTCTAGCCATGAGGCTAATATTCCTTCACTTGTGAGGTGATAGCGCCAGAATAATTGCAGTTGTGTGTGTCGTTTCAGACGCGGCATGTGCTCTATTGGCCTTCTAGTTCCTGTGTATCCCAGCGTTGGGCGTGGATGGCTTGATAGAGCATGCCGATGGTCAGCGGGATTTTGTCTCCGCGACCTTTTGCCCTTCGCTTGAGATGTACATCAAACCTTTCGGGCTGGAAGTAGCGATAGGCATCGTAATCCACTAAGTCGATCCCGAACTGTTCTTCAAGTGCTTCCATCAAATGCTGCGCATCAGCGCCGTCGCAGCTCAGGTCGAAATTGATTGAGGTGTTGAGGTTGATGGTTTTGCGTTCGGGCAGGCCGAGCTCTTCGTGCAGCAACTGAATGAGCAGGCGCATGGTGTGGTCGTCGGGGAAGTTGGGGGCGAGCTTCATGGTTCTGGAGTCCGGTTGGGCTTGCGCGGATCTTATTAGGCGTCTGGTTTTGGGTGACGCATGGATCTTTTGATCGTTCTGTCGCAGACGGGGGATCGATTGGAGATTTCTTTGACGTGGAACGCATCAACATGAAATTTGTGGGAAGGCTGACGCTCACCTCGTATGATTTCGTTCATCTGTTGCACGCTTTCAATTAGCTCATCAAAAAATTGGCTCAATGTTATCTCCAGTTTTCGATGATCGTTCTCACGTAGAGCGTGAGAACGATCTGTTCACGCAGTGTCAGGCAGGCGCTTTCCAGCCCATCATGCGTTGTTGGGCGACTTGCATCAGGTCGAAGCCGTCCTGAGTCAGCAGGTAAAGCGCGTGGGTGATGTGGGGGATGTCTTCGACGTCGCCGTGTTTGAAGCAAATGCAGTGCAGGGTTTTCAGGAGATCGCTGGAGGCTCGGATGCGCTGCATGGCAGCTTCGAGGATGTCCTGGGGGTTGGCCTCTGTGTCGATGATCAGGGGCGGGGAATCGGTGAGGTTGGTTTGCAGCGGGAGATAACGATTGGCTGTAAGGGGGTTGCATGTCTTCATTGGTTTGCTCTCTTTAATGCTTCCGAAAGACCGCTACCATCGTGACCAAGCGATGGAGGCGACTGTGTTCGGGTTGGTCAACCTGGGGAGAGACAAACCCTGGCACGCCGAAGCGTCCCAAACACAGCCGCCATAAAGTGTGCCGGCATTAAAGACGTCGGCAGCATACAAGGGCATGCGCAAGTTTTCTCTCAAATTCAGGTGACCAAGCCCGAGCCGCTGATTTGGCAGCGACGGTCACGACTATAGGTTCGAGCTACCTGGCAGCGATAGGCGACAAAGAGTCCCCGCTTGTAGGAACGGGCCGAACCTCGACTAGTCCCTTTCTATAGGAATTTTCCTCGACGCATTTTCTCGCGCTTCCTCGATCCCGCGCCCACCCTATCAACGAATATGCTGATACGAATCCACATCCGCCAAGTCAGTGTTCAACCCGGTCGCCGGCGCGTAGATCGTGCCTCTCACCGCCGAGAATTTAACCCCGTTACTCCCCAGCGAAACATACCGCTCGCCTTGGTCCAGTTCGGTGAAGTAGGTGTACGAGCACTTTTCCATCGCTTTGTATTTCGCGTCGGCGTTGGCCATGGCGTTGTGGTGGTTTTGCAGGTCGGCCGGGGTTAGGTTGAGGGTTTTGTTCAGCACCACGCCCCAGCGCTTCAGACACACTTCGGCGAAGTGGCGCACGATCAGACCCGGTTCGGCCAGTGTTTTTGGGCCGCTGACACCATCGGCTGAGGCGTTGCCGACCAGCGTGCCATGGCGACCGGGCATGGGGTAAATGTGGGTTCGGGTACCGGTGGCCGTTTGCGGGATGACACAGCTGAAGCCTTTGGAGCGCTCGTCTCGGGCGTAGAAGCCGACGTATTCTTTTACATTGGAGTTCAGTTTAATTTTATCTTCCTGAAAGTTACCGATACCCGGTACCGGATCAATCGCAAAGATACTGATCGGAATATCTTTTAATGGCGCATCTTTAAACATGGCATTGGCCAGCATGTGGCAACTGATACCACCACGGCTCCAACCCACCAAATTAACTTTGGTCGGGAGAATGCCATCTTTACGGAACGTTCTAATAATTTGCTCCTGTAGTTTTTGTTGAGTCACGCTACGGTCACCATAGTTGTATTTCCGCCACAACCAGGAACCTTCCACCTTCACGTCTTCAATGGGAATGCCGGCAGCCTTGAGGCGGTTATATTCGGCTTCGGTCAGTTGTTCCCGCTGCCAGTCACATTTGCCTTTGATGATATTGAGAGCGTGTTGGACGTTCTCTTCCCAGCCTTTGCCGAACAATGTTCCGCTCAGGCCGTAGTCCTTGGATTTGGTAAACAGCTCATCAGCTTGCAGGTTGCTGGTGCCTGGACCATCGATCACGATCCATTCGGCAAACTCGCGGCCGCCATGATGGGAAGCCAGGGTGGAAACCAGTTCGCCATCCCAGTAAGTCGGGTTCTCGCTGTCGAACTTGGTCGAGCCGGTGCCGCAAAAGAAAATAGTTAAGGTAGTCATTGTTTCGCTCTTGTTTGATTTAAGAGCTGGCAGACTAGTGTTTGTTGTTGGAGTATTGGTAGTGCTTAGTTGTTTCTACATTTGTGATGAGGGGATTCTTTGCTTTGCAATGTCGAGAAGTTCGCAGCCGTCTTGCGTTAATAAATAAAGTGCATTCACTATGTTTGGGATGTCTTTTACATCAGCCTGTTTGAAGCACAAGCAATAGAGCGTTTCGAGCAAGTCACTGGCCGCGCGCAAGCGTTGCTGCGCGGCGTCGAGGACCGCGCCGGTACTGGCAGCGGTGTCGATGACCAACACGGGCGTTTCGCAGTAACTGGTTTTGAGTGGGCGATAGCGGTCTTGCATGAGTTCCGTCCTGTTTTCAGCGGCGCGGCAAACTATAGGGGCGCGCGGCCAAGGGTCGCAATACCGCGCAAATGGACAGGGTTTGTAGGGTATTTACTGTCGGTGTCGCCTTTTGCCTACGTGGACGCCGAGGTTTTTTTCAGCATTACCCTTGAGGGGCGAATTTCCTACGGGTTTGTCAGTCGCAGCGTCTCAAGTCTCTGTAAGATGCGCGCCAGAATCTGTAGGCCGTTTCAAAAACGTCCTGTCCCCGTATGCGCAGCGTCACCGATTTGCGTCAGCTAGCGACAGCCTTCACGGGCGAAATCAGCCCGGCCCATGCTGCATGGGCGAGCAAGAGCCGGGTGTTTCAGGAGCAGCGGTTGAACGACCAACTGCGAGTGGCCGTGTGGGTGCCGTAGCCACTGGACCCGCAGTTGTCAGGATGTTCGCCAGGCCTGTTGGGCGGAACACTCCAGGGTGTCGCATGTAGCGAGTATCGGTGGCTCTACGGGAGGCCCGTCGCAAGCGCTCAGCAGCAGGGATGTCAGGATCAGCGCAATTGCAACAATCGGTTTGTGAAACATGGTCGTTCCTTGTTCAAATGCCGCGCCCATCAGGCGTCCTGCCGTGATGTGAAGTGCGCGGACGGTTGTTTTGCGAGAAAGACCTTACCGTCAGATTGAGCGGCACCGCGAGGAACAAAGTGTTTCGTTTGTTTCATCCTGTGGCAAAGCTCCATAGGGTGACGCGGTATCATCCCGTATCGTTTTGGTCCCCGACCTTTTCTCGACTCGCGGCGTTTGCCGGCTAGGCTTTGGGCTTCGCAGCGGTCAACGGAGTGACAGCTTATGCACAACACCCTGGAACAGGTTTTCGGTTATCCACAGTTTCGACCGGGTCAGGAGGCGGCGGTCAGCGCGGTGCTGGCCGGGCGCTCGGCGGCGGCGATTTTCCCCACCGGTTCCGGCAAGTCCCTTTGCTATCAACTTCCCGCCTTGTTGCTGCCGCACCTGACGCTGGTGGTCTCGCCGTTGCTCGCGCTGATGCAGGATCAATTGGCTTTTCTGCAACGCCACGGCATTGCGGCGGGCAGTATCGATTCGGCGCAGAGCCGTGACGACGCCACTGATGTGATGGCCCGGGCGAAGTCCGGCGAGTTGAAGATTTTGATGATTTCGGTGGAGCGACTGAAGAACGAGCGCTTCCGTAATTTCTTGCAGCAAGTCCCCATCTCGCTGCTGGTGGTAGATGAGGCGCACTGTATTTCCGAGTGGGGCCACAACTTCCGCCCCGATTACCTCAAGCTGCCCGACTACCAGCGCCAGTTCAATATTCCACAAGCGCTGCTGCTGACCGCTACCGCGACGCCCAAGGTGATCGCGGACATGGAGGCCAAGTTCGCAATCGCCCCGGAAGATGTAGTGACCACCGGTTTCTACCGGCCCAACCTAAACTTGTTAGTTGAGCCTGTACGCGGTCAGGACAAACGCCGACGTCTGGTCGAGTGGATGAGCGAGCGCCCCCATCAGCCGAGCATTGTCTACGTCACGCTGCAAAAAACCGCTGAGCATATCGCCGAACACTTGGGGCGCAACGGTATTCAAGCCGAGGCTTACCATGCCGGTTTGCCCAACGATCAGCGCGAAGCCATCCAGAAACGGTTCATGGGCGGGCAGTCCAATTGCATCGTCGCCACCATCGCGTTTGGTATGGGCATCGACAAGAGTGACATCCGCAACGTGGTGCATTTCGACCTGCCAAAATCCATCGAAAACTACAGCCAGGAAATCGGCCGTGCCGGGCGTGACGGGCAACCCTCCGACTGTCTGGTATTGGCCAACCGCGATAGCCTCAATGTGCTGGAAAACTTCGTCTACGGCGACACGCCCGAGCTGGACGGCATCCGCGGTGTGCTCGATGAAATGCTCGCCGCCGCGCCTGAAGGGCAGTGGGAGTTTTTATTGGGACCGCTGGCGGATCAGAGCAACATTCGCCAACTGCCGCTCAAGACCTTACTGGTTCAGCTGGAGCTGCGCGGCTTGATCGCCCCGCGTTACGCCTATTACGCCGAATACCGTTTCAAGTACTTGCAGGAGCCGGAAGCCTTGCTCGCGCGCTTCGAGGGCGAGCGCAAGGACTTCGTCGCCGCAATCATCCAGACCTCCAGCCGTGCGCGAACCTGGGCCACGGTGAATTTCGATGCGCTGTATGAGCAGCATCAGGCCGAGCGCAATCGGGTGGTCAAGGCACTGGATTACTTCCAGGAAAAGGGTTGGGTCGAGCTTGAAAGCAAGCAGATGACCGAGGTCTACAGCTTGCTGCAAACGAACTTTGACAGTCAGGCGTTGAGTGCCGAGTTACATGCTTATTTCACCCAGCACGAACGTACCGAGATCGCTCGTATTCACGCGATGCTGGACTTGTTCGCCACCGACCATTGCCTGGGTTATCGCCTGGCCGAATACTTCGGTGACGAAAACGCGCCTCGGCAATGCGGGCATTGCTCGGTGTGTCACGGTCAGGTTGCGCGACTGCCGGCACCACCGGAATTGCCAGCGCTTGTGGATAAAAATTTTGAAGCGTTGTGCGATGATTTTATCCACAGGCATGAGCAACATACTGGCAACGCTCCGTCAGCTGAGCGCGTGACTCGGTTCCTCTGTGGGATCAGTGTGCCGCTGTTTACCAAGCTGAAGGCGCGGACTATTTCTGGGTTTGCGGCGTTGGAAAATTATCCGTACGCCGAAGTACGCGGTTGGGCCGAGACACATCTGTGAAGTTGAAGTACGACCGCTTCCACAGCGGTCGTTCAAACATCTTCATGAGGTTCACCGTAAGCGTCGGCCAATAGCGACTGTGCTTGTTGCTCGAGAAAGTCGAAGACCTCCTCCTGAATCGATCCTTGGTATTGCTTGCGCCGGCCTTTGGACACGATGCCGTTTTGATCCAGGCACTGCATGACTAACCTGGACAAAAGATTGCCTCGAACGTCGTAGTTTTCGTTCACAACCTTCACGAGCGTATCGAACCGCTGAAGAAAGTCGGTTGCCTCTCTCAGCTCTACCTCTAGGGCTTGTTTGGCCATTTCCATCGTAAACGCTACGCAATCGGTGGCATCCCAGTAGCGGTAGATGCTTGAGTCACCATTGAAGTTGAAGCTCATTGTTTCCGCATCAATCCAGCGAACATTCCAGAATTCACGGACGGGTTTTGAGAAAGATTGCAGCGCTTCCAGATAATGCTGTTCTTCGCGCTTCATGGCGACCGAAACAGGTAGCAAGAGACCGCTTTCGAGAGCGCCGCTTCGGCACAGAGCCAAGTGGATGAGGAAGCGTGAAAGACGGCCATTGCCATCCATAAAAGGGTGCAGAAAGACGAAGCCAAAAGAGGCGATGCCTGCGGCCACAAGGGGATCGAGTTGCTCTGGCGCTCTGTTGGCGAACGTCATCAACTCTTCCATCAACTCACGACAAAGCTCTGGGTTGGGTGGCACGTAGGTCACACCAGCTGCGCCGCGAAATGAATTGCTCAGGTGATTCTGTTCGTGACGGAATGCGGCTGCACGATCAAAGGGGTTAGAGATCGCGCTATTTTGTAACGCGGCGGGTAACCGGCTGGATGATCGCTGGCCGCTTCACTTCGATCGCTTTCAGATCCAGCGCATCAATCAAATGGGCGTAGCCCACTCTGTTTCCCATCGCAGTTCCCCCATCCCGGTTAGATTTTTTTTACCACGGCAAGATTTTTTTTAAAATCGGAAAATACCGAAAGAAAATTTTAACTTGGTTCAAGCTATTGGCCAGCGTTCATTTCACACCTGATAGGGTCCTTACAGAGCCTGAACCTCAACTAGCTGTTAACCGTTGTGGGAATTGGCTGCCGCCACGAATAACTCATCCATCCGCTGAATGTTGCTCATCACAGGAATAAATTTCAAAAACGCGCCATGGCTGACTATGGTGAGGGCTGTCTTTGGATCGCCAACAAGAGTGCAAATCATGAGCCAGACGCCATTCAACATTCAGCGCGCCGCCGTCATCGGTGCAGGCACCATGGGCCGTGGCATTGTCATGTGTCTGGCGAACGCCGGGGTGCCGGTGCAGTGGGTGGATAACAATCCGCAGATGCTTGAACAGGCGTTGGCCACGGTTGCCGAAACCAACGCTCACAATGTGCGCCAAGGGCGCATTGATCAGGCCGAGGCTGACGCCCGCAATGTGCGAGTGACTGCTGCGCCAGACTACTTTTCGATCCGCGACGTCGATCTGGTCATCGAAGCGGTCTACGAAAACCTCGAACTGAAACAGAAAATATTCCGCGAACTGGACGGCCTGCTGAAACCCGAAGCGATTCTGGCCAGCAACACGTCGGCGCTGGACATCGACGCCATCGCTGCAGCAACTCGCCGTCCACAGCAAGTGCTGGGTCTGCACTTCTTCAGCCCCGCACACATCATGAAACTGCTGGAAGTCGTCCGTGGCGCCGAAACTGCGCCAGCCGTGCTTGATGCGGCATTGGCACTGGGCAAGCGCATGGGCAAGGTCAGTGTGGTTGCCGGCAACTGTGACGGTTTCATCGGCAACCGCATGCTTAATACCTACGTGCTCGAAGCGCGCAAGATGCTGCTGGAGGGGGCTTATCCCTATCAGGTGGATGCGGTGCTGCAAGGCTTCGGTTTTGCCATGGGGCCGTTCCGCATGTACGACGTGGTTGGCGTTGACCTGGGCTGGCGGGCTCGGGAACTGGCGGGCACAGGACAGGATGCGCCGCAGGTTCAGGTGGATAATCGGCTGTGCGAACTCGGGCGTTTCGGTCAGAAGAGTGGCAACGGTTATTACCACTATGAGCCCGGCAGCCGTCAGGCTGAGCACGATGTAGAGGTTGATGCGCTGGTGTTGCAGGTCAGCGAAGGGTTGGGCTTCCAGCGTCGCGAGATCAGCGCTGAGGAGATTCTCGAGCGTTGCCTGCTGGCACTGGTTAACGAGGGGGCGAAGATCCTTCAAGAAGGCATTGCTGCGTCGGCGCACGACATCGATCTGGTGTACCTCAACGGTTATGGTTTCCCGGCGGCGAAGGGCGGGCCAATGGCGTGGGCGGATCAGCAAGGATTGGCGGATATTCATCAACGCTTGATGGCGCTGGAAACCCGGCAGGGTGACCACTGGCGTCCGGCACGCTTGATCGGCGAATTGGCAGAGGTGGGTAAAGGGTTTGCGGATCGGTAGACTTCAGCCACTTCAAGACGAGAGCTGCGCATGAACCAACGCACCGACTACCCACACTTCCAGCCCATCACCACCCGCTGGCACGACAACGACGCCTACGGTCACGTCAACAACGTCACCTACTACAGCTTCTTCGATACGGCGGTGAACACTTACCTGATCGAAGTCGGTGGCCTGGATATCCATGACGGCGAGGTGGTGGGTTTTGTCGTGAGTTCGGCTTGCGATTACTTCGCTTCCATCGCCTTTCCGGACCGGATCGAGATCGGCCTGCGGGTTGGCAAGCTGGGCAACAGTTCGGTGCAATACGAATTGGCCGTGTTCAAGCAAGGGGAAGAGGAAGCCTGTGCGGCCGGGCGCTTCGTGCATGTCTTTGTAGATCGTGTATCGAATCAGCCTGTATCGATTCCGGCCGAATTGCGTGGAGCGCTGAAACGCCTGGTGGTTTAGACCAGGCAAAAAAAATCGCAGCCCAAGGGCTGCGATTTTTTGACGTACCGGCTAACGAGGCGATTGAAGCCTCAGTCGCGGTCGCGGTAGTACTTGTGGTGATGCTTGCGATGGCCATAGGCATGGCCACGACCTGGATGGCCATCACGGTAGTAGCGACGATCACCATGGCCACGATAGTAGTGACCATCGTTGTCGTCATCTTCATTATCGTATTTGTTGCCCATGTAGTTACCCAGCGCGCCCCCGGCGCCGCCGCCTGCTGCGGAGCCGATCAGGCTGCCGGTGGTGCCGCCCATGCTGCGGCCGACCACGTTACCGCCTGCTGCGCCCAACGCACCACCGATGGCGGCTTCGCCACGGCTGTGTTTGTTTGCGCCAACTGCGCTACCACCCGCGCCGCCCAGGGCCGCGCCGATGGTGGAACCTGTATTGCCGCCTAACGACTGACCGACGACCGAGCCAAGAACCCCGCCCAATGCGCCGCCCACACCGGCTTCGGTGTTGCCGCCAGCAGAAGCAATGCCACTGAACAAGCCAAGGGACAACAAGAGAATCGAGGAGAACTTCATGGAGGAACCTCAAGGGGATGACGACGCGATCCTGAGGCTGTGTCAGAGGTGTGACAATCGAAATCCGACGAGTAACACGACTTCAGCACAAATCTATAAGTTACTGTTTTTTAGACGGAACTTAACTGTTTTTCGCCGGTCTTTAGTTACTTCGGACAGGCCGTTTCTATACAGGAACGGCCTTTTTTGTGGGCGATTGGAAAGTGATTGATCCGGCCGCGTTAAGCGGACTTGGCCAAAATCAACCCAGTCTCACTCGCCATTTCCAACCGGATCGCCACGAACTTCGACGTCGGCGTATGGCTGCCATCCCCGATGCTTTCCAGCGGCACCAGCGGATTCACTTCCGGGTAGTAAGCCGCCGCTTGCCCCGCCGGGATATCAAACGCCAGCAGCGTGAAACCCTTGACGCGACGCTCATGCCCATCATCCCAGATCGAGACGATGTCGGCCTTCTGCCCCGGTTTGAAACCCAGGCGAATGATGTCGGCTTCGTTCACAAACAACACATCGCGCTGACCTTTCACCCCACGGTAACGGTCGTTGAGACCATAAATCGTGGTGTTGTACTGATCATGAGAACGCATCGATTGCATGATCAAATCCGGCAACACGCCGGTCGCGCGTGTGCGCTCGTGCACCAGGTCTTCAGGCAGGGCATTCGGGCGGAAATTGGCCCGGCCTGACGGCGTGTTCCACTTACGCGCACCGGCACTGCTGCCGAGATAGAAACCACCCGGATTTTTGACCTGCTCATTGAAATCGCGAAAGCCCGGAATGGTGTCGGCGATCAGATCGCGGATACGGCCGTAATCCGCCACCAGCCAGTTCCAGTCCACCGGTTTGCTGCCCAGCGTCGCGGCGGCGATGCCGGCGATGATCGACGGCTCCGAACGCATCTGGTTCGACAGCGGCTGCAACTGGCCGTTGGAGGCGTGGACCATGCTGAACGAATCTTCCACGGTCACCGCTTGCGGGCCCTCGGTCTGGATGTCTATGTCGGTACGGCCCAGGCAGGGCAGGATCAGCGCGTCTTTACCGTGGGCCAAGTGGCTGCGGTTGAGCTTGGTGCTGATCTGCACGGTCAGGTCGCAATTGCTCAACGCCTGGAAAGTGCGCGAGCTGTCCGGAGTCGCTTGGGCGAAGTTGCCACCCAGGCCGATGAAAACTTTGGCGCGACCCTCGGCCATGGCGTGGATTGCCTCGACCACGTTGTGGCCATTGTCACGCGGCACCTTGAACTGGAAACGACGTTCCAGTGAATCTAGGAACGCCACCGGCGGACGCTCGTTGATGCCCATGGTCCGGTCGCCCTGCACGTTACTGTGGCCACGCACCGGGCACAGACCGGCGCCCGGCCGGCCGATGTTGCCGCGCAGCAGCATCAGGTTGGCGATTTCCTGGATGGTTGCCACCGAATGGCGATGCTGGGTGATGCCCATCGCCCAGCACATGATCACGTTCTTGCCTTTGGCGTACATCCGCGCCGCTTGCTCGATCTCCACCAGCGGCAGACCAGACTGCTCGACGATTTGTTCCCACGGTGTATCGTCGATGGCTCCGAGGTATTCCAGCACGTTGACGCTGTGTTCATTGAGGAAGTCGTGATCGAACACCGCTTCCGCGCCCGTCTTCTGCGCGTCGCGCTCCCATTGCAGCAGGAATTTCGCCATGCCGCGCAGGATCGCCATGTCGCCACCGAGGGCTGGACGGAAGAACGCCGTGTTGGTCGGCTTGTCGCCATTGGTGAGCATTTCGAACGGGTGCTGCGGATGCTGGAAGCGTTCCAGGCCGCGCTCTTTCAGCGGGTTGACGCACACCACCTGAGCGCCGCGTTTCACCGCTTCGCGCAACGGTTCGAGCATCCGTGGGTGGTTGGTACCAGGGTTCTGACCCCAGACAAAAATTGCATCGGCATGTTCGAAGTCGTCGAAGGTGACCGTGCCTTTACCAACGCCGACACTTTGCGCCATGGCCACACCGCTGGCCTCGTGGCACATGTTCGAGCAATCAGGGAAGTTATTGGTGCCGTAGGCGCGCACAAACAATTGATACAGGTACGCCGCTTCGTTGCTGGCGCGGCCCGAGGTGTAGAACTCGGCCTGATTCGGGCTCGACAGCCCTTGCAGGTGTTTGCCGATCAGGGTGAAGGCCGCGTCCCAGCTGATAGGCTTGTAGCGATCGGTCTCGGCGTCGTAGCTCATCGGCTCGGTCAGACGGCCCTGGTATTCAAGCCAGTAGTCGCTCTGCTCCAGCAGCGAGGTGACACTATGTTTGGCGAAGAATGCAGCGTCGACACGGCGTTTGGTCGCTTCCCAGTTCACCGCTTTGGCGCCGTTCTCGCAGAACATCACCATGCCCTTTTCCGGAGAATCGCCCCAGGCGCAACCGGGGCAGTCGAAACCGCCGTTCTGGTTGGTCTTGAGCATTATGCGGAGGTTTTTCAGCGCGTTATCGCTGGTCAACCAGGCTTGGGCGACGCTGATTAGCGCGCCCCAGCCACCGGCCGGGCCTTTGTAGGGCTTGTAGCGAGGGACGGGTTTCTGGTCGGCTTGACGGTGTTGACTCACGCTTGATTCTCCATCGCAGGGCTGTAGACCCGCGGCGCACTTTTTTGCGGCAGGTGGATGAGATTGAGGTTGTGACGACGGGCCCATTGCACGGCAAGGCCCGTGGGCGACGACAGACTGACGAGAGTCTGGATGCCAGCGCGCAAGACTTTCTGGATCAATTCGAGGCTGCACCGGCTGGTGACAATCGCCAGGCCACCAGTCGTCGGGATCTTCTGGCGGATCAACCCGCCAATCAGTTTGTCGAGGGCGTTGTGCCGGCCGATGTCTTCGCGGCCCAGCAGCAACTCGCCCTGACCGTTCATGAACACCGCCGCGTGCACTGCGCCGCAATGTTGGCCCAGCGGCTGGAACGCGCCGATGCGTTGGCGCAGGCCATCGAGCCATTCGGCGGGCGGCAGCGGCGCGCCCGGCAACACCTTGAGGTCGGGCAATGCTTGTTCAACCGCTTCCACGCCACAGAGCCCGCAACCGCTGGTGCCGGCCAGTTGCCGACGTTGCTGCTTGAGGTTCCAGAAGGCGCGGTTGGCGATGGTCACTTGCGCGTACTGCGCCGACCCTTCGCCGGTCAATTGCAGGTCATAGATGTCGGTCGCGTCTTCGATAATTCCGCTGCCGAGGCTGAAGCCGACGATGAAGTCTTCAAGGTCAGTCGGCGTCACCAACATCACAGCCTGGCTGATGCCGTTGTAGGCAATCGCCAACGCAACTTCCTCGGCCAGCGCGGTGCTGGCCGATTCGGTGAATTGAAGGTCACAGAAACTGTAGGTCTGGCTTGCGTCTGGCGCGGGCGTTTCGAGTGCGGGCGCCGCGCAGCCGGGGCGCTTGGTGTTCATGAGGTATCACCGACGGTCTGGTCAGCTCTAAGCCTAGGCGTGTCAAAAGGTCACGTCTAATCGCTATTACTGATCTGCCGATAGATGACGTCGATCAAGAGGCTGTCAGTGATTTCTGATAGATCGCAAAACAGGCTTCCGCCAAGGCCGAGCGTGGGGCGCTGCGACGCATGATCAACCCCAGCCGGGCGACGGTTTGCGCGTTTTCGATGGGTTGCAGGCGCAGGTGATCGGTTAGGTTTTCCAGACCGCCATCCAGCGGCATCACCGCGCAGCACATGCCACCGTGCACCGCTTGTAACAATTGGTGCACCGCATCGGTTTGCAGCAGAGGCTGAGGTGACAGGCCGCGGCTGTGGAAGTTGTGGTCGATGGACTGGCGAAAATGCATGCCGCTGGTGAGCATGCCCAGCGGCAGTTCGATCAGCGACTCCCAGCTCAAAGGCGCTTCGCCGAAACTGAAAAAGCGCTGATCGTAGAGCAGGCCCATGTGGGTTTCACTGAACGCCAGTGAATCGAAGCGCTCGTTGTCCAGACGCTCCAGATAAGACACGCCGAGGTCCAGGCGGTTGCTCGACAGCTGCTCGAGGATTTGCTCGGAGCTCAACGCCGAAAGTTCGAAGCGCAGGTTCGGGTGTTCGGCGTGCAAGCGTTGCATGAGCGGCAGCGGATCGAAACTCGACAGCGGCACCACGCCCAACCGCAACGTACCTACCAGGTTGCCGCGACAGGCCGCGGCTTCAGCCTGCAAGCCGTCGTAAGCCGCCAGCACTGTGCGCGCCCAGGCCAGCACGCGTTCACCAGGTGCGGTAAACCCTTCAAAGCGCTGACCACGATTGACCAGCGGCAACTCGAGTTCTTCTTCGAGGCTGCGCAGGCGCATGGACAGGGTCGGCTGGGTGATGTGGCAGCGGGCAGCGGCCTGGCCAAAGTGCCGGGTTTCGTCGAGGGCGATGAGGAATTTCAGTTGCTTGATGTCCATCTTCGCTCCAGGGCGCGGTGAAGGAGGGGATTCTAGCGCTTGCGCCAGATCAACGTCATTGGTCGGGTTGGAGCCGGGGGTTGCCAGCTTGGTCTAGTCTCTTGCCTCTGGAACCTGAACCCAAGGAGAACGCACCATGAGTCTTTTGAGCTTTGTGAAAGAAGCAGGCGAAAAACTGCTCGATCTGCTGACCCCCGGCAACGCCAATGCCAGTGAGCAGTTGAAGGAACACATCAGCAAGGTTGGCCTGGGTAACCCGAATGTGCAGGCCACGGTGGATGGCGACAAAGTGACCGTGACCGGGGAGGTCGGCAGTCAGGAAGAGAAGGAAAAGATTCTGCTGGCGGTGGGCAATATTGCCGGTGTGGGCAGCGTTGATGACCAGATTACGGTGACCGGGCCGGTAGTGAAGGCTGCGGTGTTTGTCACCGTGGTGAAGGGCGATACCCTCAGCGCGATTTCCAAGCGCGTGTATGGCGATGCCAATAAGTACAACAAAATTTTCGAAGCCAACAAACCGATGCTCAAGGACGTGAACAAGATTTATCCGGGGCAGTCGTTGCGGATTCCTGAGTAAGCCTCAAGACAGTGTGATGGCCTTCGCGGGCAAGCCATGCTCCTACAGGGTTTTGTGTTGTTCGCGTAACCTGTGGGAGCGAGGCTTGCCCGCGATGCAGGCGACTCGGTCTAAAGCCCTGCAATCAAATCCCGATAATCCCCCACCGCCGCAAACTCCGCCGTGTCCTTGGGCCCTTTGCGACTGTCCGGCTCGCTCACCGCCAACAAATGCGCTACGCCAAAACGGCGCGCACTGCGCAGGATTGGCAACGTGTCATCAATAAACAGACTACGCGCCGGATCAAAGCCGATGTCCGCCTGCAACGCCTCCCAGAACTGCGCATTCTCTTTGGGAAAGCCGTAATCATGCGAGCTGATCAAGCGCTCGAAGTAGGGCGCCAGTTCAATCCTTTCCAGCTTCAATGACAGCGAATCCCGGTGTGCATTGGTGATCATCACCACACGCTTGCCGGCCTGTTTGATCGCCGCCAGAAACGTATCCGCATCCGGGCGCAAGGCGATCAGGTGCGCGGTTTCCAGTTTCAGTTCGCGCACCGGCAGCTTCAATTCGGCGCTCCAGAAATCCAGGCAGTACCACTGCAACTGGCCGGCATTGCGCTCGAACAGCGGCTGCAATTCCATCTCGGCCATGGCCCGGCTCACCCCGTGTAATTCGGCGTAACGCTGAGGTAAGTGTTCCATCCAGAAATGGTTGTCGTAATGCAGGTCCAGCAGCGTGCCGTCCATGTCCAGCAGAACGGTGTCGATGTCGCGCCAGGGCAGCAGGGACATAAAAAACTTCTCCAGCGGTAAAAGAGATATCCGAGGTCAACAATCAGGATAGGCCGGGTATAGTAACGCGTTCACGCCAAGGAGCTTTGCATGCGCCAGAAACCCACCATACTTGCCCGCGAGATCGTCGCCACCAGCCGTTTGTTCTGTGTCGAAGAGCTGAAACTGCGCTTTTCCAATGGCGTGGAGCGCACGTACGAGCGTTTGGTGGGCAAGGGCGCGGGGTATGGCGCGGTGATGGTCGTGGCCATGCTCGATTCAGATCATGCGGTGTTGGTCGAGGAATACTGCGGCGGCACTGATGAATATGAGCTGTCCTTGCCCAAAGGCCTGATCGAGCCGGGTGAAGACGTGCTGGCGGCGGCTGTGCGTGAGCTCAAGGAAGAAGCCGGGTATGGCGCACGGCAGCTGGAGCATCTGACCGAGTTGTCGTTATCGCCCGGTTACATGAGCCAGAAGATCCAGGTGGTTCTGGCCACTGATCTGTATGAAGAAAGCCTTGAGGGTGACGAACCCGAGCCAATGGGTGTGGACAAGATCAATCTGCGTGAGTTGTCCGCCCTGGCGCAGAACCCGCGCTTCACCGAGGGCCGTGCCTTGGCGGCGCTGTATCTGGCCCGTGACTTACTGACCCAGCGTGGGGTGTTTTTGCCATGAAGTTGAATTTCCCGCATCCATTGATGGCGCCGGTGGTTGAACTGGCATTGCAGGCTGGCGAGGCGATTCTGCCGTTCTGGCGTACCGGCACCGCCGTGACTGCCAAGGCTGACGATTCTCCGGTGACGGCCGCAGATCTCGCGGCTCATCATTTGATTCTGGCCAGGTTGACCGCGCTGGATCCGAGCATCCCGGTGCTGTCCGAAGAAGACGCCAACATCCCGCAAAGCGTGCGTGCCGGGTGGCAGCGGTGGTGGCTGGTGGACCCGTTGGACGGAACCAAGGAATTCATTTCCGGCAGTGAAGAGTTCACCGTCAATATCGCGCTGATCGAGCAGGGGCGGGTGGTGTTTGGTGTGGTGTCGATGCCGACCAACGGGCGTTTCTACGTCGGTGGTGCAGGTTTGGGCGCCTGGCGCGGCGACAAGGGAAGTGAGCCATTCCCGATCCAGGTTCGCGAAGTGCCTGCTGCGGGAGAGGCGTTTACCGTGGTTGCCAGTCGTCGGCATTCGAGCCCGGAGCAGGAGCGCTTGTTGGCGGGGTTGAGCGACAGTCTGGGCGAGTTGCAACTGGCCAATATCGGCAGTTCGCTGAAGTTCTGCCTGTTGGCGGAAGGGGCGGCGGATTGTTATCCGCGGCTGGCGCCGACTTCGCAGTGGGACACGGCGGCGGCGCAAGGCGTGCTGGAAGGTGCGGGCGGCGAGGTGCTGGATTTGAGCGGTGCACCGTTTTGTTATCCGGCACGGGAATCGTTGTTGAATGAGTTCTTTTTGGCGCTGCCGGCCAAGGCTGTGTGGCGCGAAAAATTGTTGGAACTCGCCCGCTCCTGACCGCGGTTAGAGGGGCGCTACCCAACAATCTGCCAACTATGCAAAACCCTTGTGGGAGCGAGCCTGCTCGCGATAGCGGTTTATCAGTCAACATCATCGTTGAATGTTCGATTGTCATCGCGAGCAGGCTCGCTCCCACAGGTTTTGTGCTGGCCCCGACTTAGCGATGAAGGACGTACTGCCCGGTAAATTTCACCGCATCGTCATCACTGCCGACATTCACAATCCGTGAATGCAGCGTCAACCGCGCCCGCCCATAGCGCTGATACATCGCCAAAAACTTCTTCCACACCGCGGCACTCGGCGCCTGACAAATCGCTGTCGCGTCCATGGTCACCGGGAGCGGATAGCTGATCTGCCCTTCGTGAATCACGATGTGCCCGTCTTCAATCCCTTCCTCACGCAAGCGTAAATGCAACCAGCCCCAACCCGCCAGAACCGCGCCGCAATACAGACTGCCGCCGAACATGGTGCTTTTGTGATTAACGTTGGCTTCCAGCGGCAAGTACAGACGCAGTTGCTGCTCGTGCCAGTCGAGCACTTTGATGCCCATGGCCTGCGTCAGGGGGATGTCGTGATGGAGAATGGATTCCAGGTGACGACTGTCGCGGTTCATGCGTGGGCCTCTTGTTTGAAGGTGATGATTTAACGGTCGCTCAATCGAGATCGTCAGCAGAGCTGCTGGCGCCGCCGGCGAAGTTCAGCCCATGTTTGCGCAGCTTGTCGTGCAGGGTTTTGCGTGGGATGCCCAGCGCTTCGGCGAGGCTACGCACGGAGCTGTGAGAGCGCGCCAGTTCGGCGGCGATCAGGCTCTTTTCGAAGTTTTCCACTTGCTCGCTCAATCCGCCGCTGAACCCTTCAGCCGGCGTGCTGGTTCCGCCCCCCGGCGTATTGTTGTCCAGCGCCAGTTCCAGGCCCAGGGCGAAGCGTTCGGCGGCGTTTTGCAGTTCGCGTACGTTGCCGGGCCAGGTGTGGCGCAGCAGCAGGGCGCGTTGCCCCGGTTGCAGCATATGGGGCGGCAAACCGTGGCGGGCGCTGGCTTCATCGGCGAAATGCTGGAACAACACCAACGCGTCTTCACCGCGCTCGCGCAGTGGCGGAATACGCAGCGGCGCGACATTCAGGCGGTAATACAAGTCGGCGCGGAAACGCCCTTGATCGGCGGACTGGCGCAGGTCTTCCTTGGTCGCGGCGATGATGCGGATGTCCAGCGGGATCAACTGATTGCCGCCCAAACGCTCGACGACGCGTTCCTGCAGCAAGCGCAGCAGTTTCACCTGCACGTCCAGGCTCATGCTTTCGATTTCGTCGAGGAACAGCGTGCCGCCGTTGGCGAATTCGAACTTGCCGATGCGACGTTTTTGCGCGCCGGTGAACGCCCCGGGCTCATGGCCGAATAGCTCGCTTTCCACCACGGACTCGGCCAGTGCGCCGGCATTGATTGCCACGAACGGACCGTTACGACGGTTCGACAAATCGTGCAGCGCACGGGCCACGACTTCTTTGCCCGCGCCGGTTTCACCGAGGATCAGCACGTCGGCCCTGGTCGCGGCCAGTGCGCCAATCTGCTCGCGCAGGCGCAGCATCGGCGCCGATTGCCCAACCAACCGAGTGCTCAATTCATTGCGATCACTCAGGGCCAGACGCAGGCTGCGGTTATCGAGTACTAAGCGACGCAAGGCCAGCGCGCGGCGCACGCTGTCGAGCAGGGCATCGCTGGCGAAGGGTTTTTCCAGGAAGTCATAGGCCCCCGCACGCATGGCTTGCACCGCCAGCGGTACATCGCCGTGGCCGGTGATCAGCAGCACCGGCAGCTCCGGGTCCTGGGCATGCAGTTCGGTCAGCAGTTCGAGGCCGTCCATGCCCGGCATGCGAATGTCGCTGACCACCACGCCGGGCCAGTCACGCTCCAGTTGTGCGGCCAGGCCTTTGGCTTCCGCCAGCGGCAGGATTTTCAGGCCGGCGAGGTCCAGGGTCTGGCTCAGGGCCTGACGCAGATGGGGATCATCGTCGATCAACACGACCTGAATGCGGCTGTCGATGGTCATGCACTTCGGTCCTCGGACGGTTGCAGGCTTACGCCCGGCGCACCAGCGCGCAGTTTCAGGGTAATCACGGCGCCGCCTTCCTTGTGGTTGGCGAACGACAGTTCGCCACCGAAGGCACGCATCAGGGTTTCGCAAATCGCCAACCCCAGTCCAAGTCCCTGGGTGCGGGTCTTGGTGGTGTAGAAAGGTTCGCTGGCGCGCCCCAGGGCTTCCATGCAAAAGCCGGGGCCGTTGTCACGAATGTACAGATTGACGCCGTCAGCGGTGGATTGGGCACTCAACCAGAGTTTACGCGGTGGGCCTTTCTCGGTCAGCGCATCGAGGGCGTTGGCCAACAGATTGCCGAGTACCTGACGCAGACGGGTTTCCCCGGCCTCGACCCACAACGTGGCGGCCGGCAAGTCGCGGATCAGCTCGACTTCCATGCTGCGTCGGCGCTTGGCCAGCAATGCCAGCGCGTCATCCAGCGCCGGTTGCAGCGCAACGCTTTCCGGCGCGTGACGATCACGGCGGGCGAAGGCGCGTAGGTGAGCAATGATCGAGGCCATTCGCCCGGTCAGTTCGCTGATCAGTTTGAGGTTGCCGCGTGCATCGTCGGTGCGTTGATGATCGAGCAGCACTTCGGCGTTTTCCGCGTAGCTGCGAATCGCCGCCAGTGGCTGATTGAGCTCATGGCTGATACTCGCCGACATGGTTCCCAACGCTGACAATTTACCGGCCTGGACCAGATCATCCTGCGCGCGCACCAGCTCCTGCTGGGCGTGTTCGCGCTCCAGCACTTCCTGTTTCAGGCGCCGATTGAGGCCTTCGAGGTCGCTGGTCCGCTCGGCGACCCGGCCTTCCAGTTCGCGCCTGGCCTTGGCTTCGAAGGCGATTCGTTCGAGGTAATGACGGCGGCGCTGCATCATCAGCCCGAGCAGCAGCATCAACACCAACAGCGTTGCGCCACCGATGGCGACCACCGTGCGCACCGGGCGGTCGATCAGGGTGCGCGGGGCGAGGATGCTGACGTTCCAGCCGGTTTCTGCGATTGGCTGGGTCTGTGTCAGCCAGGCATTGGGGTTGAGTTTCAACGGCTTTGGATCGCGGGTCGGGTACGGTTGAACCGCGGTAATGGCCTTGTTTTCTTCATCGGTCAACGGGCGGGTCGAGCGAAATCGCCACTCCGGCCGCGACGTGAGAATGACCACGCCGTTTTGGTCGGTCAGCAGCAGCTGTTCCGGGGTTTTGCCCCAGAGGCTTTCGGTGTGGTCCAGGTCAACTTTGACCACCAGCACGCCGACGACCTTTTCGCCATCGCGTACCGCGGCGGCGAAGAAGTAGCCGCGTTTGGCCGAGGTCGTGCCCAGGCCGAAAAACCGTCCGAGTCGCCCGGCCATGGCTTCGCTGAAATAAGGCCGGAAAGAAAAATTGCGCCCGACGAAGCTGTCGTGCTTGTCCCAATTGGACGCCGCCAGCGTCTTGCCGCTCGTGTCCATCAAGTACATGACTTCGGCGCCCGTTTGGGTGCTGATGTTTTTCAGCAAGCGGTTGGCATTGCCTTGGGTGACGCCATCATCGGGCGCGCCGAGTACGGCGCGCAGGGCCGGCAAGTCGCCGAGGATTTGCGGCAAGACCTCATAACGGTGCAGCGTGCCCAGCAGGTTGGCGACGTACAGGTCGAGGGTCTGACGGTTCTGCCCGGCCAGTTCGCTGCGGTAGTAACGCTCGGCCAAGTGCTCCAGCGGCCACAGTAACGGCGCCAGGCACAACGCCAGCAGGGCGAGGCTGCGCCAGCGGGGTCTGCGAGGGAGGGTCGGAGTCATGAGCATCGGGCGCCTGTGGGTACAGGCGCATTATGCCTAGGCTTGCTCGGCAAGACACTCGCGCAGCGCGCTTTGCCAGTCAGGCTGACTGACGCCCCATTCGCGCTGCAGACGACTGCAGTCGAGGCGTGAGTTCAGCGGCCGGGCCGCTGGTGTCGGGTAGTCGGTGGACGGAATCGGCAGCAGGTTAGCGCACGGCTTGCCCTGTTCCCGAAGCGCATCGCCAATGGCCTGGGCGAAGCCGAACCATGACGTTTCACCCTGAGCCGTCAGGTGATACGTGCCCCAGGCACCGGCCTGTCCCGCTTGCCAGCGTTCAATCAGCGCGACGGTGCTGCCAGCAATCGTGCCGGCCCAGGTGGGCGCGCCGATCTGGTCAGCGACAATGCGCAATTCCGGTTTTTCTTGCAGCAAGCGTTGCATGGTCAGCAGGAAATTACGGCCGTGGGTCGAGTAAACCCAGCTGGTACGCAAGATCAGGTGCTGGCCTTGTACCGCCGTGATTGCCTGTTCGCCGACCCGTTTGCTCTTGCCATACACGCCGAGCGGATTGGGCACATCGTCTTCGTTGTAAGGCGCGGTCTTGCTGCCGTCGAACACGTAATCGGTCGAGTAATGAATCAGCGGGATACCCAGCGCCAGCGCTTCTTCGGCCAATACGCCCGGGCCGGTCGCATTGATGGCAAATGCCAGTTCCGGTTCGTTCTCAGCCTGATCGACAGCCGTGTGAGCCGCTGCGTTGATGATCAGGTCGGGACGAACGCGCTGGACCTGCCGACGAATCTGTTCCGGTTGAGCCAGATCAAGCTGATCGCGCCCCAGCACAATCAATTCACCGACATCACCCAGGCGACGCTGCAACTCACGGGAGACCTGACCGTTTTGACCACTGATGAGTATTCTCATGGAAACAGATCAGCCTCTAAAAAGAGCTGACCGTTCTGATCCTTGGCCGACAACTGCGGGGCTTCTTCCAGTTGCCAATCGATGGCGAGGGTCGGATCGTCCCAACGAATGCAGCGTTCGGCAGACGGTGTGTAGTAATCCGTAGTCTTGTAGAGGAACTCGGCGAAGTCGCTGAGTACTACAAACCCATGGGCAAAGCCTTCGGGCACCCAGAGTTGCCGATGTTTGTCGGCGGACAACCGCACCGCCACCCACTGGCCAAAATGCGCCGAGCTGCGACGGATATCCACTGCGACGTCGAGCACTTCACCGACGGTCACCCGCACCAGTTTTCCCTGGGTGTTTTGCAGTTGGTAGTGCAGGCCACGCAGCACGCCCTTCTGGGATCGGGAGTGGTTGTCCTGAACGAACTGTGTGTTGAGCCCCGTCGCTTCTTGAAACGCCTTGGCATTGAAGCTTTCATAGAAAAAGCCGCGCTCGTCACCGAAGACTTTGGGCTCGATGATCAGTACACCGGGCAAGCCGGTTTCAATCACTTTCATTGTTCTTCCCCGGCCAGCATGAAGAGGTATTTGCCGTAACCGGTCTTGCCGAAATAACTGGCGCGCTCGAGCAGAAGCTCGCGGCTGATCCAGCCATTTTCGTAGGCAATCTCTTCCAGGCAGGCGACTTTCAGGCCTTGGCGATGCTCGATGGTCTGCACGTACTGAGAGGCTTCGAGCAGGCTGTCGTGGGTGCCGGTGTCCAGCCAGGCGAAACCGCGACCGAAGCGCTCGACCTGCAAATCGCCGCGTTGGAGGTAGGCGTTATTGACGTCGGTGATTTCCAGTTCGCCGCGAGGCGAGGGTTTCACGGCCTTGGCGATGTCGATCACGTCGTTGTCATAGAAATACAGCCCGGTGACGGCGTAGCTGGATTTCGGTTGTTTCGGCTTCTCTTCGATCGACAAGGCTCGGCCTTCGCTGTCGAAATCAATTACGCCAAAGCGTTCCGGGTCTTTGACCCAATAGCCGAACACGGTCGCGCCAGAAGTGCGTTTTGCCGCGTTTTTCAACTGATCACCGAAGTGCTGACCGTGGAAGATGTTGTCGCCGAGGATCAGGCAGACGGGGTCGTCGCCAATAAACTCTTCACCAATCAAAAAGGCTTGGGCCAGACCGTCTGGCGACGGTTGTTCGGCGTAGCTGAAATTGACCCCGAACTGACTGCCGTCACCCAACAGGTTGCGGTACTGCGGCAGGTCCTGAGGTGTGGAAATCAGCAAGATGTCTTTGATGCCGGCCAGCATCAGTACCGAGATCGGGTAGTAGATCATCGGCTTGTCGTAGACCGGTAACAGCTGTTTGGACACGCCAAGCGTGATCGGGTGCAAACGCGTACCCGAGCCGCCCGCCAACACTATGCCTTTCATCATGCGAGAAGCTCCTTGGTATTGATGGCGCCCAGTCGTTCACCCTGATAGCTGCCGTCCTGAACACGGTGGCACCACTCCAGGTTATCCAGATACCACTGAACGGTCTTGCGCAGGCCGGTTTCGAAGGTTTCTTCGGGTACCCAGCCAAGTTCGCGTTCGATCTTGCTGGCGTCGATGGCGTAACGCTGGTCGTGGCCAGGACGGTCCTGGACGAAGGTGATCAAATCGGCGAAGTGCGCCACGCCTTGAGGCTTTTGCGGGGCCAGTTCTTCGAGCAGGGCGCAGATGCCACGCACCACGTCGATGTTCTTCTGTTCGTTGTGACCGCCGATGTTGTACGTCTCGCCGACCACTCCTTCGGTGACCACTTTGAGCAGCGCGCGGGCGTGATCCTCGACGAACAGCCAGTCACGCACTTGCAGGCCGTTGCCGTACACAGGCAGTGGCTTGCCTGCGAGGGCGTTGAGAATCACCAGCGGGATCAGCTTCTCGGGGAAGTGGAACGGCCCGTAGTTGTTCGAGCAATTGGTCAGCAATACCGGCAAGCCGTAGGTGCGCTGCCAGGCGCGGACCAAGTGATCAGACGCTGCTTTGCTGGCGGAATACGGCGAGCTTGGCGCGTAGGGCGTGGTTTCGGTGAACAGATCGTCGACGCCGTGCAAGTCGCCGTAGACCTCATCGGTGGAGATGTGATGAAAGCGAAAGGCGCTTTTCTCAGGCTCGGCCAAGGTCTGCCAGTAGGCGCGGGTCGCTTCCAGCAGGCTATAGGTGCCGACGATGTTGGTTTGAATGAAATCCGACGGACCGTCGATGGAGCGGTCAACATGGGATTCGGCCGCCAGGTGCATGATCGCGTGCGGCTGGAAGCGCGCCAGGATTGCGCTCACGGTCGCCTGGTCGACGATATCGGCTTGCACGAATTCATAGCGGGTGTCGGTGGCAATGCTGGTCAACGATTCAAGATTGCCGGCGTAGGTCAATTTGTCCAGGTTGAGCACTTCGTGCTCAGTGTGCCGGATCAGGTGACGAATTAAGGCAGAGCCAATGAAACCGGCACCGCCGGTGATGAGAATACGCATGTTGGCCAGCCTTTTTCCGTAAGACGATAGAACGAATGAGCATAGCTTGTCGGCAGGAGCGGGGTGGTGCAAGAGGGTTGTTGGTCGTATTTGGGATTTACAGCGTCAACGGGGGGTTGATTATCGACCGATGCAGTGGCGATATAAGCGCCTAATAACATTTCAGAGGTCGCTGTATGCCGCTCGCCACGTTGATTCACCGCGCCAGTTTGCCCAGCCCGCAAGTGTCTGCGCAGCAAGCGCTTGAGCTGCTGGAAGGGCATTACGGGCTGAGCGGGAAGTTGCAGGCTCTTGGCAGCCAGCAGGATCTCAACTTTCGCGTCGATAGCGACCAGGGGCGTTTCGTCCTGAAAATCTGCCGTGGTGATTATGCGGCGCTGGAGCTGCAAGCCCAGCACGCGGGGCTCAAGCATCTGGGCGAGCACTCTGGCGTGAAGGTGCCGCGAGTGATCTCCGCCAAAAACGGTGCTGATCTGCTCACGCTGGAAGTCGTGGGGCAATCGGTGCACGTGCGTCTGCTCGACTACATCGAAGGTCAGTCGCTCACCCACCTCGATCACCTGCCGGGAGCCGTGGTCGCCGGTTTCGGTCAGCTGTGCGGCGAAATGGACCTGGCGCTGGCCGTTTTTGACCATCCGGGCCTTGTGCGCACGTTGCAGTGGGATGCCCGTCACGCCAACGCATTGATCGGCCATTTGCTGCCGGTCATCAAGGATGACGCGCAACGCAGGTTGATCGCCGTTGCCGCCGAACGTGCCGAACGTCACTTGCAACCGCTGGTGGATAGGTTGCCGGTGCAGGCCATTCACATGGACATCACTGACGACAACGTGGTCTGGCAGCGCGACTTGCAACGTCAATGGCAATTGCAGGGCGTGATTGATTTCGGCGACCTGGTCCGCACCTGGCGCATCACCGATCTTTCGGTGACCTGCGCGGCGTTACTGCATCACGCCAACAGCGATCCGTTCTACATTTTGCCGGCGATTGAGGCCTATCACGCGGTCAACCCTTTGCAGCCTGCAGAACTGCTGGCGCTCTGGCCGTTGATCGTCGCGCGTGCGGCGGTGTTGGTGCTCAGCGGCGAGCAGCAGGTCAGCATTGATCCGGGCAACCAATACAGCCGCGACAACCTCACCCATGAGTGGGAAATTTTCCGCGTGGCCACGTCGGTGCCGCTGGAATTGATGGAAGCGGCCATTCTGACGTCGGTTGGCCAGAGCCTGCCGAGCATTGGCAGTGAAGGTTTCGCACCGTTGCTGCCGAGCCTTGTGGGACGTGAGTTTGCCTTGATTGATCTGGGTGTCCTCAGCCCGCATTTCGAGGCGGGTAACTGGGAGCAGGAAGGGATCGATCAGCAGTTGCTGACGCAAGCTGCGCAGACTCACGGTCTGGCAGCCAGTCGATATGGGCAATACCGATTGTCGCGGACTCGACCAGATAGTGCCGACGAGCCCGACACCTGTCCGTTGCACGTCGAGTTGCGAGTACCCCACGGCACGGCGGTCGAATCACCGTTTGCCGGTGTGGTTCATCAGCCAGCGGCGGGCGTGCTGCAACTCGACGGTCCGCAACTGAGCGTACGACTGTGGGGCGTGACCCCTTCACTGCACGCGGGCGCAGCGCTGGTCAAAGGCCAGGTGCTGGGCTCGGTCAGCGGGCCGCTGATCGTGCAGTTGTGCCGAGGCACGGCTTTCAATGCTCCGATGTTTTGTACACCTTCGCGCGCCTTGGCCTGGCAAGCCTTGTGCCCGTCGCCGGCAACATTGCTGGGACTGGCCTGTGATGCTGAAGAAGAGCTGGACTCACAGACATTGCTGGCACGGCGCAGTGCCAGTTTCGCCCGTACGCAGAAGCACTATTACGTCGACCCGCCGCGTATCGAACGCGGCTGGCGCAACCACCTGATCGACATGCAGGGCCGCTCCTACCTCGACATGCTCAATAACGTCGCGGTACTCGGCCACGGACATCCGCGCATGGCGGCGGTCGCCAGTCGTCAGTGGTCGCTGCTCAACACCAACTCGCGCTTCAACTATGCGGCGGTTGCCGAGTTTTCCGAACGCTTGCTGAAGTTGGCGCCGGACTCCATGGACCGCGTATTCCTGGTCAACAGCGGCAGCGAGGCCAACGATCTGGCGATTCGCCTGGCATGGGCTTACAGCGGCGGGCGCGACATGCTCAGTGTGCTTGAGGCCTATCACGGCTGGACCGTCGGCGCCGATGCGGTGTCGACATCGATTGCCGACAATCCCAAGGCCTTGAGCAGCCGTCCTGACTGGGTGCATCCGGTCATTGCGCCGAACACGTATCGCGGCGAATTCCGTGGCCCGGACAGTGCACCGGACTACGTGCGCAGCGTCGAGCACAACCTGGCGAAAATTGCCGGGCAAAAGCGTCAGTTGGCGGGTTTCATTTGCGAGCCGGTGTACGGCAATGCCGGTGGGATCTCGTTGCCACCGGGATATTTGCAGCAGGTCTACGCGATGGTTCGCGCGCAGGGTGGCGTGTGCATCGCCGACGAAGTGCAGGTTGGTTACGGGCGCATGGGGCATTTCTTCTGGGGCTTTGAAGAGCAGGGCGTGGTGCCGGACATCATCACCATGGCCAAAGGCATGGGCAACGGCCAGCCGTTGGGCGCGGTGATCACGCGGCGGGAAATCGCCGAAGCGCTGGAGGCCGAAGGTTATTTCTTCTCGTCGGCGGGCGGCAGTCCGGTCAGCTGCCAGATCGGCATGGCGGTGCTGGACGTAATGGAAGAGGAAAAGCTCTGGGAAAACGCTCAGGTGGTGGGCGGGTATTTCAAGGAGCGACTGGAAGCGCTGATCGATATTCATCCGCTGGTGGGCGCGGTGCACGGCTCTGGCTTCTATCTGGGTGTCGAATTGATCCGCAACCGCGACACCCTGGAACCGGCGACCGAAGAAACCACCGCGCTGTGTGATCGCCTGCGAGAGCTGGGGATTTTCATGCAGCCGACCGGCGACTTCCTCAACGTTCTCAAAATCAAACCACCGATGGTGACCTCGCGGCAGAGCGTGGACTTCTTCGTGGACATGCTCTCCAAGGTGCTCACGGAAGGCCTGTGAACACATAACCCTGTAATTGGATGGACTCGCCCACGCCGAGGCGTCAATGCGCCACGGTGGCAGTCTAAGAAGCCAACGGCAGCGAGGGCGAGTCCATGAAAAAGAATACGACGCTTAAACAGTCCCTGTCTTCAACCGATGTGTCGGCCTGTACGACAGTGGCGGTCGATCTTGCCAAGCAGGTCTTTCAGGTCGCAGGCGAAGACGCTCTGGGCCAGGTGCTTTATGAAGAACGCCTCAAATCGCGTGAAGCTTTC
>NZ_JBFUIH010000017.1:0-111429 GCF_056401975.1 Pseudomonas sp. P4_C8 | reverse complement strand
ACTGAATACAGCCCCGAACTAGTAGCAAAATCAGTTTTAATTGATTTCAAAGATCAGCAATGGGAGCAATTAGAACGAGAGGTACTCCATAAACCAGAATACTGGCAGCAGCGTTGCGCTGTATCGTTAGGAGAGGACAGACCACGCAACAAAAATACTGAAACTATTACTTTCCGACTCCAGCTATAAAGATGTAAAAATTATAGCCATTTACGAACTCGACTGGGCTGAAGTACCAATAGAAAAAAAATACGCACTTTTCATCCGCAACATTTTAAAAACGATTCCGACTGACGAAGTCGAAGCAGAACTCACAAACCTACTCGCAAAAGCCGAGTCAGCAGCAAAATAATAAAGGGGACAAAATTTTTTCCAGAAAACAAAGGCGACGGATTTATTTTCAACAAAAGCAAACGAAGCTGCTCCTTTTGATCACAAGTGATAAAGCATGATAATTGAAAGCATAAAATGGATTTCAAGTGAGGCCGAAGAAGCTGAGGTTGAAATCAGTGACGGCCACTTTAAATGTGTCGTCTTTTCTCAGCCTTGCAGTGCCAAGGTTGGCCAGCAGTTAACTGAACCGCTCCACGTATTCTCCATAAAAAATGCAATGATCAGTGACAAATTCCTACTGGGGATATGGAGCACAAACAACGAAAAGCTTGAGCGCAAAGTCGTCGCAAAAATAGTCGACATTAAAAATCAAATAATTGCCGTTGGCGACATCTGCATGATCATCGACGACCTCCTACCAGGCGGCTTAGAGAATGGAAACGTCATTGAATTCAAATGCGCAAGAGTAGATCTTTGGTAATCACAAAAAACGTTAAGCAAGGTGAATCGTATACTTTCAGATTTCGATTAAGCACAGGAATTTTGACATCTAGCTATATACATGTCGACATAAGTAGGATTCGAAGAATTTGACAATCAGTTACTCGACAACTGGGAAAAAGCTCCATCAGAACACAATAGCTTTTTTAAAAGTCCAAACATATAGCCTTCTTAAACAACAAATACGGTCGTGAAAAAAATCAGCAAGTTCTACTTTTTGCTCCATGAATCCATGCTTCAGAAATTTCCCACAACCCCTATCGACCTCCATGAACTTGTAACCCCCCACTCCCCCAGATAACCTCCCCCAGCCGCTGCAACCTCAGCGACCGGTTTTGACAGACTGAACACGATCAAGGCATGCAAATGCCGCTTTGCGGCTCCGTCCCTACAGGAGCTTCACCATGAAAAAATGTCCTCCCGATTCCCTCGGCCCAATCGATCTCAGCCAAGCAACCCAACGCACCGTCAGCGCCCGCCTCCGAGATCCGAACACCCCAGACCCCATCAGCCACGTCTTCACCATCCTCCCCAACATCGATACCGAAACCCTGCTAAGCCACGCCTGCGAAACCCTCGGTTCTCTCAACGTCCTGACCACCGACCTGGCCTGCGAACTCGAAGGTTCACACCGCAGCCTCGCGCTATCAATCCAGCAACTGGCGGTAGTGGGTGAATTATTGGTGAACCGTGCGCTGGACAATCTCGACCCTCTTGGCGACGCATCCGAAGCCCCACAAAGCACCCAATCTTGAGAGAAGGAGGTTCAACCATGGCTCGATACATGCCCATCACCGGCATCGATTGCCTGATCCCTTCCCTGCTGGTTGATACGGAAGCGCCCCTCGACGTGTTGCACGACACGGCGGCATACCGAATCCGCAGCGTGACTCAACTGGTGGAAACTCTATCCTTGGGTGATTCGCTCAAGGGCGACAACGCGCTACTTCAGGACTTCGCCCGGGTAATTGCAATTCCACTACGCGACGGCTGCGACTTGCTGGACGTTATCGGCCGACGCTTACAGGCACAAGCTGAATAAAAAAACGGGCGATCCTACGATCGCCCGTTTTTGTGTATTCGCTGTCAGCCCTTCTATAAGGAGTCCGCCCAGTGCAATGGCCTCGGCAATCCATGCACTGGTAAAGAGCCCTGACACTGGGCGAACGAGGGAATTTTAATAGAAGTTTGCAAATATGTCCGCGAGACGAACATGAAATTTTATATACATAATGTTTAAGTGAATGACGATCGAAATACTATTCAGCCTGCACCAAAACTCACCAACCAGAACATTAACGCTGATTGTTCTTGTACAAAAAAACTATACAAGAACAATCAGTCTATACAGTCAATCCTCAGCTTTTGGATTTAGTGGTCACTTTCAGTACGTCGGTGTACGTGACGACAACGCTTTGCCCAACTTTCAAGTCTTTGAGTTTGGCTTGAATTTCTGGTTTTACGACATCAACAGTTTTTTTATTACCCTTCGGACCTTCGAAGGTTACCTGATGTTTCTTCAGGTCGATGTGGGTGATTTTCAGCTGAACCTGGACCTGACGGTAAGCTTCGCCGCCCGGTTTGGAGCTACCCGGAGCCGCGCGAGCTTCGCCGGTGCGTTCAGCGGCGCCTGGCAGGCCCTTGTCGACATCGGTATCGAGGGCGAATACGACGGCGTGAGCCACTTGGATGTCGACCAGATCGCCAGCTTTCAATTTGCCAAGGTTTTTCGCCTCGTCAGTCAGTTGGATAGTAGCCTCATTACCTTCAGGCCCTTTAAGGACGACTTGATGGCTTGCGGCATCGACCGAGACAACTGTCGCGGTCATCTGATCCGCTACCACGTCAGCAGACAACGGAATCTCCTCGGCCATGGCGCCAAGGCTGACAGCAGACAGCAATGTAGCGAGGGTGATGGCTTTGGTCAGTGCGTGGAGTTTCATAGGCAATACATTCCTTGGTAGTAAATGACAGCAGACCGCTCTGGCTCAGGCGTCAGCGCGATGTGTGCCAATGAGCATAGACGTTCTTCAGGGAGTGTTCGCAGTTTCTTGCGCGGTGGATTCGCCGCTGTCCGTGTTTTTGCTGCTTTCCTTGCGCCAGATCAACTCGGTGAGGCACAGCGCTCGACTTCGCCCTCAGTAACCGGTCATTTCCAGATAACCCTGCCCCGCATGGCTGCCGCTTAGTTGCACCGGCCCTTCCCAATATGGAATGCGCAAATCCATCCAGGCGTTGGGGTTGAGAGCGTCAAGGGTGATATCGAGGTGCTTGCCGGGGATTTTGATTGACCAGCGCACGGGCATCTGACGGCCAGCGACCTTGGCCGTGTCTTGCGGTGTGAGGCGGATGTCGTCGGCATGCAGTGGTTGAGTCTGCCCCTGGGCGTCGATCCAGGTGCCGGTGAGGTAAGGCTCGCCGAGCTTGTTGCGCATGCGGTAGAGCATCACCTGTTCGCCGCTGTCCAGGTGCAGGGAAAACCAGTCCCAACCGGTCTGGTTGGCGGTCAGCGGTTGGCTGCTCCATTCGCGATCGAGCCAGGCCGGGCCGCTGACTTGATAGGTTTTACCGTCGATGTCCAGCGAGCCACTGGCCTGAAAAAACGGCTGGCTGTAATAGTACGACGCCTGGCCCTGTTCGGATTTCTGGCTGAAACCTTTGTCGCCCTGAAGCACCAGCGGGCGCGAGGACGTTAGCCGCAGTTGGTATCCGAAAGCCTTGTCCCGCGCACTGAGTTGAACATCCGCTAATGGATCAGCCCCCTGGCTGCTGAAATGCCAATCATCGATCCACGCATTGAACGGCGCCACGCTCACGCCCGCCTGACCGACGCCGCCACGGGCGTAGCGTTCGGCCGCGTGATGCACCGTCGCTGAGGTCACGGCCGCGTGCCCCAGCCAGATCGTCTGATTGGCCCAGCCCGCAACTTCGGGCGCTGCTTTCAAGGCGCTGCGAAACAACGTCCATTGCACGCCGAATTCTTGGCCCTGCGCGTCCTTGAGGTTGGCGGTGACGTACCACCACTCGATGCGAAAACCGTCATGGGGCCCGTGATCCGCCGGGAAGCTGAAGACCCGGCCCGGCACCACCGGTGTAAACGCGGCCGCTTCGCCCCCGAGACCGGCGAAGCCTTTCTCGACAGGTGCGGAGTTGTCGCAGCCGCTCAATAAAACCAATAAAAGCAATCCGACCTTAATCCTCATGAGCAAACGTCCTCAGCAGGTCCGCCGGTTGCGTGCGATACAGCGAGTACAACGGCCACGCCGATGCCAGTAACGTCGCGAACAACGCCAACCCCATCAACTGCAACAATTGCAGCGGAAACACGCGCAAAGGCAAGCGCCAGCCGAACGCCTGGACGTTGATCACCGCATCCAGGCACCACGCCAGCGCGATTCCCAGCGGCAACGCCAGTACCAGCGTCAACACCGCCAGCGACCAGGTTTGCCCGAGGTTGAGCAGCATCAATTGCCGGCGCGTCACGCCCAGCGCCCACAACGGCGCAAGCTGCCCGAGACGGCTTTGGCTTTGGGTCAGCAAGCTGATAAACAACGCCACGCCCGCCACACAAAGGGTCAGGCTGTTGAGCGCTGCGGTGGCGGCGAAGGTACGTTCGAAGACTTGCGTCGACCAGCCCTTGAGCCGCGCCTGATCGACGATGCGGCTGTCGTCGAGCGCGAAGCGTGCCTGTAGCGCGCTGACGAACGACGGGATCGATGCCGGCTCAATGCGCAGATTAAAACGGTTGGGCGCCAGCTGTGGCCAGCCGCGCAGCAGGTGGCTGACGTTGACCAGAAGGTGGCCCTTGGGGTTGCCGTAATCGGCGTAGATCCCGACGATGCGCGGCGACCAAGGGCCGCCCGGCGTGGGAATGGTCAGGTGATCGCCGAGGCGCACCTTCAGTCGTCGGGCCAGTTGTTCGCTGAGCATCAGCGTGTCGTCCTTGGCCAGCCGGTCCCACGGGTTGTCACCCAAGGCCTCCAGCAACGGCCAGTGCTGGCGATAGTTCGGGTGATCGATCACGCCAAAGACGTCCGCCGGCCAGCCTTGCAGCTGGATCGCCACTTGCCAGTTAGGCAGTACCGCCAATACTTGCGGCTGCTGTTTGAGCCAGATGTCCAGTTCACGAGACTGAGCCGGGGTTTGCGGATTGACGTAGAGCTCGGCGGTCAGGCGCTGTTCGAGCCAGTTGCTGAAGGTCTGGCGAAAACCGGCGGTCATGCTGCCGGCGCCGATGTTCGCCGCGAGTGCCAACAGCAGCGCCATCAGGGCCAGGCTCAGGGCCGGCAATTGCTGTCGGCAATCGGCGACAAACCATTGGCCGAGCACTGAATGACTGCGCTGCAATGCGAGGTTGAGCACGGCATTGAGCACTACGGGCAGCGCCAGAGCGGCGCCCAGCAATAACGCCGCCATCAACACAAATCCACTGGCCAGGCTGTCGCCCCAGATCAAGGCGCTGAGCGCAATCACGGCCGCCGTCCCCGCGACCCAACCCTGGCGCCGCAACCACCGCGCATGAGCCTGATGCCAGGCTTGCGGATCAGCCAGTGCCAGCAACGGCAAACGCGCCGCTCGCAGCAGACTGTTGGCGCCGGCCAGCAATGCACCGAGCAAACTCAGGCCGACACCGCTGAGCCACCACCACGGGCTGAGGTTCAACTGCCCCGCCACTTCGGCGCCGTACAAGCCGCGAAGGCTGGCGGCAACGTCCGGCAATAATACGCTGGCCAACAGGTAGCCGCTGACTACCCCGGCGAGGCCGCCCATCAGCGCCAGACCGCCGAGCTCAACGGCCAGGCACGCGATGAGCATTCGTGCACTGACGCCACAGGCGCGCAGGGTTCTGAGCAGGCCCCGGCGTTGTTCCAGTGCCAGACCGATGGCCGCGTGGACGATGAACAAACCGACCACGAATGACAGAAAACCCAAGGCGTCGAGGTTCAGGTGAAAGCTCTCGGTCAGGCGCGCGAGGTTGTTCTCCTCGCCGCTGCTCCTGAGCTGGAGTTGATCCTTGAAGGTGTCGGGTAAAGGAGCGCTGAAATCCTTCGGCAACAGCAAGCGCGACAGTTGATCGGGCAACCCCAAAATCTGTTGAGCAAAGCCAATGTCCACCAGCAGCACACCAGGGGCCATGTCGGTTTGAACGTGCAGCGGTGGTAATGCCACACCGCTCAAACTTGTCGGCCGTTCACCTTCGCGCAACCCCAAAGTCTGCAACGTCTGCGGCGAAATCCAGGTACTGCCCGGCGCACTGAAGAACTCGACAATCTGCTCGATTGGCAACGCCTGCCCCGCCACCGAGGAACCGGCGGGCAGCGACACCGGCTCGATGCCCATCAGCTGCAAGCGTTGCTCTTCATGCCCCTTGAGGATGACTCGACCTTGCAGCACCGGCGACACCGGCCAACCGGCTCGACGCAAGTCGACAAATAACGCCTGAGAAAACGTCCCGCCACCGGGCGCACTTAGGCTGGCCTGCGGTTCGCCGCCGATCAACTGACTGGCTCGGGCATAGCTTTCCCGCGCCTGGCTGTTCAATGCCTGTACGCCGGTGAGCAAACTGGTGGCGAGCCAGAGCCCGGTCAGCACGCTGAAAAACTGCACCGGGTGCTGCCGCCAATGACTGAGCAGCGCCCGTAACGTCTCGCGAAAAACCCGCACCTCAGCGCTCGTCCGTGCCAGCCAGACGACCACCGTGCAACACCACTTTTTCCGCCAGCCGCGCGGCAACCCGTGGACTGTGAGTGACCATCAACAACGTGGTGGGTGTGTCGTCGAGCAATTCCAGGAGCAGCTTCAGCACCTCGTCGCTGGTGGCTTCATCGAGGCTGCCGGTGGGTTCGTCGGCCAGCAGAAGTTTCGGCTTTGACGCCAGCGCGCGGCCCAATGCGACTCGCTGCTGTTGGCCGCCGGACAGTTGCTCCGGATAGCGTCGCAGTAAATCACTCAAGCCCAGGCGCTGCACCAGATGCGCCTGCCAGCGCGGATCATGGCGCCCCGCTAACCGCGCCTGAAAGGCCAGATTGTCCTCGACCCGCAAACTGCCGATCAGATTGAACTGCTGAAACACCAGGCCGATTTCGGTGCGCCGCCAGTTGGCCAGTTGCCCTTCGCTCATCTGCTCCAGCCGATGTTCACCGCTGCGGATGCTGCCCTGGTCGACTTTGTCGAGCCCGGCAATCAGGTGCAGCAAGGTGCTTTTGCCGCTGCCCGACTCGCCCATCAGCGCCAGGCTGCTGCCGGGTTTGAGCGTCAGGTCGACGCCTTGCAGCACCGGCAGCGGACCTTGCGGGGTAGCGTAACTTTTGAAGACGCCTTGGACCTGAAGCATGGGTAAACCCGTTTAAGAAGCGTGAAGCAAGGATAGCGGCCTAAACAGATGCGTTGCCTTCGGATCAACCCTCACAACCCGATCCCTGTAGGCGCGGGCTTGCCCGCGAAGGGGCCCGATCAGACAACAGAAATGTCACTGCCCCGCCGCCACACTCGCCGGCGACTGCGAAGGCGTCACAATGCTCTTCAAATCAGTATGCTTCCACTGCGGCTTCGCCCCCAGCCGCGCATTGAACCGGTAGTTAAACGTGAATGCGTCGGCCGTCGGCACACTCAGTGGCTTGCCATACACCGCCTCAACCCCCGTCAGGTCATACCCCATCAACTGCAACAGCGTCGGGAAGATGTTGTAGTGACCAGGATATTCAACGCGCTGCCCACCAGGGCGAACAGTTGTCGGATCAACGTCTGACGAATGTACGCCGTCATAAACAGCGCCATCGTCAGCGCGATAAACATGCCCCGAACAGCAGCACCGGAAAACCGATGCCCATTCCACTCAAACGTTCGACGTAATAGTCGTAACTTTTAAGCAAATAAATAATTAAAAAAAGTTATTTGATATATCGAATCGTTATCTTTCCGGCGCCATTGGCCAATAGATTGTCGGCCTTTTTTTGACACTAGCTCCGCCTCATCCATGCGCGAGAATTGTCGGACTTTTTAGTACGCGTCAAAAAAACGTTGATTCGAAAATGACACTTTTACGAGGAAATTACCCCGATTTTTTTGGCACAAGACCGTCCATCGATTTCTTTAAAACTTTGCAATCCCTTCAAATCCGCGACAAATCGAACACGAACAAGCACTTGATGGCATTTAGCCCCAAACAGTTGGAAATCCCTAATACGACAGAGTGTCATTTTGCTGACACGCTTTCCCGACGCTGGGCTATACCCTTTTTGAGAGTTCTACTTTCGTTATTTCAACCGTCTTACGAGGCACGCCAATATGGACGTGAGCGTATTTGGTACGGGCTATGTTGGCCTGATACAAGCAGCGGCACTGGCCGATGTCGGACATCGCGTCTTATGTGCCGACATTGATCCAAACAAGATAAAACAACTGCAACAAGCAGTGCGAAATCTCTCAATTTGGTGGTCGGTGGCTTACCACAAGCAGGAGTGGCTTGGCGGTAACGCGGGCGCAAACGGTCTCTAGCGAGGCCAGTTTTGACTGAAGCGCGACATCATTGAGCGCGAGGATCTAAATATGATTTTTGAGCCCAATACTAGTCGTTCCGTTCTTCAGAGAAGAAGCAGTACCAGTATCGTTATTCAGGCTGGTCTCGATGCTGTCGCAGTGACCGGTGTCGCGTGGTACCTGATCAACTATCACATCGGCTTCATATCGCAGGCCTATGTCATCATGGTCCTGTTGCTACTGGGGGCGTTGGCCGTCGTATACGATCACTATGCTATTTACCGAAGCAATGTCGGCTTCGCTGTCAAAACTTTTAAGCTTCTCAAGGCATGGACGGCCGTTTTTTGTTTTCTTGTTGCCATTGCCTTTCTCACCAAACAAAGTGAGCAATACTCACGTTTGTTGGTGGGTGAGTTGTTTGTTATCGGGTATTTCGCGCAGTTGCTTTTGCACCTCGCAACACGCGAAGTCCAGAAAAAGTTCCTGGCCCATCCGACTCATAGGAACAACGCACTTATTATCGGCAAGGGAGAGCTGGCCAACTTCCTTCACCAGAAAATCAGCAATAACCCCTGGCTGAGTGAACAGGTGGTTGGGGCAGTGTTGATCGGGACGGATGAGGATCATGTGGAAGATGGTTCAAAGAATCCACATCGCTTAAAAATACTGGGCCATATCTCCGACCTACATGAACTAGTTGTTCAGCACTCCATTCGTACCGTCTATTTCGTTACGCCTCTGGATGGTTCAAAGGTTATCAAAGACGTTTATTTAAAGCTGTTTGATAAACACATCGCCGTAAACTGGGTGCCGGATATTTTTTCACTGCGCTTGATCAATCACAGCGTACGTGAAATTGCCGGGATTCCCGTGCTGACCCTTTCTGAAACTCCGCTGATGGGGATGCGGCTGCTTCTGAAGAACCTTGAAGATAGAGTCCTGGCCTTTCTCATCTTGCTGATTGCAGCACCGTTGCTGGCGGTAGTCGCCATTGCCATCAAGCTCGACAGCCCTGGGCCGGTGTTCTTTCGACAAAAACGCATGGGGTGGAGTGGCGACTCGTTCCGTATCTGGAAATTCCGAAGCATGGTCGTCCATCAACCGGAAGATGGCATCGTCAAACAGGCTGAAAAGAACGATCCGCGCACTACCAGGGTGGGCGCCTTTATTCGCAAAACAAGCCTGGATGAACTGCCGCAGTTGTTCAACGTGTTGATGGGGGAAATGTCCCTGGTGGGGCCGCGCCCCCACGCCATTGCGCACGATGCGCAGTACTCACCCGACATCTCGGACTATTTTGCCCGTCACAACATCAAGCCAGGGATCACAGGCCTGGCTCAAGTGCGTGGCTTTCGCGGTGAAACGAGAGATATAGAACAGATGATTCGGCGGGTTGATTCGGACATTGAATACATCAACAACTGGTCGCTCTGGCTCGATTTCGTCATTCTTCTGCGCACTTTGCTTGTCTTCTCCGGCAAGCATGCCTACTAGTCGATTCCGAGGGGCGCTATAGAAGTTACGACCCCTTCACCTACTTGATCAGCCTACAAAAGTGTCGACCGGAAATAGATCCAGGGTGCGCTCAACCTCATCGGCGTCGATTCTAAAACCGTCGCCATCGGGTGTGCCCACTACAAAACCAAAGTTTTGATGATCGCGATCCGTTAGATATTTGAAAAAGCAGAGGAACCGATTGGGAGGCTGCAATACCAGCAGCGAACCACCAAGCGGTAGTAGGTTAACACCGTGTATGAGGTGACTACCCTCGATCCCTACCACGACTCTTGCACCGGCACAGGCCGCGACGATGGTAGCAACATCAGACCTTGCGGGATCGATAATGCGAAATCCTCTGCGGTCACGCAGATGTTCAGCTAGTTCCATTTCATTTCGTAACAAGCGCAATTCACCCTTGTTGCCGCGCAGAACAAACACGCCAGGATGGGAATTATATTTTACGTGCGACAGCAACCTTTCACCCATCGCACGAAAGCGAAAGTGCTTATGTCGATTTTGACTTAGATCGTCAAAGATCACGAGCTCACGAAAAAATGCGTTACGTAGACGAACCGGCGTCATACCCAGCCAGTCTTCATAACCGGGGGCGTGAAGAATGCCGGTCTTGGCGGTAGAAACGAGGTTGGCGGGCAGTGCCGTGGTAACTGGAATACCCTCTTCGCATGCCATAGGGTAAGTTATACAATCATCCATCAACCATGAGCCGAACCATTTATTCCCGCCCGCCGTGCAATAGATCGCTCCGCGATCAATTTCGTTTTCTACGCGAACTCTTGGCAGCCATTGTGATCTTGGCGACAACCATGATTTGGCATCGTCTTTATAGATAGCACCATCAATTAACCATACATCTTTAAGCAGGTAGCCGTGCGTTGGGCCATGTTCAAAACTGCCTACGCCCTCCATTGTTCGACGGGGATGTTCGAAGGGATAAAACAAATCGCCTGCCCATCCCGTCACGCGTTCGAGCTGATTGGGCAGGAAAAAAGCAGGCGGAGCAATTGAGGTTTCGCCAGGAGCAATTTCCCAAGTCTTGACGGCCACACTTTGCAAGGTCAATGGCGGTTTTCGTGTAAATCGTGCTTTTAGAATATGTTTGTACGCAACAAGACTCCACCTCGACTGACTGCTATTCGCCAATGTATCGGTGCTCGACATATTAACCTCCACCCTGAGGTAAACACACAGAAACTTAGTTTATAGCCCATCACGTAAAACTCCACCTCTCAAAAGCAAAAAATACATTTACCCGGATATGATACTTTTTATGATAGGAGGGGCCTTTAAATGATTGTAGCGACTGCGCAAGGTGTCGAGAAGCATAGCTCCGGGTTCTTTAGCGCAATGAAGATATACTTTTGAGAGTCCACCGAAGCCCATTTCACGATATCGATTCGTAACTTCCTCATCAGTCCGACCCTCGGGCAGTCCAAGATGAAGTGTCAATTTTTTACCTTCGACAGCAAATAATGGTGTTTCCCAAAGAAATTGCGCTACGCCCTCTTTCGGCAGTCGTACAAACAAATAGCCATGATTGCCCAGCGTATCGACATCCCCTCCACGCCTTCTTTTCCACTCGAGGAGCCCATCATCCGGACGCGCCAGACACGTACCGATATCGTAATAGTCAAAACCGTTTTCTATCGCCCACTCAAGTGCCATGAACGTAGTTATAGAGTTGATTTCACGCAATTTTTTTGCATCTGAAAACACTGCATCCGGATAGCCGAAGCGGATCGTGCTCCAGTAGCGCCTTTCCCCTCGGGTAATGGTGCACCCCAGATGGCAGGCCACTACCTCGTCTTCCAGCATTACCAGGTCGAGTCGCCCGAAATTTTTTGCCACCCTTTGAACCTCATGCGATTCAATCTGAGAGGCCGCTGCGCCATGCCGGGCTCTGGCATAAGGTTGAAGCATTTCCCGATCTGCTCTTTCAATCTCGTCATCGTTCAATGCTTGCTTCATGCGATAACGCAGTCGGTTTTTACGCAGATTTCGCCGCAGCTCTGTATTGTATCTTGCGGTAATGTCCTCTATTGGCCTGCCCAAGGGCACGACTGCACTCAGAGACTGAGGTATATGCAACGCGCCCAAGGTCGGCATTTCACTCACTAGCACCGAGTGCCTTGATTTATCTGATTTTAATTTTCTATCGACCACTTGAGGGTCGGCACCCAAGAGAACTTGCACAAATTCCCGTCGTGATTTACGACCAACATAGAGAATATCGTAAAAACTGTCTTCCCGAAGTCTGAGCCTGACAATTTCCCAGCGCCAAAAACATGTTCGCGCGAGTAATTCATATAGCTCAGCGAGTGATTTGCTTAGCTCAAATCGCATTGAAGGAGATATTAGCTTACGCATCAGTATTGCTACATATTTTTTCATCTGTTCAACGGCGCAAGTTAAGTGAATTTTATTTAAGCTTTAAAATCAACAGGATAGTCATTCGAAACAAAAGCTGAATTGCCAGGCTCGCCCTTAAGACCCGCAGTACACCTTTGCTGGCACGTTTGTATGATCTGCCATCTCTTAACGCTACACCACGTTTTTTCTTGCGAGAAATTCGTAACTATCTTAATAAGGCCAAAATTATCTGACACTGTCTGACTGTCACCAAACTGACAAAATTGCTTCTAATATGTCCAGCAGATCGGTAATCCTCAATGGAGTAAAGATGCCAAGTTGGGGTTATGCAAGATCGTTGTGGCGCCAGCGGCGTTTTTTTTATGGCCCCGATTTTTGCGGCCGATCGTGGGCCAAAAGGTAATGTGCCCCAAGGGCAAGTGAGAGCACTCGCTAAGGAGTTGCCCCTCTGTAGATCAGCATGCGAAGCAAGAACATCGGATTGCCAACCAGATAGCGACTGAATAATCGTTTTGGCTCCTGTATCAGCCTGAACACCCATTCACAACCGAGACGACGCACCCATTTCGGCGCCCGATCAACTTTGCCGCCCAGAAAGTCGAGGATAGCCCCACCGCAGACAATCAGACATGGCACACCGCTGGCGGCTAGCCTGGTCGCTACGACCTCTTGTTTGGGCATGCCCATTCCCAGCACAACCAATTCTGGCTGCCAGAGCCTGGCAAGGTTTACATAGGTATCCGCTTCCGCAAAACCATGGTGCGCAGACACTACATTTACCGCAAATAGCGCATCACTTCGTTTCGCCGCATTAGCTAGAAAAGCCTCTTCAGTGCCCCAAAATGCCACGCGTCGTCCTTTGAACGCGGCCAACAGTTTGGGAATAAAATCCGTGCCATTCATGTTTAACCCCGGCGCCATTCCAAGACGACGAAACAGCATGGCCATGCCGGAGCCGTCTCGCAGTAAAACGTCAGCAGATGACAACGCCTCGTAGTATTGATTGTTAGCTGCTACCAGGTTCATGGCGTGCGCGTTGACGAATCCAAGCACTGTTGTTACGTCAAATCTGGATAAATCATCAATCAAATCCTGTTGATCGCCAACATCGCTGACCAGCCTCAGTTTCGAGACAATCGTTTTCCAGTTGTCCTGCCAGGTCAGAGCACGCATCACGTGTCATCTCGCTTCGAACGCACCCACTTAACCTGGCGCTTCATTAAAAATCCCAGGTATAGGGGTATTTTTTTCAACGCGTAGAACGGCGCATACAATAAAGTAGAAAAAGATATGATCCCGCGACCAAATTGGCTCCATGCCAGCAAGACGGTCACACCCAAGATGCCCAGCCCGGCAGAAGCTATCAAGGAGGGCGCCAGGACGCCAAAGAGCACAAACACCAACCAGGACAGGCTAAACGCCGCTCCCAGTATCAGGGTCAGTAAGGCCAACGGCGGAACCAACAAATCCAGCGTCATAGCCAAAAGACTCCAGTTGCCCCCACTAATAGACTCCACGATCAACTTTGGCGTATCACCGAGAAGTACCCCCAGGTGACCATGTTCCCAACGCGTTCGCTGGGTCCTTAAACCTTCATCACTGCGTGGAAAATAACTGGTCACCAAAGCGTCTGGGCAAAATAAAGGTGGTTTGCCGCTTCGGCAGAAATCCAGGCCCATCTTCAGATCTTCGACGATGTGCCCACTGGCCAAATTGATTAAAGGCAGATCCCGCCAAACGAACGCCATGCCTGTGCCCATTAACTGACAGGGCAAGCCAAGCCGAGCCCACCCTTTGGGCCGCACCAGGTTCTTCACACACCAGGCAAACTCGGCAAGCCGCACTTTTAGCCCGGCGCCTTCTGGTGCACGCATCAGATTAAGTGATTGAGTAGGCCGCCCTGATTCGATGCAACGCACTGCCAGCCTTTCAATAGAACCCTCGACCACCTGGCAGTCGGCATCAACAATGATGAGGACGTCCGGCGCACTGCTCGTCAAATGACGCACGCCAAAGTCCAGCGCATAGCCCTTGCCGCGCTGCTGATCATTGCTGCGCTCCACCACCTCGGCGCCCGAAGCGCGGGCGTGCTCGGCTGTGTCGTCAGTGCAGTTGTCCGCCACCACCAACAGGCGATCGCCAGCAAGCAACTGCGGCCGAATACTATTTAACGTTGCGACGATGATCGATGATTCATTGTGTGCAGGCACCAACACCGCCACTCGCGGCCGCGATCCTTGTTTCGACGCAGGCGATCGCACAGTCAGGCAGGCCAGCAACACCTGGATGAACAGCACCAGCACCGGCAACAGGATGAGTAGCAGCAGTGCACAGAACAGCCAACTGAAAAATGTGATCATGTTCGATCCTTAAACAGTTTCGCCAATTTGGTCGCTTCGGTATCAATATCGTGCCGCTCCAGCACTCGCTGATAAGCGGCCTCGCCCATGCGCTGCAACACTTCGACAGGTTGCGCGAGGCAGTCTGCCAGCGCTGCCGCCAAGTCCTCTACCGCGCCCGCGGGAAACAACCAACCGTTCTCACCCTGGCGCACCAACTCTGGAATGCCTGCCACATAAGTCGTGAGTACGGGCCGGCGCAGGGCCATGGCTTCCATGATGACAACAGGCAAGCCCTCGGCGAAACTCGGCAGCACCATGGCCCGCGCCGCAAGAATTTCCTCACGCACCTGCGCGCTGCTAATCCAGCCGGTGATACGAACCTGAGCCTCTAAACCATGCTGCGCAATCAGGGCTTCAATTTCCTCACGCAGTTCCCCATCGCCGGCCAGCACTATTTCAAACGCTACGGATTGCGCTGCCAGAATACGGGCGGCCTCCAGTAACAACAATTGACCCTTTTGTTCACTCAAGCGCCCCACACAAACCAACCGGGGGGCAGCCGGTAAAGCAACTGCCGGCACGTCGTGAAAGGCTCGTTCCAGGCCACAATGCACCAATTTGACTTTTGCCCAGTGCGCATGAGGCACCCAGCGAAACAGCTGGCTGCGCCCATAAGAGCTGACGGCCACGACAAAAAATGAGCGCTGAACTTTCTCGCCCAAATGAATAAACTGCGGTTTGTCGAACTCTTCAGGACCGTGCACGGTAAAGCTATAGGCGGGCCCGCCAAGAGCATTGGCCAGCATCACTACTTCGGTTGAGTTAGTGCCGAAATGCGCATGCACATGCTCGGCACCGAATGCCTCTAACCAAGACAGCAAGCGGCAAGCCTCGAACAAATAGACCAAATGGTACGGCAAGGGGCGATCGGCATGTCGGCCCATGCGTAACGCCAACCACAGCGCCGATAAAAAGCGCCGCGGCTTGGCGCGCAGCACCTGGAACACAGGCACCAACAGGTCTTTGACTCCACCCTGGAGCACATAAAGGGTTTTATCGCGTTCCGACACGTCCTCAGCATCCACCAATTCGGCATCCCAGCCACGCAGCGCAATGCGCTGCACTTCCAAGCACTGGCGTTCTAACGCCAGAATCTCGCGGCGGATGAAGCTATGGCTGACCCTGGGGTATTGATTGATGAAATAAGCGATACGCATAGGAACCAAGCTTCGATGTCGTGGCGGTGAATTATGACTGCAGGCAAACCCACAGTCGTACGGTGATCACGAACGTCAATGTGCTAAATAGCGGCCTTTCAACACCTTATCTATTGCTCTAAATGTGTCATCTAGATGCTCATAGCGCCTGCGGTACATGGCGCGCTTTTTTGAAGGAATAGAGTCAAGCGGCTTCCTGGATGAAGCCATGGGAATCTCAAAAAAGTCTTCGCGCTCTGAAGGTGTCGCCCCATGCTCCAACCAGATCGAATCATAATTTGCCGCAAGCTCTTGAGCTTTTTCACCGCCGAAATACGGATGACGATGATGGCGATACCCATCCCCTACCGCATATATTTTTCCAACACCAATATTCATTGAGATGTATTTAATAGTCTCAATCAAAAAACTTCTTGGCCGAAGACCTTCAAAATCTTTTGTAAGCTCCCGGTAAATTGCCAAGGACTTATCATTCTCTATCCCTTTGTGTATCCCTTGAACTGCACCGATGAAAATACAAAGCTCAATCTCGGTGTAGCACAACGTGAAGGCTATCGATGCAACGCGCAAATTTCCCTGAAACAAGTTCAGCACCAGCTCTCCTTCGCGCATAAACCATACGGGACGATCCAGAACCAAGGAGCAACCCGCAGACCACTCTGATAAATCACTCAAGATAAAGCGGTCATTGCGCCCGAAAAGCAAAAACTGTGGACAGCTTTTTGTGACCACTTCGTAATGTGAGGCTAATACGCTAAGCCTGGCCTGGGAGTCCCATCTTCTACTAATGTATGGCCAATGAACAACACCGACACAGTCGGTCCCCAGCTTCTCAAGTCCAGACTTTCCCAGCGCATTTGACATGCGCGACAGAAATAATTTCAGATCGGACCAGTTTATTCCAACCAATACCAGGAACTTCAGCTTGTTTTTCAACGCTCTGACGGAATACCCAGCATGTAAAGAAAGCACGCTTTTTAGTACCAGCCAATAACTCATAGAAGTCTCACTTGTATTCGATCAACGCCGATTTACCGGTGCCGAATCTGTCCAATAGAAACTTGACTTGCCCAAGCAACTCGGGGAATTTCCCCAGCACGAGAAAGAAAGCCAGCAACCAGTTTTCGCGCGCGGTTCTATCGCCCCGACGAGCCAATCGCGCTACCTGCAATGGATAAACCAGCAGCAAAAGCAGCCCAAGCCACCCCAGCATCAAGCCCGCAATGATAGTCGCCAACGGAATCCCCAAGCCCCAAAACCAGGCCCGACGCGACTCACGCCGCCAGTGTTGCTCCGGTGCATTCCCATGCAGAAATGCGCCCTCGGCAAAGGCGTAACCACCGCGCAGAGTACGCCACCACCATTGGCCAAAACGAGTCATGGCCGCATCATGCAAGGTCATGTCGCCATCCAGGCGCCAGACCTTCCATCCATTCGCACGCAGACGCAGACACAACTCGGGTTCTTCCCCGGCAATAAGCTCCGGTCGAAAACCAGACACAGTGGCAAAAGCGTCGGCCCTTATCAGCGCATCACCACCACAAGCCTTGGTCTCACCTAGCGGCGTATCCCATTCGAGATCGCACATTAAGTTGTAAATCGAGCGCTGTGGAAATCGTTCGCGCCGCCGCCCACAGACCACCGCAACCTGAGGATTTTCATCAAGAAAGGCCTGTGCCCGAGGCAGCCAGCCTTCGACCACCTCGCAATCACCATCGACAAACTGAACATAACGTAACGCCGGCAATAAGCGTCGCACACGCGCGAAGCCTTCATTACGCGCGCGCGCAGCCGTAAAGGGAACCGTCATATCCAACTCGACCACTTCGACCCCAAGCTTCAGCGCCATCGGCACTGAACCATCCGTTGATCCTGAGTCGACATACACTGCCTTCTGCGCCACACCGACCAGCGAAGAAAGACAACGCTCAAGCCGTAGACCTTCGTTACGACCGATAACTACAACACCAATACCAGTGGCCATTGAGTTCATAAGCATTCCTTTGCTTCTGTGCACTTTCTTTTCTTGATAGTTGCAGGCACGCCCACGGCAATCGAGTCGTCGGGTAAATCTATGAGCACCACGGCATTGGCACCGATCACAACATTATTACCAATGCGAATATTGCCCAGTACCTTGGCCCCGGCGCCGATATCAACATTGTTGCCTATCACCGGGGCAATGGGCTCATCCACATTTTTTAGCCCCACCACCACGCCGTTGCGGATGCGGCAATCGTCGCCGAACTGCGCATAGCCACTGATCACGATTCCACCGAAATGATCGATAACGAAGTTACGGCCGACCACAACCTCACACGGCAGTTCGATACCCGTCACGATCTGCACAAACTTGAAAAGTACTTTGTATATAAAAGAGAACAGCTTGCGTAACAGCGCCGGACGCACGCCGTAGCGCCAGCGCCCAAAGCGATAAACCAGCATCACCCAGAAGCCCTGAGCCGTCCAATCCCCACCGTATGCACGCAAGTCGGCACGTATGAATTTGAACATAAAAGATCTACCGTGTTGGTTGGCTGGCGAGGCGGGTTTCACGCACCAATATCCAAGTAACTTTAGTATGCTGCCAGCACGCCTGGATAGACGCCCAATCACGGCCTTTCAATAGAGCCTTGAGCGCCAAAATTAGATCTCCAAGGCTCACCAGTGCCATATGAAAAGCCAAACCCGCCAGGCCGTGGTGCTTGCGAAAGTACAACAGCTCGCTTTCGATCTGAAACTTGGGAAGTTGACGGCTGGCCGTATTTAGCTCGTCAACAGATTTGGCACTTTCTCCACCGATATGCACCACCGTGGTATGCGGGTAATAAATCACTTTCCAACCAGCCTGTTTAACGCGTTTGCAGTGGTCAACTTCTTCGTAGTAAAGAAAGTAGCGCGGATCGAACAAGCCAATCTGGTCGATGACTTCACGGCGGATTAGGTAGTAGCACCCAGGCACCCAGTCGCACTCACGTACCGACTCATGATCCCAAGCCATGTCGTCGACCTTCTTCACCCCAGGAAAAAAGCGACCGAGTCCTGTTCGCGCAATGAAGACATTCAACGGAGTCGGAAAATACCGACAGGACGGTTGCAAGTCACCTTCTCGCCCAACTAACCGAACACCCAGGACACCGCAATCCGGATGCGCCTCCATGTATTCGAGGGTCATGCTCAAGGTGTCGGCAGCAATAAAGGCATCGGTATTAAGGAGTAACGCGTATTTACCTTGCAGGTGCTCGACTAATTGATTATTGGCCCGACCAAAGCCGATATTTTTATAATTGGCCACTTGCAATGCCTCTGGACAAATGTTTGCCAGGCATTCGAGAGAATTATCGGAAGAGGCATTGTCTACCACCAAATAGCGCGTGCGATCCGCACTGTTTGTTTGTCTTAACGCATTAAACATCGGCTTTAACAGAGCCGCTGTATTATAGTTAACGACTAGCACATCAAGGGAAACACTAACCATTGGATTGCCCACCCAAAACGTGCTGCACTCTCATTGCTATAAGCTTCGGCTCAACGTTTTGATCGTATACACCGCTGCGCTGCTTGATGAGGTCGATCCACGGATAAGTGGCACAACGCTCTTCGAAAACGACCAATTCCTTGAGCGCAGAACGGTCCCTTTTTAGACGGTTGGACGGGCCCTCAAACCAGAAATGCCCCGGCAGAGTGCTGACCATTGTTGCAACCAGACCTGAAGCCACCAGCGACCAGGTAGACCGGGTGAAGTAACCGAGGGCCAGCAAGACCAGAAGGTCTGCAAGCTTGGACGTAAAAAGGATGACACCGCGCACAATCTGCACGGTCCACACCGTATTAAGGAACACCGCATCGTCGTCATTTGGACTCTGGATGATGTTCTGGCGCAAGCCAACATCGGACAGAATGTGCAGAACCATCGAAACGGTGGCGGCGGCCATGATGCCAAGCATCAGCAGCCGTGCCATCGCCGGGTTGCCACCCAAATCAATGGCTTGAGACGTAACACGTGCGCCAAGATTCCACGCCCTAGCAGATATCGCTCGCTTGTGCAGGTTCAACGATGGCGATAAATCAACTGGCATTACAACTACCCCGGATTCAATGGCACGCACGAAAGGTACTATAGTCGCATTTGGCCATTGCGCTAGCCGCGCTACGCAGGCATGAGCCTTTCGGACGCATCGGGTCTGACAAGTTGTTAGCGGCCAGCCGGCTACTGATGAGCCTGAGTTATCTGCGCGAATCGGGAGTGCAGTATCCGGGATCAGTTAAGTGTTTTGGGGTCTGGACACCGTTAAAGCCATGCCGCGAACTGGACGCCTGACCCCGATTGCCGCAGAGCATTACCCAGTGCTGGCCAAGCGTGGTTCATGCACATCGGATTTTCATCGGGAACGCTTGCCCGACTTCACAATCAGTGCCACCACACTGCGCCACGAGCTGATGTCAAAAGGCATGTGCGTAAGTGCTCGGATTCCCAATGCTATGGCGTCCAATTTATTACCGCTTTGATGAGTGCGCCATGCAGATCCCATTAACATCCCCCCTATCTGTTTTGCTGCACTACTAGCACTGTCGGCGCTACTATCGGGAATTGTTGGCGGCTGATCGCGCTGAAGATCATCTTGGCCATACATCTTGCGCTGAACTTGAAACTTTCTGGCAATATCCTCGAAGAAAATACGCTTTGAATTGGTTTGTGTATGCGTTATCGACGCTTCATGTAATCTGTATTCGTAGGCTATCCGAGGTAAGTACATGACTCGACCGAAATTGGCTAAGCGCAGCTGGTAGTCGATATCCTCACCCGTTTCAAAATAGGGTCTGAATCCGCCGACCCGATCAATTGCACTTTTGCGAACAGCATAGGTACAAAAATGCGTTCTCGTGCACCCTAAATTGAGCTCCTCAGTGATATCTGAGCCGATTTCGCCGGTCTCTAGCTGGGTGACGAGTAGCCCTGATTCATCTAGTGCAGTAAATCCCCCACACACAGCCGCATAATCTTGATTGTTGTCAAGCCACGTTACTTGATGGTCGATTCGGCCAACCGGGTAAAGATCATCTGCATCGCAGCGCATGACTATGTCTCCCCGCGCCAAAGCCAGGCCGATATTTAAGGCTGCGGCAATGCCTTTGCCCGGGCCATCTACGACTTGGATTCGCTCATCCTTGATATTCAACACCAATTCCAATGAGCGGTCGGTAGACTTATCGTTGATGACAACCACTTCTAAGCTAATGGTAACTTCGCGCAATATTGACGCCAGCGCCTGAACAACGAACGGGGCTGCGTTGCGCATGGGGACAAGTACGCTAACCTTCGGGACAGTGTTAGTTTTCAAATTAGGTTCTTCCCCTGCGGCTCAAGTGATTTAAACATTGAAACAAGCAGCAGCTTCCACCCATCGATTGAATCGGCTGGAGCATGACAGCCTTCAATCCGTAGCAAAGTGCCGTCATATGCTGCCGACTATTCCATGCGCCCTGCCATATTGAACTCCAAATTGCTTTTGCAAGGCACGATCATTCCCCGGGCTTGAGTGTAGGCCAAATTCGATGTTTAGCCCCTCTAGGGATTCGCCGAAAAAATTCCCTTTTCGTGCTATATCGACGTTTTCAATCTGATGTTTACAACCCAATGGGCGCGCACTGCTATTCCGGGCCGCTTGCTGCAAGTACCTCTTGGCCAGCAACAGCTTGTCGACCCGCTCACACCCACTATGTTGGTCGCCGTGCCTTCCTTGGGTGGCAGACCACCACTGGCCAAATGGATGCATCCGGTGCTGACTCGCGACTGAGATCGATATCTTCTCTACCGGCCGTTATTCATGAAGAAGAGAGACCGTTTCCTCATCACCTCAAACGCAATCCTGCAGGGCCTCCCGATAAAGGTCGACGTGTAACGATCGGCTTTGGGTGGGCTGTCTTCGTAGCTCCGGGGAATGAGCTCCAATGCATACGATGCGTAGAATCGGCAAGATCCTGGCGCTTGCCAGAGACTCATTGTGAACAGTACTTGCGCTTCGAGGCGCAGCTTTTCCATTTCCGTAGGGCTTCGTTCATCTGATTGACGGCTTGGATTTTGAGTTGTTCGGAGTAAAGCGGGTACTCAACGAAAAGTACGTGGTATTAAGAAAATTGAGAACAACAGTTATTAGCATAGTAGGCCAACACGTGAGGCTTGTTTTCAAAACCTACGCTAAGCGTCTAAAAGATAACAATAAAACTATTTGTGGCAGTGCTCATTTGCAGGTACCTGAATCCGGGGCTATTTCATGGGAAAACAGTCCATCCGCTGATAACGGAGTTATTTATTGTGTCGACATTTTGACGCCATCCGCCGTGTTTTTTATTTCTGCGTATTGTTGTGACGAGCTATTGACGTGATGGCTATGTGCTTATACGCTCAACTTAGCTTGGTGAAGATCTCCCCCGCCCGACAATTGAAATAACCTCTGTCAGGAAGGTTGTGCTATGCGTCCACTACTTTTCCTTAAGTCCTTTCTGGTAGTGATGCTCTTTAATGGTGTGGCTGTTTTTAATGCGCAGACGGCCAGTTTTTCCAATGAAAATAGTCACATAAGCAAATCTTGTGATGCTTTAAGTTATCAGGTTGACAGGGTTCTCGAAGCACGTTCGGGTAGCGAGCTACTTACTTTTGGACGCAGCCTTTGCGTGCATTCGATGATCAGCGATCTCTACTTCGCCAGCACTCAATCTGCCAAACTCAGCAGTTTCATTCATCAGCCGGACTCAACCTGTGACGACTTAGTGCCGGCGATAACCAATGATCAGGTGATGGTTGATCAAAATGTCCAGGAGACAGGTTTGACCGGCACATCGAATCAGCCGAAGGCCGTAGCGCTCTCTGCTCTTGCATGGCTATTTTTTTCTGCGTTATTTGGTTTTGTTGCCGTAGCCAATCGACGAAAAGTGTAATTGACGTCTTCATGTTTTTGGCGATGCCAGTTGTTCTGGTGGTAATTTTTACTGTCGTTCGAATATATGAATTTCAAATGCTTTTACTTGATGTTCGATTGATTGAAGTTGACGTCGGCTGATTTTCTGACAAAAAGCGCGCGAAGGGGTAGTTATAGTGGCTGTGGCTGGCGGTGTTTCAGTTGAGCGGAATTTTCGGACGACCATGATGCAGTTAATTTGACGTGGAAAAGCCAGGGGGGGAGTATTTAGATTCAAGTCATTGTTAAATATTAAAATTTCGCTATCTGAGGCCATACTAAATGAAATTTACCGCCGACAAGCTTGATGCAGGTGCTGTCTTATGGTTTCTTTGGCATAAAATGGGAGTGAGTGAATTGACTCCGTTTTTGTGTGAGACTCCTTGCATGGCTGCTTAGGCGGAGGGATCCCAATGTTGCGTTTATTGTTATCTGCGCTCTGTGCGCTGGTTGTTTGGCCCAGCATTACCAGTGCCAACGAAAAAAACTCGGTTTACCTGCTAAATCGCGGGGATGTCATTGTTATTACCGTTTGGCGCGAGGAGACTCTAAAAGAGGAAGTGCATGTACTTCCCGATGGCAGCATCACTTTTCCGCTGGTGGGGCGAGTCGAGGTTGCGGGGCTTGATTCCACGGCAGTCGAAAAGGTAATTGCCAAAAAGCTCGAAGCGTTCATACCCGATCCGAACGTGAGCGTTGTCGTCAGGGACCCCAAGGGCAATATCGTCTACGCGCAGGGCAAAGTGCTGAAACCCGGTTCAGTGCAGTTGGCAGGTCCAACTGCAGTACTGCAAGTGTTGAGTATGGCAGGTGGGCTCGACAAATTCGCGGACAAAGACGCCATAAAAATTGTGCGCAACAAACAGGTACTGCCCGTCCATTACAGCGATTTGATCTCCGGACGTGATATGTCCACCAACTATGAACTCCAGGCCGGCGATACGCTGGTCGTGCCTTGATTTTGCGCGAGATATTAGGGTTTAGCTTGCTTGTACTACGAGGGGCCGGGGTTGCGACGGCGATCTTTGTTTTGCCGTGTTCGGGGGCGGCCTATGCTGCCACCTGGCAATCAGCAATCGCACTGCCAACGACTGTAGAACACGATAGCAATCCACTGCTTGTTGGGAACAACGAGAAGGCGGTGACACGGACGATTATTACTCCCGATGTGAGCTTCATGGGAACTTCCGACCAGGATCAGTTGAATATCGGTCTCGGATTGAACATCGTGCGCTCGTCTGATACATCCGTCGTTAGCAACCGTGAAGACCCAAAACTGCTTCTAGGGTGGCAACGTGAGACCGAAACAGGGGCGTATGGACTTACGGCGAGCTATGTCGAGAACTCGACGCTCTCCAGTGTGGTTCAGGAAACGGGTGTGATTGCCGCCGATGGTACGCAAAAGCAATATTCGTTGGGCGGCAATTGGCGCACCGCGCTTAGCGAACGAAGTACCTTGGTCAATAAGACTGAATACACAGACTTCAAATACGATATTAATTCTCTGACCAGCTATGACGAGCTTTCGAACCGCCTAAGCTTGAATTATGACTGGAGCGAACGCGTCGTACTCGTCACGGGTTTTTCCGCGAGTCGCTATGAGCCTGAGTCGGGCTCCGGGCTTGCATCCTCAAACAGCTACACCCCCACTGTAGGTTTGAACTTTAAAATCTCCGAGCAACTGGAGGGGGCCGTGTACGCTGGTGTCAACCAGGTCACGGGTACGGACAGCAATCCCACAGGTCAAGGCGGGTTCACTTTGCACTATGCCGGCGAGCGTTTTGACACAACGCTCGACGCCAGTCGCAGTACGATCGCCAACGGCGATGGCGGGTTCGTCGAGAGTAATAATCTGCGGGGGACATGGAGTTATTCCATCGACGAGCTCAGTCGTACCGGTCTGGATACCTCATGGCAAAAAAACAAAGGCGATACGTCCAATACCCTGCGAAATTTCAATGTCTGGGCCAGTCGAGAATTCTCACCTTTTTGGGTTGCGCGCCTATCCTTCACTTACAAACAACACCAGCAAGATGGCTTGCCGGATGCCAGCGCTAACGTCGTCGGGTTAACCCTGACCTATAGTTACCCCGAACTCTGAAATTCAACGTTGTGAGAACTATGGCCTCTGAATACGAAATGTCGGTCAACGACTACATCGCAATCATCAAGCATCGAGCCGTGTTGGTGGTCGTGAGTATCGCGGCAATACTCGCGGTGAGTGTCTTGGTTGCGATCTCCATCCCTCCCGTCTATGAGTCGTCCAGTACTATTCTGGTTGAGTCCCAGCAGATTTCGCCAGACCTGGTTGCGGCAAACAACAATACCTTTGCCGATGAGCGCATCGAAGTCATTCGCCAGCGCGTGATGACTCGCGAGCACCTGCAAGAGATCATCGACAAATACAATTTATTTTCTTCGCAAAGCCAGCAGTCGAGCGTCACCGAGAAGATCGATGAAATGCGCAATGCGATTGCCGTTTCCCTCGTCAGTGCTGCCGTCAAGGGGCGCGGAGAGGTGACAATTGCTTTCCGCGTTAGCTTTGAACACAGGCAACCAGAGATCGCCAACAAAGTAGCCAACGAGCTGGCGACACTGTTTCTGGATGAAAACATCAGGCAGCGCACCGAACGAGCCAGTGAGACGACGGAGTTCCTGACGCAGGAGGCAGACAAACTCAGGGTTGAACTGGAAACCCTGGAGAACCGGCTGGCGGACTTCAAGCAGGCTCACAGCAACGCGCTGCCTGAGCATCAGAAATTGCGTATGGATATGCTGTCGCGCGCCGAAACCGAGCTTAAGGAAGTCGACCGAGACTACAAGGCTGCCCGTGAGGAATTGCGCTTCAATGAGTTGGAAGTTTCCGCCGCCAGCGCCGGTGTCGCGAGCAAACCCGGGGCGTATGGTGCGGCAGCGGAGAAGCCGCAGGATCTGGGTAGCCTCAAGGCGGAGTACACCAGATTGCTGTCGATCTATACGCAAGCTCACCCTGATGTGCGCGCCGTCAAACGCAAAATTGCTGCACTTGAGGTTGCCCAGGGTACCGGAGCAGGTGCAGTGAGCCCGGTTAGTCTGGATGTTGCCAAGGCGCAGGCCCGGGTCGCGGCCTCAGAAGCGCGCATCAAGTCGCTGGCCGATCAGAAGCGGGAAATACTCGGCAAAATAGAGGCCTACGAGGCGCAGATTCTTGAGACGCCGCAAGTCGAGCGCGGCATGGTCACGCTGATGCGCGATCATGAAAACGCTCGTAAAAAATATGAGGAGATTCGCACCAAGGAAATGGGGGCGAAAATTTCAGAAAGCCTGGAACAGGAAAACAAGGCCGAGCGTTTTGTTCTTCTTGAGTCGCCGCTGATGCCCGAGAAGCCAGTCAGGCCCAACCGTAAGAAAGTGGTTGCCATGGGCTTTTTGCTCGCCCCGGTAGGCACTGGAGCACTGGTCATGCTGCTGGAGATGCTGAATCAGCGCGTGCGTGGTGTTGAGGCTCTGGCCAGTGTGTTGGGTCGACGCGTATTGGGCACCATTCCCTACATTCACACCAAGGCGGAACTCGCACACCGCAAGCGGTTGCGAAGGTTTCTGATCCTCTGTGGATTCGTGTTGATCGCGTGCCTATTGATCCTCGTGCACTTCTTCTACATGCCGGTGGACCAGATGGTGTTCAAGGCTCTGGCGCGGTTTGAATAAGGAATATAGTCATGGAAATCATCAAGTCAGCGAGCGATATAGCCGAGCAACAGGCTTCGTCAGGTCTCGTGATCACATCGACAGAGCAGCCTCCAACGCTCAATGCCCTCAGTTATGTGCAAACCAAGGTTGTACCTTTGCGGGCAGACCACCTTGAGCGTCATCGCATTGTGGCTTACAACAAGAATTCGAGTATGAGCGGGGCTTTCGATTTGCTACGTACGCAGGTTTTGAAAGCCATGGAGGAAAATGGCTGGCGCACGCTTGCCATCACCTCACCGACCCCGGACTCAGGTAAAACGGTAGTGGCGATCAACCTGGCGATGAGCATCGCGCATCACACCACCAAGACGGCGTTGCTTGTGGACTTCGACTTGCGTCGTCCGAGGGTGGGGGGCTGCCTGGGTATTCCGATGGAAAAGTCGCTCAATGAGTTGCTCGCCAATGAAGCTGAACTGCAGGACGTGCTGATCAATCCGACCTTGCCGCGGTTTGTAGTCCTGCCGACACGAGAGCCGATTCCTCTCTCAGCAGAGGTGCTGTCATCACCCGCGGTGAGCCTTTTGATTAGCGATCTTCGCGAGCGCTACGACTCGCGTATTGTGATTTTCGACTTGCCACCGGTGTTGAGTTCGGACGAAGTGATTACGGTCTTGCCTAAATTCGATTGCGTCCTGCTTGTGGTCGCCAACGGCATGAACAGCAAGAAAGAGATCGAGGAAAGCCTGCATCACCTGGCGACAGCCAATCTGATCGGCACGGTGCTAAACAAAGCCGAGCCCAGAACCTCTTACTACTAGTAGTACTGCGTCCGCCTGAGGCGCTCGGTGTTTTCGCCAGCACCGACGTTCAATTCCAGGGATACTTCTGCTCCCAGATCCAGGCGTGCGCCACTATCTGTTCAAGTGAGGAAAATCGCGGTTGCCAGCCAAGCAATGTATTGGCCCTCCGGGAATCAGCCACCAGGCGAGGCGGATCCCCGGCCCGTCGCGGCGCTTCGCTCACGCAGATATTTTTCCCAGTCACGTAGCGCGCGGTGTCAATCACTTGCTGTACAGAGAAACCTTGGCCATTGCCGAGGTTGAACGCCGTGCTTGCACCTCCATCGCGCAGGTAATCCACTGCAAGCGCGTGAGCCGCAACGAGATCGACAACGTGGACATAGTCGCGAATGCAGGTACCGTCAGGCGTGTCGTAATCACGGCCATAGACGGTGATTGATGTGCGCCTGCCAGAGGCCGCTTGCAGGATCAGTGGCAGCAGGTGTGTTTCCGGTTCATGACGTTCACCCAGCTGTCCTTCAGGGTCTGCACCGGCGGCGTTAAAGTAGCGCAGGCAGACAGATTTGAGCCCGTAGGCGCGGTCGAAGTCTTCAAGCACCTGCTCCACCATCCACTTGCTGCGACCATAGGGGTTGATCGCGACCTTGGGATGCTTCTCATCGACAGGTACATACACCGGGTCGCCATAGACGGCGGCGCTCGAGGAAAAAATAAAGTTTTTAACTCTGGCGCGAACCATGGCTTTTACCAGCGTCAGGGTGGCGCAAACGTTATTTTGATAATACTTGGCAGGTTCAGTGACGGACTCGCCCACCTGTATAAAAGAGGCGAAGTGGAACACGGCATCAAAGTGGTGTTCCGCAAACAGGGCGTCCAGCGATTGCTCGTCGGCAATGTCCAGTTCGACCAGTTTCCCGCCCATCAACGCGCCGCGATGGCCTGTTGAAAAGTTGTCTGCCACCACCAGTTCGTGACAGGCGCCCAGTAGCTGCTTGACCATGTGAGAGCCGATATAACCCGCGCCACCAATAACCAAAAATTTCATCCCGACCTCCACTCCCCTGTGCAAGCACAGATTGAAACGTCAGTGCGATCCCGCTGACTATCGCGTTAAAAGATTAGTTGGCTATTGAGTCGCCGATGCGCTGGATGATGATTTGTTGACAGGGCTTGGCTGCTTGTTGCTTGAGGCTGTGGCTTGAGTGACGTCTTTTTTCAAAAACAACCAGTTCGACGCCTGTTGGCCGTCGAATTTGATTGTATAGCGGCCATCACGGTAGGTAGCAGGCAGTTTTTTCATTTGCCCAAGAGTGCCGTGGGTGAACAGTGTCAAGTATTGCGGTGCCTGTATGGTCAGCGTTCCTTCGAGGGGCTCTACATAAAAAGGTGTTTTACCCTCGTCCTGGGGGACGGCGCGGGTGCCCAGCGAAATCAGTAAATCCTGCGATAGGTTCACAGGCGCGGCGTCCAGGCTTTGCACTACCACACTGGCATAAGCCGTCTTCACTTGAACCTGGATGTCGCCAAGGCTGATCGACTCACCGCCGATCCAGCCGGTGGCGGCCTGGGTGCGCGGCGTATTGATGGTGTAGATGCCTTGTTTCCAGTTGCGTTTGAGCTCGCCCGTATCTGTCGTGGACTCGTTGGCATTGGCATCTAGTAGCGACTGGTCAGGGTCGTGATACTCCTGCGCATTGCCTGCAATAACGCTCTGTTGCAACCAGGGCAATTCTGGTGTCTGTGGCATGGCAATTTGCAGCTTGCCTTTCTCCATCGCAGTACGCAGCAGAGCAGAGTTAGTCGGTGTGATCAGTTGGTTGAACAGGGTGTCTGGCGTCGGTGCGAAGATATAGGTCGTGCTGGCTTCGCGAACATCAGCGCGGCGATAGAGCAAAGCGGCGGCAGGCATTGTGGCCAGCAGTGCGGGGTCGTTATAGGCGTGCCAGTTGCTGGCAGTCATCCATTCCCCGGATAGCGGTTCCTGACTGTAGGCATATTGCATCAATGCATCCCAGCCTTGGTGGCTGGCGGTGCCGGCGATATACAGTGGCAGCGAGTGGCGGTCGGGTGTCGGGAAGGGTTCATTGTTCCACTCGGTGACGGTCAGAGGTTTGCCCCTGACTTGGCCGGCAGCGATCCAGTTGATCAAGCCGTCGCTGTTGAGCGGGTTTTTCTCCAGCTGCCCAGGGCCACCGTAGCTGTGGGCGTCGATTACGTCGCCGGAAGTAAGGGCCGGCAGGGAGCTGAGGCCATCACCGCCCCAGGTACTGGTCGTGGCGATGGGGACCTTCACTCCCACATCACGCAGGTACTGAATCATGTCTACGTCGAAACGTCGTTCCAAATCATTGAGGAACAGTTTGGAGGGTCCATGCTCCCAGGAACGCCAGGTTTTGCTGGGCGATAGATTGTGCTGGTTGGCAAACGCTGCGGCTTCGGCCATGTAAATCTTGTTGTGCTTTGGAACGTTCTTGTCGGGTAGCAGGGCATTTCCAAAGTGATGAGTAATGTCATTTTCGTTGCTAATCAATACTGCGGCGATCCCCGGATCGTCTTTGTAGGCGAGACCGGTATAGGTGTTTACATGGGTCAAATAGGCTTTGGCAAAACGCTTCATCGCCTGTTGAATGGTGATATTTACGTAGGCGTAGCCCTTGAGATCGGCGTGGTTACTGCTGTTTTTTGGCATCTCTTCGAAGCCATAAATGTTGTCTTTTGCAGTAAAGGCTCGCTCGACGTGCATATCGAGCCATACATAAATGCCCTCGTCTTTGAGACACTTGATCCACCAGTCAATTTTTTTCAGCGACTCCGGGCTTAGTTGCTGGGTGTTCCGCGTGAGGTCAGGGTCGCCAAAAATGTTGGGACTGACCCATGGTGAGTCATGGTGGTGTAGTCGCACGAGATTGAAACCAAGTGCGGACAGGCGTTTAGCCTGCTGCTTGATTTCATCGTCTGGCGTGCGGAACAGCGCATAAGACGTGATGTTGGTACCCCAGAAGCGCGCCGGGGTGTTGTCGGCGAATCGCAGTTGCTCGCCGGACGCTTTGACGAAGCCGCGCTTGCCTGCTGGTTTTTCATCAGCGTTGAGAAAGGACAGATCGACCGGTGAGGTTTTCCAATCGAGCTTGCCACTCGGCCAGCTCTTTGGGTCCGCCAGGCCGAAGCGCTCGGTAGTGGTGGGGCCAAGTGCCACATCGCCCGATATGCTTAAGGTAGCTTTGAAATTCTGATGACCGGGCTTGATCGTGTTTTTGTAGAAAAAAGCACGCACTTCAGATCGACTACCCGGTTCAAAGTACACACTCGCCAGTCCAGGCTCAAAACGCATCTCGATATGTCGCCCTTGTGCATTCCCCCATGACCAGCCTCTGTTGTCAGGGAGCAAAACCGGCTCGCCCATTTCTCCCGAGAAAAGGGCTGGGTCGAACTTGAAGACGACCCCCCCGCCCATCACGTCCAACTTCGTGCTATGTGCATCCAGGGTAAAATCCCAAGTCAGTTTCTGCTCGTTTTCCTTCTGGATTTTCGTACCCAGGTCGAAATCCAGTGCTTTGTTCTGGCCTGAGAGGGAGTATCTGTAGGGGGCGTCTATCTTGAACTCGGTTGGAAAACTCACCCAGCCCCAGTTGCCCTCAAAGAAGGTGAATGAAGAGGAAACAACGGGACTACCGCCGTGGATCAGAACTGGCAGGCCGCTTTGATCATCGACACTGGCGACCCAGGCTGACGCCCAGGTGCTAAACGGCCAAACAACAAAAGACAAAAGAACCGGAACCAGCAAACGGGTGTGGCGAAAAAATTTGGCCATGGGGTTACCGGAGTTGAAGGCTGGCACCGGCACTCGCAGTGGCGGCGGTCGAGGAGTGTTTGAGCCTGCGCACCATTTGAGCATAAGCGACGCCTAGTCCGGCCACCGACCAGTACACCACGGGGATCACTGTAATACTGCTAACGGTAATGATGGTGATCAATGCCCCGGCCAGGGTTGCCAGGAGCGCGCGTCCAAGTCGACGTGCTTCTTCGTCTTTGTTGGGGAACGTACGCATTGCCTTGCGGATGCTGAACAGTACAGTGACAAAAAAAGCCACGAACAGCGTCAATCCAATCAGTCCGAACGACAGCGCTACGCCGATATAGGTGTTAACGATATCGATGATTCCGTCTCCCTGAATCATGGATTGCATTTCTGGTGTGTTGCGGTAATCAAAGGAGCCCAGCCACAGGTTGCGCTGGATAACGATCAATGCGTTGTCAATCAAGCGCTGTCGGTATGTGATGTTTTCTACTTCTATCGTGCCGATGAACGGCAGCAGATCAAGCACTTTTTGCCCGCCAGGCACAATAGCCAGCAGGGAAAGGGTAAAGACTCCGGCGACCGCCAGTAGCATCAGGCGTTTGAAAGCGTTCCGGCCGGTGGCGATGAACACCATGATCATCGTGGCTGCGCCAATCCAAGGGCCTCGCGATAGGGGGGCAACCAGTCCACCTGCGAGCAGGAGCGCACCCAGGAGTTGCTGAAATCGGCTGCGTACACCCTTTTGCAAGAACAGGTAAAAACCCATCGCTACACTGATGACAAGTCCCAGCGCAATGGCTTGGCCGGTGGTGGCGCTGGCACGCAGTGAGCCTCCACGGCTCAAGTAGCTAGACATTTCCCAGTGTAGGCCCAAGGCATCGATCAGCGCGTTGTAGAGCAGCCAATTGCGGGAAAATTCGAAGAGACCAATCAGCGACAGCACCATGGCGGCGATTACAAAACCCAATAGGGCGTCCTTGAAGTCGCTGAGTTTCTTGAGGGCCCGACTGGCGACGTAGTAAGGCAAAAAAACATCGATGAAAAGATATAGCGTTTGGCGCAACGTGTCGGTGACCGTGGTTTCGCGCAGGTAAATCAGGCTCATCAGTAGCAGGTTGGCCGCTAACAACTTATCAGGCCAGGTGCGTCCGAAAGAGGCCGTGTCTGCTTGCCTGCGTAGCGCGAAAAAAGCTGGAAGCAACACGCACAATGCCAGCAGACGAATATGGTTAAGGGCAAAAAAATAGTTGATCAGGTCGAAGCCTGGAATTTCTGCCGGAGCCGGCGGGATTAGAAACAGCAGGATAAAAAACAGCGCCACGGGGTTGCGCTCGCTTTTTCGTGCGAAGGTCAAAACGATGGCGGCAATACCCGCATACACCCAGAAACTGTGCGAAACAAAGGCCAGTAGCGTCAACACGAACCAAAGATTGCGGCGACGAGTGAAGTCACGATCAGCCATCAGGTCGGCTGCTGATCGACGTGCGAGGGCAAAAACGATGCCGGCAATAACCAGAATGGCAATTAACGCGCGAAAGTGCTCAGGCATAGTTTTTTGGACTTAGTGATTGATGAGCGACTAGTGGAATGGCCAAATGCGACTATAGTACCTTTTGTGCCATTGAGTCCGGGGTAGTTGTAATGCCTTCAGTTGATTTATCGCCATCGTTGAGCCTGCGCAAGCGTGCGATATCTGCTGGGGCATGGAATCTGGGGGCACTTGTTACCTCTCAAGCCATTCGTTTGGGTGGCAACCTGGTGATGGCGCGGCTGCTGATGCCGGAAATGTTTGGCATCATGGCCATCGCCACCACCGTGTCGCTGGTTCTGCACTTGCTGTCCGATGTCGGCTTGCGCCAGAACATCATCCAGAGTCCAAATGGCGACGATCCGGTGTTCCTTAATACGGTGTGGACCGTGCAGATTGTGCGCGGAGTCATCCTTTTTGCGTCGACACTTCTCATCGCAGGCTTCGCCTGGTTGGCGCAAACCCTCAATCTGTGGTCGATCAACTCCACCTATGCCGCACCGGAGTTGCCTATGGTGTTGGCACTAACAGGTTTCTCGGCAATCTTCTATGGCTTTCAGTCGACGAAAGTGGACTTGGCAGTGCGTGCTTTCCAGCAAAAGAAAGTGGTGTTCGCCGATTTTGCGTCTCAGCTTGCAGGCCTTCTGGTCTTGCTGACCCTCGGTTACTTCACCCGGTCTATCTGGTCGCTGGTGGCTGCAGGTCTAGTAGCAGCGATGGTCAGCACTCTGCTGGGTCATTTCTGGTTTGAGGGCCCGTCCAACCGTCTACACTGGGACCGTTCTGCGCTCAAGGAGTTGGTCGTTTTCGGCCGTTGGATGCTGTTGTCTTCGGCAGTGGGCGTACTGGCCATGCAAGGTGATCGCATCTGGTTCGGCGGCAGCATGTCGGCCACCGAACTGGGTGTCTACTCCATTGCCGTGTTGATTTTGGGCGCTCTTCAAACTGGAATGCAAAGGTTGGTCGGGGCCGTGGCCCTGCCGGCATTCAGTGAAGCCTCAAGAACAAATGACACCGCACGGCTCCACGCTTTGTATTACCGCTTCAAATTGGGGTTCGATCTGGCCTCGCTGTTTTTCTGTGGACTGTTCTGGACCGGCAGTCCGCTGCTGATCAGCATCTTGTACGATCAGCGGTATGCCCAGGCCGGCCACATGCTGGCCATTCTTTCACTTTCTTTTTTCACAATGCGCTTCACAGTGGCGCATCAAGTCTGGCTTGCCTTGGGACTCACAAAGTACCAAGCCATGGACAACATTATTCGCGCAGTCTCCTTATGGGGGCTACTGCCCCTGATGCTGGCGATTGGCGGAGTCGAATATGCGATTTGGGGCGTCGCCTTGCATGCGTTTCCTACACTTATCCTGGTTTTTTATGTCAATTGCCGTTTGGGGTTGTTCAATCTCAAACGCGAACTTGTTGTGCTGCCAATGCTGGTGGTGGGGGCTTTGTGCGGGGAGTTGTTGTCGAGTCTCGCTAAAGCTTTGATTTGATCGATTTCTCTTGTTGTTTCCAAAGTTGTGGCTCGGCGCCGTTATTGGGGTATTGATGGAGGCCTGCAAAACTGTGGCCTTGATGCGTAGTTGAAATTTCCAACGCAATCTTGATGTCGTGGAGCTTTGAATCATGAGAGCACCTGATTTTAAAACATCTGTGATGGGGCGCAGAGGCTTCCTTCAGGCGTTTGCCCTKTTGAGCCTCGGGGGACTCATGTATGGAATTTCCAAAGCCGATGCTCGGCCTCCTGCGGTTAAGTCTGACTTTGTTGTCATCAATGGATGGGTGCTGCCTGCCCAGTATTTTCGGCAAACACAAGCATGATCAAAGACTACCAATCGCAGAAAGAACTCTGCGACTCCTATGATTTCTGCATTGTTGGGGGGGGGCCAGCCGGCATTACGCTGGCCTTGCGTTTGGCCGGCAATGGCCGGAGGGTGCTACTTGTCGAGGGGGGTGGACACGAATATTCACAGAACTCGCAGAGCCTCTACAAGTGCCCATCGTCAGGCCTTGACGTCTACGCCGAGGAAGCGCGCCTGCGGTATCTTGGCGGCACCTCCAATCACTGGGCCGGGCGATGCCGTCCCTTCGAGCGATCTGACTTTACCGTAGGCCCTCCGGTGCATTTACCCGGTTGGCCCATCGCGTTTTCCGAGATCGAGCGTTATCTGCCAGCGGCCATGGATATCCTGGATCTTCCGCCACACTCTGAATTCAAAGCCATCAATGCGACTTTGGATGACACCGAGTTTGAGGCTGATCGTTTCTTACTAAGCCCACCGACACGATTTGCACAAAAATATGCCAAGCAACTCAATGAGACCGAAGGGCTTGATGTGTTCATCAATTGCAACTGTGTCGATCTTGAGTTTGATAACAAGACCGGCAGCATTGCGGCGATAGTCGTGTCGGACTATGAGCTGCATCGGGAGCGAGTCATTGCAAAACAACTCATTCTGGCGACGGGCGCAATCGAGAATGCTAGGCACCTTCTCAATAGTGAGTCCCTGGTAAATGGCGGTATCGTAAGTAAGGATGGTTTCGTTGGTAGATGTTTCATGGAACACCTGAACGTCGAATTGGGTACCTTCATCTTGAAAGACGGGCAGAGTACAGATTCTCGCCAGTACTTCACGACAGATACATTCGTGATGGAACACAGCTCGGGCAAAGGGAACGTGAGTGCCTCGCTTGTATCTGAAGTGAAGTCCTATGGGCGAATGGCCGCAATCAAGGGCTTTTTCGAGAACCTCATCTGCGAAGCAGGAGAGGCGCAAAAGATTGAATTTATTACCAAATTCAATTGTCCCGGGGATGGAGTAATCGGTACGTTGATTGAACAGTTTCCCAACCCGAACAGCCGCATTACATTAATCGAGGATCGAGATGCGTTAGGGATGAGGAAGCCAACGGTTCATTGGGAACTAAGCCCTGCGGACCGGAGTACCATCAAGTCTATAGGGCTCGAAGTGGCGAAATGTTTTGCTAAAGGTGGACTAGGTTTTGTCAAGCTAGAAGCGTGCGTTTATGACGAGGACTTGCCACTGAAGGTAAGTCCCCATGCACATCATATGGGCACCACACGGATGGCAACTTCGCCTGAGTTTGGAGTTGTCGACGAGAACTGCAAAGTGTTTGGTGTAGCGAATCTTTACGTTGCAGGCAGCAGTGTTTTTTCTACAGGCGGTGCCAGCAACCCTACAATGCCGCTTTTGCAACTTACTCTAAGGCTAGCTGAACATTTGAATCGTATGAGTTAGAGCGTCTGAGGCGGAGTATTGGCTTTTGCCTGTTTGATGCTCGTCGAGAGGTAGCTCGATAGCACATCAATTGGCTGGGTGTGTGTTGGTTCTTGATAGACAGCCTCTGATTTTCAGGGGGGGATGTTCTAATGAAAGTGGTTTTTGTATTGCCTGTAGCGAGCATGGCTGGCGGGATTCGCGTCGTTGCAACTTACGCCAAGGCATTATCTGACGCTGGGCATGATGTGACACTTGTTTCTTTGCCATTGCCTCCCATTCCGCTGCGCAGGAAAGTAAAGAGTTTCATCACGGGTAAGGGTTGGCCGATAAACGAGAAGATTCCATCTCATTTAGACGGCCTTGGCCTTGATCACCGAGTGATAGAAAAATATAGGCCGATTTTAGATTCGGATGTTCCAGATGCAGATGTTGTAATTGCGACGTGGTGGGAAACAGCTGAATGGGTGAATTCTCTAAGTCGCTCCAAGGGTGTAAAAGTGTATTTTGTGCAAGCGCATGAAATTTTCCCTTTCTGCCCGACTGATAGAGTTATGGCAACGTATAAAATGCCTTTGCATAAAATAACCATTTCTAAATGGTTGGTAGATGTCATGCGTGTGGAGTATGGCGACTCTGATGTTTCTTTGGTGTTGAACGGTGTCGATCATCGGCAATTTTTTTCCGCGCCAAGGGGGAAGCAACATCGCCCAACAATCGGCTTTTTGTACCATGAGGCGCCATTAAAGGGCTTTGATGTTGCGCTCCAGATTGTATCTTTGCTAGAGGAAACATTCCCGACGCTTCGAGTTATAACTTTTGGAAGTTCTCCACCCGGTGATTCTTTTAAGTTGCCAGCGAGTCTTGAGTTTTATCTAGCCCCCGATCAAGAGCGTATTCGTGATCTTTATGCTCAATGTGATGTCTGGCTATCAGCAAGCCGGAGTGAAGGCTTTAACCTTATGGCGATGGAAGCAATGGCATGTAGGGTTCCGGTAGTTTCAACGCGTACGGGATGGCCGCTAGAGGCAATATCTTGTTTCGAAAACGGTGTGCTGGCAGATATTGATGATAGTGTTGCCTTGGCTCATGCTGTTGAGCAGCTTTTGATTTTGGATGAGTTGAAGTGGCGTACGATTTCAGAGAAGGCATATCAAACCGTGGCTTTAAGTTCTTGGGAGAACTCGGCAAAGTTATTTGAAACTGCTCTTTGCAATGCTTGCGTGAGCAGTTCGTCTTAGTGAGGCGCTTTCCGCTTTTAGGTCGAACTGACAACCTGATCGACATTAGTGGAAAGAAGAAGGAGAGGCAGGAATGAGTGTAATCACCACTGACGATAAGCATCGCCTTGCCCTAGTTGACGCGTTACGATGCTTTGCAGCACTTTGGGTGGTTCTGTTCCATTTATCTGAGGGAAAACATATTCCAACCCTTCTAGCGGCAATTCCGGACTGGTTGAAATATATAGTTTTTGACGCTGGTCACTTGGGTGTGCCTGTTTTTTTCGTATTAAGCGGCATCGTCATGGCGGTCACAACATTTTCAGTGCCGATGCACACTGCAAACGCTGCGAATTTTGTGGCGCGCCGTTTAGTGCGGCTTGCTCCGCCATACTATGCTGCCGTTGCACTTGGTGTGCTTGTGATTGTCGCAAAGCATATCTCAGGGCAAGGCGGGATTGAAATCCCTAGTGTCACGAACATTCTTGCGCACTTGACGTTTCTTCAAGGTATTCTTGGCATCGAAAACATCATAACGGTGTTTTGGACACTTTGTATTGAGGTGCAGTTTTATATCGCATTTGCCGCACTACTTTGGCTGTCCGAACAAGCCAGAGGCGGCAACGCTTTGCAGGCGCGAAATATTACGATTTGGGTCAGTGCATTGTTTGCGCTACTTTGGCCTGCCGGGCTTATTCATTCGATAGGTTGGCAAGGTGGATTTATCGCGTTCTGGTTCAGCTTCATGGCAGGGGTTCTATGTGCTCAGATACTTAGAGGCTCTAAGCGAAACCGATATATTGCCGTTGGGTACTGCACATTAGTCCTCTTCATCGGCGCGGCCGATCAAAACTCATTTACAATGGCTGTCGGATTGACTGGTCTTTTGTTTTGTTTTTTGGTTAATGGCACTGTGACTCTTGGTTTCTTGTCCAGCTATCCTGTACAAAAAATCAGCTTGATATCCTACAGCATCTATTTATTCCATCCACCGGTAATAGGAACGTTCATGCGCCTTTTCCGGCGTATCACGCCGACCGGCTTAGCTCCGGACATATTAGCGACTGTCCTTGCAGTGGCGGCCTGCATCGTATTTGCAGCCACCACATACATACTTATCGAACGCCGCGCAATCGCATGGAGTAGGCGCATCAGGTTTAAACGCACTGAAGCCGCCGTGCTCAATTAGACGTAAGCTAACTTTTATTATGGCGCGTTCGCGCTCTTGCGTTTCCGAAATGAAAGCCTGTACAAGGCTTTCGCGCCGGGTGCAAAACCTCGTTTTGATACCGTCCTGAAGGTTATTCATGCCCTTGGAATTGATCTCTGCGCTCAGCCGGGTCATTCGGTAAATCACTCGGCTCACTGAGAGTTGCTTCTGGCTAAATTGTTTGCTTCACCACCAACGTAAAACACATCGGCAACTGCGCCGCCTGCCGCTCATACCGGTCATACAACTCCTCCCGGTTGGAGTGCGGGTATTCCTTGAAGTGGCTGATTTTCAATCCAGCGTCGAGGGCGCCGGTGAAGATGGCGCCCAGGGTGTGGACGAACCAGTAGGACGCAGCGGCCTGCTGTTCGACCTTGCCTTCGTAGACGATCGGTCGGTTCTGCACGAACGGCTCGGTGCGAAAATACGAGCTGTCCGGGCGATACGGATCAGCTGACTCGGGATCGAACATCTCCAGGAACGGGTGGGTTTCGTATATCACCAGCGCGCCGCCGGGCTTGAGGGTTTGCGCGACGTGACGCATGAATTCGCCGATGTCCGGCATCCAGTTCAAGACGCCTATGGTGATCAGGGCCACATCAAAACGATTGTGCATCGCGCTCGGCAAATGATGGATGTCCGCCTCGATGAACTCGGGAGCATAAGCCGAGTGCGACGCCAACTCCCGCGCCTGATTGAGAAACGCATCAGACTGATCGACGCCCACCACGCTGCGCGCGCCCAACGCATACAGCGATAGACTCTCGCGCCCGTTATTACACCCCAATTGCACCACGTCCTTGCCATCAACGCCCACCTGCTCCAGCACGCCGGTCAACGTCGCATCCAGGCAGGAAAAATCCCTCTGACCCACGGCGCTCAAAATCTCGTGCCATTCGCGGGTGTTTTTGTGGTGTCGGGCGGAATCGTTCCACGCCTCGCGGTTGCTGGCGATGGCTGTTTCTTTTGTCGGCACTTCCATTGCACGCTCCAGAACACGGGTCTTGTTTGACCGGCACGAGTCTAGACCAGCCCGCAAAAAAAGCTTGTTGGAATCCTGTAATCCGGGCACGGCGAACGCGTCCCCCGTACGACAGCTATAGTTAATGGCCTTGGGGAATTGCGCGAAAAACGATTACACAGGTGTTGCCATGAAAAAAACCGACCTGACGCTGCTATTCACTGTTTGCCTGGTTGTTGCAAGCGCCGCCCACGCAGACGACCGCATGACGCCTACCACCGATTACAGCAGTGAATTCAACTATTACGGGGCCGACCAACCCTTCGCCCACCCCGTTCCACCCTCCATGAACATAATACCGCCGGGGTCATACATCCCGACCTCGCCCCAGGAGTTCATACCGATTTCAAGCGAGCACGTGTTCTACGATTCACGCTTGCCGACGCTTGCCGACGCCTCCGTTCGGGTGTTCATCCGCACGTACGATGCCGAGCATGGTGTGTACGTGAACGAGGAAGTCCTCGACCCGAGTTGCACACTCGAGTGCCTCAGTCGTCAGGGCCCGATGTTGCAATAAGCCTACCACTGGCGTTTATCCGGGCGTGCCAGGCCGAGTTTCTCGATCCGGTAGCGCAACATGTCGCGACTCAGGCCCAACAGCCGAGCGGACTTGGTGACGTTCCAGTCGGTCTTGTCGAGCATCTTGCGCACCATGTCGCGCTCGACTTCGGGCAGGTTCATCGACTCGGTGCCGATATAGACCGGGCGCGGCTCATGGTGTTGTGGCTCATGCTGATACATCGGCGGGTCATCCACCAGGCTCAGGCAAACGTTTAACTGGTGAACGGCGATGGTATCGCTCTGGGCCAGCAGCACCGTTTGCTCAAGCATGTTGCGTAACTCGCGCACGTTGCCCGGCCAGCTGTAGCTGAGCAGCAGTTCTTCAGCCTGATCGCTGAAATGCAGGTTCGGCTTGCCATAGCGTTTGCCGTGGACCGCCAGGAAATGCCGGGCCAACAGCAGAATGTCTTCGCCACGGGCATACAGGCGCGGCACCTTGATGGAAATGATCCGCAGACGGAAGAACAGGTCACGGCGAAACTTGCCCTGCTGGACCATTTGTTCAAGGTTGCAGTTGGTGGCGCTGATCACGCGCAGATCGACCTTGCGCTCCTTCACCGAACCGACTCGACGAATGGTCCGGTCTTCCAGCAACTTCAGTAGTTTGGCTTGCAACAGCAAGTCCATCTCACCGATTTCATCGAGAAACAGCGTACCGCCATCGGCCGCTTCCACCAGGCCGACACGGCGGTCCTTGGCGTCGGTAAAGGCGCCTTTTTCGTGGCCGAACAGTTCGGACTCCACGAGGTTGGAGGGGATCGACGCGCAGTTGAACTCAATGAACGGGCCTTTGCTGCGTGGGCCGTCAAAGTGTAGCGCCCGGGCCACCAGTTCTTTACCGGTGCCGGTTTCACCTTCTACCAGCACGGGCGGCAGGTCGGTGTTGGCCATGCGTCGCTCGGCGTCGAGCAATTGGGCGATGGTATTTTTCAGGTAGTGCATCGGCCCCGATTCGCCGATCAACGCCTGCACGCCAGACTTCTGCGCCTCACGTTCCTGATAAAACGACAACGTGCGCTCCATGCGATCGGTCGCCAGCGCCTTGTCCAGCAACAGCTTGAGTTCAGGCAACGCCACGGGTTTAGTGACGTAGTGAAACGCGCCCTCCTTCATCGCCACCACAGCATCTTCGACATTGCCATAGCCAGTCATCATGATCACTTTCAGGTCCGGCGCGCTGACGCGCAGCTTCTGGATCAGGTCGTGACCACTCATGCCCGGCAACGAGTTGTCGGTCAGCACCACGTCGGGGGCGAACGAACTTAATTGCACCAGTGCATCTTCAGCAGAGTGGCAGACTGTCACCTCGAAGTCTTTGCGCTCCAGGTAGGTCTGTATATTCTCGGCGAGGATTTCGTCATCCTCGACCAGCAATATGCTGCGCTCCATATTCCCCTCCCGTTGCCACTCTAAAATTGAGACAGACGCGGGTTCCTTCCTGCTCTTGGCTGGTCAGTTCGACCGAGCCTTCGAAACGTTCCATTATTCGTTTGACCAGGGCCAGGCCTACACCTAACCCTCCTTGTTTGGTGGTGAAAAACGGCTTGAAGACCATCTGTTGCTGCTGCTTGGTCATGCCTTTTCCAGTGTCACTGAGAATCATGCGCACATGGCCGGCGTGTGGCTGTTCGATATCAATCGTCAGATGGCCGCCCTCGGGCATCGCTTCCAGGGCGTTAGAAAACAGGCTATTGAGTATTTGCGTCAGCAGCACCTGTTGGCTGACGACCGGTGGCCAAGTTTTAGGGGTGAAGTGCACTTCCACGTTCGAACGTTTGATCAGCGCCTCGAAAGCACTCAGGGTGTCATCGATGGCCAGCACCAGCTCGACCGTTTCGTAGTCGTCATTCATGGGTCGCAACGACACCAGCAACTCCCGAACCCAGCGTGACATGCGATCGACCTGATGGATGATGTCGCCGATGTTCTTCTGCGCACCCTGGCTGGCGATGTCCTGGGCCAGCTCGGCGCTGGAGCGAATAGTGGCCAGCGGATTGCGCAAACTGTGCGCGACCGCCGAGGACATTTCCCCCAAGGCGACGAAGGTTTCATTGGTAATCAATTGTTTTTGCTGACTCTTCAGCAACATTGAGGCCTGGCGCACAATCCAGAACAACCCCAGGTAAATGACCAGACCGCCGATCACAGTCGCCAGCCAGATGGCTTTGAAACCGCGCTGGATGCGCTCCACCAGGTCCACCGGCTCCTTATAGATCTCGACCATGGCGACCACTTTGCTTTTGTCCGCATTGAACATCGGGATGTAGTTCTCGATGAACAGGTATTCCGGCTCACGCAGCAGTCTCTGTTCGGGACGCGCATCGTCGATCTCGTGGTAGCTGGTGGACACCGCTTCTTTCATTTCAAATGATTCGTCCAGCTCTTTGTCGCCTTCGATGCGCGTGCCGATCAGCTCCGGGTTCGTCGACCAGACCACGGTGCGATCCAGCGCGTACACCGTCGCCAGCAAAATGTCCGGCAGATGCTCCACATGATCGAGAAATTCAACACGCGCAGCCGCACGGGTTGCCGGGGACACGTCGGGATAGGCGTTGTCCAGGCGCGGGTCGAGCATTTCGCCCATGGTTCTGTTCGGGCTGATCGAGGCATGACGAATTTCGCCTTCACCAATGGCCTGAATGAATTGCGCAGTTAGCATCGAATCGCGTTCGACGCTCTCGATAACGACGAACCGCGTAGAAATATAGCCAAGTCCCGACGCCACTACGGCGATGATGAAGAAGCTGCCCACGGAAAACCAACGCAGCAGATTGAACTGACTCCGCCGGATCTGGCCCTTTGTTGCCGGCGTGGCCGGCGCCGGTTCTTTTTGTTGTTCCAGTATCGGCATAGGGTTGTCCTGAATGCTCGCATCAAGCCTGTTCAGCCATGTCACGGATCAGTGTAGGTGGCATTGAACACGTCTGACTCTGAGCCGATGATAATAGTTAGCCGCTATTGCGCCTGCACCGCTTGCAACGGTTGCTGGCGGTCGGTTTCTTCCTGCAAAAATTGCATAATCGATTGCGCGGACTTCTCATCCAGACGCAGGTTGGGCATCGAGATTTTGTCGTAACGTTCAAACAGATCCATAGCAATCGGGTCTTTCTCCTTCAACATGATGTCCGGCTCGCGAATCCAGCGGTTGAGCCAGGCCGGGTCGCGTTGGCGGGTCACGCCGATCAGGTCCGGACCGATGCTGCGCATGCCGAGGCCCTGCCCGTCCATCGGGCCCAGGCTGTGGCACGACGCACAGCGGGTGCGAAACAGTTCTTCGCCATTGCTCGGCGGACGAATTTCCGGGGCGTTGGCGTAGCTTTCTCCCGTGCTGGGTTTTTTCCAGTTCTGCAAGGTGTTGGCCAGCTGATCGGCGAGAATCCACGGGTTCTCGAACGGTGAGGCTTTCATCCAGCGACCAGTGGTCTGGTTGCCGACGATCAGGCTCAGGTTGTGGTCCTTGTTGCGTCCGTTGTCGACGCCTTCAATGAACAGCCCGAGTTTCTTGCGCAACTCGGTGACATCCRCAAATTCCCCGGTGAGAAACTTCCAGCCCGGTCCGACCTTGAACCGTTGCGCATAGGCCTTGAGCACTTCGGGCGTGTCGCTCAACGGGTCAATGCTGATGGAGTAGAAAAAGATGTCCTGGCCAACCCGGTCGCCGAGCAGCTTTTGCACCTGACGCAACCGCGCGGTTTCCAGTGGGCAGGAGTCGCTGCACGTGGTGAAGATGAAGTTGATCACCACCACCTTGTCCTTGATCAAGTCATCGAAAAAACGCACCTGCTGACCGTCCTGATCGGTCAGCAGGGTGTTGGGGAAATAGTCGCCTCCCCACGGTGTCGCCGACTCCTGCTTCGGCGACTCCTGCGTCGGCGACAGCACACCTTCATGGGCCAGCAGCACCTGACTGGCCAGCAGACAGCTGACCAGTACCAATATCAGGTGCATGCCCAAGGCGCGGGAGCGCGGCGTTTTCATGCTCATGTTCATGTACATGTTCATGTTCATTTCGGCTCCCTCTCGGCGTTTCATTGTTTAACCGTCACTTTAGGGCCTACGCCGTCACCGGTTTTGTAGGTTGGCAGTGCGGCAGAGCTGACGTAGCGCACACCATCCCAGCTTGGCAGCGGAGTTGGCATCAACTGGAATTGCCCCGGTTTCTCAATGTCCCAACGCAGCAGCATCGAGTTGTCTTCATGCTGAGTGTTGTGACAGTGCTCCATGTAGGTCCCGGCGAATTCGCGGAAGTTGATGGCCATCTCGACGTTGTCCAGGCCATCTTTTTCCGAGCCTATGCGGTACACGTCCTTGCGCGCCCATTTTTCCCATTCCGGTGGTGCCTTGCCGCCGCGACTGAGGATGATCCCCTCCTCGAAGTGTACATGCACCGGGTGACTCCAGCCCGTACCGCCGGCCTTAATATTCCACACCTCCAGGGTGCCGAAACCGGCGGCCCCGGCATCGGTAGGACCGTTAGCCAACTGGGTCGCGGCGTTCAAACGACGTGGGTCCATGTGGAAGCCGAAGCCGCCATCGGTCTTGACCGTCCACGGTGCTTCATCGGTGCCGTCGGAACGGCCGAAGGTGAAGGTCCGGTGACGTGCCTGAGCCAGCCGCGCCTTGTCGGCCGCATTGTCGCGATGAATCTTCAGCGGGATCATCACCAGGCCTTCGGCTTTACCCGGTTTGGCTGGTTCATAGGCTGCAGGGTCCATGGCCAGGTCCTGACCGGTGTAGGGCTTGACGTTGAGTTGCAAGACTTTGCCCACCGCCGGGTCGCCCTTGTCCCACATCGGCCCTTTGCTGGTTTGCTTGATCACCGCTTTGTAATTTTCGGAGAGCACGTCGGCCAGCGACACCGGCTCTTTCGGGCCTTTACCGTCGTCATGCACCAGCAGGTTGACAAAGAACACCTTGTCACCCGGTTTGATGCCGTTTTTCGCGAAGTTGACGATGATGTCGAAGCGCTCGGCAATGCCCTGGGTTGGCAGGATTGCGTTGTGGTTCTGTTTGTCGCCGTCGGCGTCCAGGTCCATGGTGCCGTCGAATGGCACGCTGTGCTCCATGATGTTGCCGTCATTGGCAATCATGTGGAACGGCACGCGGGCATAGGACACACCCGAGCCTTTGGGCCCCTGAAACTCGCCACTGGTGCCTTTGATTTCACGCACCAGCGCCAGTTTGAAGTAGCGCGACACCGAACCGTTGAGCATGCGGAACCGATAGCTGCGGGCGCGTACATCCAGGGCCGGTTTCCACTGCCAGTTGACCAACACCTGGTCACCGAGGAAGCCGTCGGTGTTGAACGGGTTAAACCACAGCTGACCGTTCTGATCCCATGCCTTGTCGGCGAACACCAGGTTGACGTCGTAGTCGCGGTTACCCCACGGCAACGCGCTGCCGCTAGGGAAACGCAGGTTGACGCCGTCGTTCACCGACTCGTTGCCACGGTCCAGGGCGCTGTAGTAGTTCATCATCGCCGCGTTGCCCTTGTAGACGTTCTGCGCAGTGAAATCGAGCATGTGGTCGTGGAACCAGTGGGTACTCATGGTTTCGCGCCAGTCGCCCCGGATCTTGATCGTGCCGTTCTCGCACGTCTTGCGGCTCGGGCTGACGTCATTGGTCCACAGGGTTTCACCCGGTGAGCAAGGGAACGCCGCGCGTGGATCATGAGCGTCGGTGTTAATAGTGTCGTAACCGGCCAGCTGGATCGGCCAGCGATAGTCGTAATACTGCCCGGGGAAGAAAAACGCGTTGGCATAACCATCGCTTTCCGCCGGTGCGTGACCGTTGTGTTCGTGGGTACTGATAGTGTGCAAACCAAAACCCATGTTGGCCGATGGGTCGATCGGCAAGCCGTTGTAGTGGCGCATCAATACTGGTTGGCCATAACGCACCATCAGCAATTTAGGCGGCAGGGTGCCATCGAAGGTCCAGACCGAGTTGTGATTCTGCACCGGCATGTTCGGGTGGAAGCGCGCATCAACGCCTTTGGAGGTGCCATCCGTTGCCGGCACGCCAGCGACGTTGTGATAAAGGCCGCCAGGGCCGAACTCGCCCACGGCGTAGTGGTGCATCTGAAGGCTGTCACGCCAACCGCTGTTGAGCCTCGCCCCGGTTTGCACGGTTTTGTAGGCCAATTGCGGGTAGAACTCGTTCCAGCGCTGATGCGACCAGCCCTTTCCTGGCGGACGACCTTCAGCCGACGAGCCGATATGGCGGTTGAGGAAGACTTCGATCTGCGCCTGCCAAGGGTTGCGGTCCACCACGTTGGAATACTGGCTGGGGAACGGTGTCAGCCCCGGTTGACGCATGAAGGCATCGAGTGCCGCGCTCGGTGGTGCACTGCGGGCGGCATTGGTCGGGTCCTGTTGTGGCAATGGACCGACCGCTGCCGGCGGGAAACCCAAGGGCGCGGCCGGTGTAGTGGGGTCGAGTTTTTCCGGGCCGAACTCTTCAAACAGCACCAACTGCTGAGTGAAGGGTTGAGCGTTATACAACGGGCTCGGTTTGCCATTGGTGGGGTAGTTGTAACTGGTCTGCACCGCTGGCGGCAAGGCGTTCTCTATACGCGTCTCGTCGCGGTTGCCTTTGTTGCCATCGGGCAAGTCGAAGGCGTCCTGGTTGGCCTCAGGCATGCTCAAAATGGCGTTCAACGCCGCAGGTTCGTCAGCTGGTTCGTCGTAGTAAGCCGAAGGGTCAGAGGGTTCAGGCTGTCGCTCGTCATCGATCGGGCTCGCGCGCAGAGTCGCTGTGCCCAGTGTCATCGTCAAAAGGACGCTCAGTGGCGTCAACAGACCAATCCACTTGAGGGAATAACGCGCGTTTCTATCCATCATCAACCGCCTCGAATGTGTGAAGGGGTGATGTGGGTTTTGCAAAGACCTCGCCAAATTTGTAACAGACTTACGCAAAAGCATTAACACTTGGCAAAACAATGGCTTATCAACATCAATGCGCCACATCCTGCTAAAAACAACTGGGGCTTGACACCCGCTAGCGGGGAAAGTTCACGCCCATTGTCAGGGAATTCTCTTGAACGACATACGGACGGTAGTGCCCTCGCCTTCGCGGCTGTCCAGGGTCACCGCCCCCCCAAAACGCTCCATGATGCGTTTCACCAACACCAGCCCGACGCCCAGCCCGCCTTGCTTGGTGGTGAAAAATGGGCGGAACGCCATGCTGCGCTGCTCCTCGTTCATGCCTTTGCCGGTGTCACTGACGACCAAACAAATACCTGCGGGATCGATCGGTTCCAGCGCGAGGGTCAGCGTGCCCTCCTTATCCATGGCTTCCAGGGCATTGGCCATCAAACTGTTGAGGATCTGCGTCAACTGCACTTGCTGGCTCAGCACCATCGGCGTCTCCTTCGGCTCGAATACCACGTGAATTTTTTCCTTGGCGATCTGATATTCAAAGGCCAGGAGACTGTCATGCAAGCACGCGACCAGGTTCACCGGCTCCGCTTCGTCGTTGAGCGGTCGCAAGGATTGCAGCAACTCCCGGACCCATTTCGACATGCGATCGACCTGAGCGATGATGTCGTTGATGTTTTTGTGGGCCGCGCCACTGTCGAACTCAAGCGCCAGTTCGGCGCTGGAGCGAATGTTCGCTAACGGGTTGCGCAGACTATGGGCAACCGCCGAAGACATCTCCCCGAGGGCGACAAAGGTTTCGTTGGTGATCAGTTGTTTTTGTTGCGTTTCCAACAGAATCGCCGCCCGCCGCACGATCCAGTACAGCCCCAGGTAGATCAGCCCTCCCCCGAGGGCCGTGGCCAGCCAGATCATTGCCAGGCCGCGCTGCATGCGGTCGATCAAGTCCGTGGGTTCCTTGTAAACCTCGACCATCGCGGTGACGTTTTCGTGGTCGGCATCGAACAGCGGAATGTAATTCTCAATGAAGATGTGGTCCGGCGGCGTGATGAACTTCTGCTCCATGCGCGCCTTGTCTACGCTGTGATAGCTGGCGGACACCGTAGTCTTGGAGCCAAACGCGTGATCGAGGTCCTCGTCGGCATGGATCGTGGTGCCCATCAACTCCGGGTTGGTGGACCAGATCACCATGCGGTCCGGGGCGAAGATGTTGACCAGGATTACATCGGGCAAATGTTTGATATGGTCGAGAAATTCACCGCGGGCACTGGCACGGGCCATTGGATCGACATCGGGAAAATCCTTGTCTTTGCGCGGGTCGAGCAACTCGCCCATGGTCCGCACGTTGGGAATGGACACATGGCGTACCTCGGCGGCAGCAATCGCTTGAATGAACTGCGACGTCAGTAACGCATCGCGCTGCACGCTCTCGGTAATCACAAAACGCGTGGACACTGCGCCCAGCGCCACGGCCACCGTGCCGATCACCATCATGCTGATCAGCGAAAACCAGCGCAGCAGATTGAACGGTTGTTTGTGCGGCCTAAGGCGAATATCACCCTCTTCTTTTTGAAGGGATGATGCTTGGATATTCATGGACGTGGTTCCCCGGCTTCCCATATAGGGTTATAGCCCACTGCTCGATGTTTGCCCCGTTTCCGGTGTTGCCCCCCCACCTTTCCCGGCCCACCTCACCGCCCCAATCTCACCCCAACACTGGGGGCAGTCGCCCGCTTCGGCGCCCGCCGCGATTTAGCCACAGCAGCGCCACAGGCCTTTTATTACGGGCCTGTGCAGACGTTTTTCAAAGTTGGTATGGAAGTTGCCAAAGCCCTGTCAACTGACTCGCCCCCCAAGGAGCAGGTCTTCTGATAGAGGGAATACACATGCACCCTTTACTGTCCAAAACCACGATCGCTCTGGTCGTGACCGCTCTGGCCCAAGGCGCTGCCCAAGCGGCGCTGTTTGCTGTGGACCCTGGACCCTACCTGCCCGCTAACGGCAATTTCGCCGCCTGGTATCAGGATACCCACGGACGCACCCTCGATCTGTGCCTTTCCAAGGCTGTCAGTTCCAGGGTTGCCAGTGCACCGGGTGCCCCGACTTACATGTGCTCGTTGATCCCCGCACCAGGAGTTTTCGACGACACCAAACCGATGGTCTTCCCGACCAATTTCCCCGACGAAGCGTTCTGGGCGACCGGTGAAACCACCATCGTCGATGCGGCCCGGGGCATCGACCTGACGTATGTCTCTGCGGTTGAAGCAGCCTTCAGCGGCGGCGACCCCGTGGAAGGCGATCAGATCAGCTTTGCGCGCATCCGCATCCGCGTCGACGTGCCCACTGCCGGGACCTATGTCGTGACTCACCCCTACGGCGTCGAAGTGTTCACCGTCGATACCCCCGGGCGGCGCGCGATCAACATGACCCGCGACATCGGCATCGGCGCAGCGAAAACCTATGACGGCGCGCTCAAGGGCGATGTCGGACCGTTCCTGCGCAGCGTCAACGGCCCTTACACCGAGACCAACCCGGTCACCGGTTCCGCCGAACAATTCGTCGGCGACCCGAACCTCAACGAAGCCGTCACCGGCAGCCCGTTCAACACTAACTTCGTGCGCATCGAAGGTCCCAATGGCCTGGACTTGCGCACCAACCTCTTTGCCGTATCCGGCAAGCTGTCCAGCGTAGTCCGGCCAACCCCGGTCATCGCCCAGCGCAGCACCTATTCACGGCATGCCGGCGAGAGCGCACCGGTGGCCCAGCAGGACGTATTCGTCATGGCTCCGCCTCCACCCGCGAGCGTGACTCTGGACAGCAATAACCCGGTACTGAACTTGACCGAAGCGAACACCACCGGCCACTGGTACGCGCAGTCGCCGGCCAATCCGACGTTGCCGAGCACCCTACAAGTGACCGCCGACAACCATCTCGCCATCGCCAGCAGCACCCCGACGATCTTGCCCATGCCCCTGACTGACCTGGTGGTGATTTCCCGGGCCGAGTACAGCTTGAGCAACGGACAAATCACCATCGTCGCCTCGACCAGTGATGAAACCTCGCCACCCATACTCACCGCCACCTCCGGTACCGGGGTCGCCATCGGTGCTCTCAGTGGCGATGGCGCAGTGAAAAGCCTCGCCACCGGCATCACACCGATTCCGCCAGCCCAGGTTCGGGTGACGTCATCCAATGGCGGCAGCGATACCGAAGAAGTGGTCATCGTGCAATGAACGCTCACATGCCCAGATCCTCATCAGGAGGCATCATGAACAATTGGCCACGCCTGGCGCTCAACGCCTTGGGACTGACTCTTTCGCTGTCCGGCAGTGCTTTCGCGCAACTCGCTGCCGTCGACCCCGGCCCATATACCTTTGCCTCCGGGAAATTCCCGATCTGGTATCAGGACAACAATCTACTGTCGATGGAACTGTGCCAGTCCCGAGCCGCCAGCTCGCGGGTGGCGGCTTCTGTGCCACCGGCCTACATGTGCACCCTGCTGCCGACACCAGGCATTTTCGATGACACCCAGCCGATGGTGTTCCCGGATAACTGGCCAGACGAAGCGTTCTGGTTCCTCGCCGAAACCACCATTCCCGACAACGCTGCTGGCTACGGAATGGACGCCTACGTCGCCGGGATAGAGGCTGCATTTGCCGGCGGGACCCCGCTCGACGGTGATCAGATCAGCTTCGCGCGGATCCGTATGCGGATCAACATTCCCGTCGCAGGCACCTACACCATCACCCACCCTTACGGCGTCGAAACGGTCAACGTCACCTCCACCGGCCGTCGTGCGATCAACATCACCAGAGACGTCGGCGTCGGTGCGCCAGGGGTATTCAGCGGCGCGGTCAACGGTGCAATCGGGCCATTCCTGCGCAGCGTCAACGGCCCTTATACGGAAGTGAACCCGGACACCGGCGCCATCGAAACCTTCGTCGGCGATCCGAACCTCACCGAAGCCGTGACCGGTAGCCCCAACAACACCAACTTCGTACGCATCCAGGGGCCCGCCGGGACCATCCAGGCCAACCTTTTCACCCTGTCCGGCAAAGTGCTCGACAGCCGTGCGCAAACACCCGTGGAAATTGACCGCGCCACCTATCGCCGCACCCCATCGGTTACAGGCAACAGCACTCGGGTCGAAATCTTTGCCAAGTCGGATACCAGCTCAACCCTGTGCTTGCGCGAAAGCATCGCCCTCGTCCCCGGCCCTCCGCCTTCACCATGCCTGAGCAATCTGACAGGCGACAACCAAGGGCTGTTCTTCGCTCAGCATCAGTTCGATGGCAACGTGCCTCCGGTCGTGGTGGTCACCGCCACCAACCCGACGGGCTCTACCCGCCCTACAGCGGTGTCGCGCAAGCTCACTGACGTGGTGAAAATCCAGACTGCTCGCTACAACTGGAGCAATCACAGCCTGCTGATCGAAGCCTCCTCCAGCGACGAAGTGGCCGTGCCGGATATGGTCGCTCAGGGCTATGGACGTCTGTCGAAGTCCGGCACCCTGCAAAGCCTGACCGTCGCCGACCTGAGCCAGCCACCCGCCACCGTGACGATCAAATCCGCTGCGGGCGGCAGTGACACCGAGCCGGTCGTGGTTGTCGGCATTGCACCGGATACCGGTGAGAACCAGGCGCCGCTTTCCGTCGCCGACACCGGCAGCACCAGCTTCGGCGTGCCGGTCACCCTTAACCTGCTGACCAACGACAGCGACCCGGACGGCAACACGCCACTGAGCATCACGGCGCTGACCCAACCGGCTGCCGAACAAGGTACCGTGGCAATGAGCGGCACCACAGCGGTGGTCTACACCCCGCCAGCCGTTGTCAACGCGCCGCTGACCACGACCTTCACTTACAAGGCTCAAGACATCAAAGGCCTGGCCTCGACCACGCCAGCGACGGTGACCATCACCGTGGCGCCTAACCGGCCACCGACTGCGGTCAACGATGCCGTTTCGACCCTGGGCGTGGCGATTCCCATCAACGTGCTGGCCAACGACACCGATCCGGAAGGCAACGTGCCGCTCAGCGCCGCCATCGTGACCCAACCGGCGACCGGTCGCGGCACCGTCAGCACTGACGGCACCGTCATCACCTACACCCCACCGGGCACGGTGACCACGGCCTTCACCACCACCTTCACCTACGTCGCCCGGGACAGCTTCGGCGCCCAGTCGACACCGGCGACGGTCACGGTGCAAGTCTCGCCAAGGCCTGCTGCGGAAACCTTCGCGGTGACAACGGCCACGGTGTCAGCTCGCTCCAACAACCGCTTCACCTGGAGCTTTGCGGGCACCTCATCGGTGACCACTGGCAACACCATCACCATCAAGGTGACCACCCCGACAGGGTTGGTAACCTTGGGCACCACCACGGTGCCGGGGAACGGTCGCTGGAAGCTGACGGTGAACAACATCACCACGGTGATTCCATCGGTTAACCCGACCGCTACCATCACCTCGTCCCAAGGCTCCGTACGTACGGTGTCGGTGGTCTCGAACTGAGCCTTCGCCCCACCCACCAATCCGGTGGGTGGGGCGAGCTTCTTCGTAAAAGGCTGAACCATGAAAAACTCGACCGCCACCCCGCTCTGCCTGCTTCTGTTTTGCAGCAGTGCGGGCGTGCGCGCCGATGACTTAATGGAAAACGACGACCTGGGTCCCGGTGGCGACCTAGGAGAGTTACCCTCCCCCCGGTTGGCCAGCACATGCTGATCGACCAGAACAGCAATAACAACGACGCCAGCATCGACCAGGCTGGCACGGAGCTTTCCAGCGCCGTGACCCAGTCCGGGAACGGCATGAGCATATCGGTCAAACAATATCGCTAAAACACTGCACCATTTGATGGTTCCAGCCTATTCAAATTGCCCCCCTTACCGCTGCCCTCTTGGTCATGATCAGCGCCCAAGCGATGGCCGACGACAGCATGTCCATTCAGAACCTGTACGGCGATGCCAACATCGAATCCATCGAATCGGGCATCGTCCACAACGCGACGAACTTGCAGTACGGCAACATCAACCAGCTCGGGAACGGGAACGGGAACGGCATCAAAGTCTGGCAAGGCATTCAGCTCGCCAGTCAGGTCACCATCCACAACAACAATTGAGCAGCGTAGAAAAACCGCGACCTTTGGTGAAGGGGAGCGGTTTTTTTATGTGTGGTGGAAATGCGGGGGCAGTGAGGCTAATGCCGATCAGTTAAGGCGTTGAACGCCGCAATCCTTGTGGGAGCGAGCCTGCTCGCGATGACGGTGGCACAGTCAACACTTGCGTTGCCTGACAATCCGCCATCGCGAGCAGGCTCTCCCCCACAGGTTTTGCGCCTTAACTGATCGGCACTAGGCAGTGAGGCCGCCATCTGCGTGACGAAGGTCGTTCACGGAGTCCCTGGTTGAAATCCATCGGGCTGATGGCGCGCAGTCGTTCACTGAACGAGTAGTAAAAGTCGTGGCCAATGTGCGAGATCGTGTCATCGACGATGAAGCCGAGCATTTCGTCCTCTTCAGCGGCGCTGGCGAAGGACGCCACACACGCAAGGATCAGGGCCGCGAGCCAGCGCCTGTTCATGGCGATAGCGCCTGAGGCAGTGTGGACTGGCTTTTCGGCGGGCCCGACGTGCCGTCAAGGAAGGCCTTATCGGCCACGAACTGCCAGTCTTTGTAGCTCGCCATGCCATTGAAGTCCGACCACTGGCTGGGAAAGCCTGTCTGCTTGAGCGGCGTGTCCGTCGAGGGGCTGCTGATGCCAGTGATGCGCCCGTCGAAACCGAGCATCAATGTCCATTCCCCGCCGCCAATCGGGTCCGGATACAGCTGGCGCAGATGATGTTTTGGCGATGGAAAACGCTCGTCCTGAAGCAGGTCTGCCAGCTCTTTCGGGTACTGGGCCAAGCCTGGCGAACTGCGGTAATAGCTGCGCAGTGCCTGAGCGTATTGGGTGCCGACCCACAGCAACTGACGTTCCCGATCGCGGCGCGAAGCGGTGGCCCACAACTCACCGGCACTGGCCAGCCCCATGCCCATCACCACGATCAGAAACAGCACGCCCAGGTAGGTGAACCCCGCCTCGTCGGCAGGCTTACCACTCGGAAAAAAGGCTGCCATCACGCGCCCTCCCTGTGGCCCCACTTTTGATATCGGCCACCCCGCCCGCCACGCCATCCGGTGGCTTGACCAGCACCCAGGTGTCTTTACGCTCGGCAATCGGGTCCATCGGCGCGTTGCGCAGGTAACGCTGCTCGATCAGTTGATCGAGCGAATCGGGGTAACGTCCGGTGTCGCCGTAGTAGTGATCCAGTGCTTCGCGCATGGCCGACAGGCTCTGGCGCAGCGTGGTTTCTTTCGACGTTTCGAGGCTGTTGAAATAGCGTGGCAAGGCGATGGTCATCAACGTCGCGATGATTGCCATGACCACCATCAGTTCTAACAGGGTAAACCCTTTTTCCCGACGCATATGCTCACCACTCCCGGTATGCGATGCCGTTGAGCCCTTTGCCCCGAGCCTTGGAGTAGACGTCAAAGACGTCTTCACCGTCGCGCGGGTTTTGAGCCGTGCTGTCATATGAGCGCAAGCCCCAGCCACCTTCGTCGTCACGCTTGACCGTCGTCAGCGGGTCATGGGGTATGCGGCGCAAAAAGTAGAACTTGGCGCCCTTGGCGCTGCGCACATCGCGCACGCCCTCCACCAGGACTTGAAGATTGGGTGGATAACCGTTGCTGTTCAGCGACTTCTCGATATAACCGGCGTCAAAGGCGCGTTTGTAGTCGTCAATGGCGTCGCGGATCTGGTACAGCGCCGTGCGCAATTCCTGCTCTTTGCCCCGGCGCACGATGGTCTCGGTCAGCGGCGCGGCCATACTGGCCAGCAGGCCGATCAGGGCCAGCGTCACGACGACTTCGATCAAGGTAAAACCACGTTGCGAGGCGTTCATGATCAAGGCTTCTCGATGGTCACTTGGGTGGTGGCAGCCAGCGGCCGGCCGACGGTCACTTGGGTAGTGGCGGCCGTCGGCCGACCGACGCTCACTTGCGTGGAGGCGGCCGCCGGCCGACCGATGCTCACTTGGGTGGAGGCAGCCACCGGCCGACCGCCGCTCACTTGGGTAGTCACGCCAGCCACCGGCCGACCGCCGCTCACTTGGGTGGTCACGCCAGCCACCTGCTGTTCGTTGCTCTGAGGCTCAATCGAAGTTTGCATCCCACGATCCGGCGCCTGGACGTGCATGCTGGTTTCGGTACCGGTCTGGAATTCCATGTCCGAAGGGCTTTGGTATGGCAGGTTGCGCACGATCCGTGGGGTGATCGACAGCACCAGCTCCGATTTGCCGACGGTGTCCTTGTTGCTGCCGAACAACCGGCCAAGGCCTGGAATGTCGCCAAGACCCGGGATCTTGTTACCCGTGCTGCCATGATCGTTACGCACCAGACCGGCCAGGATCTGGGTTTCGCCGTCATGCAGACGCAGCGTGGTCTGGGCGTTGCGGGTATCGACCTGAACCGGAATGGTGCCCTGGCGGGTCGGTTCCAGCGGCGTGGCGTTACTGACTTCCAGAGCGATCTTGATCGCCACTTCATTATTCAAGTGCACGATCGGTTGCACTTCGAGCTTCAGACCGACATCGAGGTAGGTGACGCTTTCGGTGATCACCGGCCCTTGAGTCGACGGCACCGAGGTCGCACTGATGATCGGCACGCGTTGACCAATGTGGATGCGCGCCTGTTCACGGTTGGTAACACGAATCACCGGGCTGGCCAGGGTGTTGATGTCGTTGTCTTGCGCGTTGATCTTGGCTTGCGGCGACGGCGAAATGGTGATCCGGCTGGAGTCGATGCCTTTGAGTTGATCGAGGATCGTCACAGGCGAACCGTCGGTGTTGATCACACCGAAGGTGTTGGGCCATTGCAGGCCGAGGTCGAGAATCCGTTGACGGGCCACTTCCATCACTTCGACTTCCAGCACCACTTCCGGGTTGGACTGATCCTGTGATTGCAGGAGCTTTTCCGCCATGCGGACGGCATCTTCGGAGTCGCGCATGGTCAAGGTGTTGAGGCGCTCGTCCACAAACACGTCGCGGGTCTTGAGCATGGTTTTGATCATGTTCAGCGCGGTGTTTGCATCGATGCTGGTCAGATAGAACGTGCGCATCACCAGCTCTTGGTAATCCTTGAGCTTCTGTGGCGAGTCCGGGTAGATCAGCAGGGTGTTTTCGTTCACCACTTTCTGGTGCAGCTGGTTCTGTTGCAGCAGCAGTTGCACGGCGTCCTCGATGCGCACGTCGCGCACGAAAATCGTGGCTTTCATGTCCGGGCGCAGGTCCTTGTCGAAGATGAAATTCAACCCGGCCACCTGGGACAGCACTTCGAAGATGGTTTTCAGGTTGGCGTCGCGAAATTCCAGGGTTACCGGACGGTCCAGCCGGGTGCGCAGTTGTGGATACGGGACTACGTTGCGACTCTGCACCAGGCGAATGCTGGCCTGCAGTTCCAGAGCGCCGTCATTCTGCGGGTCGAGTTCGAGGATCTGTTTGACCTGACGGTCGGCACCGTAGATGTCGCCACGACGCAAGTCGCCACGGGCCAGTTCGAGTTTTTCATCCATGCTGCGCAAGTAGTCGAGTTGGCGCAGCGCGTCCTGAGCGCGGCGGTTGTTCGGTTCGATGTTCAGCACTCGGCCGTAAGCCAGGCGCGCAGAGGGGAAATCGCGTTGTGCACGATCCATGTCGCCTTGGGTCAGTAACGATGTCACTGCCAGAGCCCGTCCGCTGGTGAGGGCTATGTGCAGCGAGGTATCGCGAGGGTTTTCGCGCAACCCTTCTTCGATACGCGCCAGGCCGGCTTCGTACTGCCCCGACTCGATCAGCTCGGTGCCTTCCTGGTTCGCGATCTGCGCCGAACTGCACGCGGCCAGCGCTGCAACGATGCAGACGCTCAGCAGTAAACGGGATCGGTTCATTGTTCGCTCCCCAAAGACAAAGTCTGGGACAAATGCAGAGGCAAGTAGACAAAGCTCAGTTCCACATCGGAAATCCGCTCGATCCGCCAGATGTCGTCGATCACATCCCCTTTGCGTACGACGTATATTTTTTCACCGCTCTGCAAAAACACTTGCAGATCGGAATGGTCATCAAGCTTGCCAATGAACTGGAAAGGCATCGGCGGTACGCTGGGGGCTTGGACTACCGGGGTTTGGTTGACGGGTTGTTCGGTGACACTGGCCAGGGTCGGTGCCGGCTTCCAGCTGCTGGCGCCGAACAGGTCGCCGGACGGGCTCAGGTCCTTGATCACCGCCGGTTTGCCATTGGCAGATACCGCCGGCAACGCGCCGCCGGTTTTTCCTTTGGCCGGGGTGGTCACGGCGCCAGTACCCTCACCCTCCTCCGCTTGCTGGAAGTATTGAGGCCCCCAAGCCAGCCCCCCGGCCACGCCGAAGAACGCCACCCAACTCATTACGCGCTTGGTATTCATCATGACCTCGACAGGTAAAGGGTCATGCGGATCCGCCCGGTCAGCTCGGTGTCGGCGATTTTTTTACGCTGAAACTCCATGTCTTCCACCACCACCGCCGGCAACTGGCCAAGCAAGGCGTGCAGGAAGCGCCGCAGTTGCGGATAGCTGCCGCGCACCGGCAGCAGAATCTGGTAACGGGCCAGGTGCGTCTTGGGGTCGATGCCTAGCGAATACTCACCACGGGACAGGGTGATGCGTTCCTGGGCGGCCAATGCGTAGATCTTGTCGATGGCCACGGTGGCCTGAGGTTGCGCCGGCAATTTGCTGCGGAAGTCATCGAGCTGACGTTGCGGCACTACCGGGGCAGCGACGCTGCCGTCTTCAACCTTGGCCAGGTACTCGCCGGCTTCACGGGTCTGCTGGCTTAGCTGTTGCAGCGCTTGCCAATCCGGCATCAAGCCGCCCAGGCCATACATCAAGGCTACCAGCAGCAGCGCCATGCCGGCCAGGCCGGGAATCCCCAGACCTTGCAGGTATTCGTGGATGATCAATTTAGGGACTCGCATCGCCGATCTCCCAACTGGCCGACAGGCTGAATTGCACCGGGTGTTCCGGCACGTTGGCGACGATTTCGTGGCTGAGCAACGACACGTCGGACAGCTCGTCGCTGGCTTCCAGGCGTTGGTGAAATTCAAGCATGGCTTCCAGATCCCGCGCCTCGGCGCTGATGCGCACCTGACCTTTGCGAGCGTCCGGGGTCAGCGTCAGCAAGGCGACGTTTTCCCGCGGCATGGCTTCGAGCATGGCGAACAAGCGTTCCCAAGGCCGACGCAGTTGCTGGGAGACTTTGCGCATTTCGGCCAGGTTCTGCGCCTGCTCGCGGATTTCGGCAGGGGTCAAGGTGACTTTGCTGCCGGTGTCGCCGGTGAGCGCACGCTGGGCGTGCTGCAAATGCCCTTGCAGTTGCGAGGCCTGTTCGTCGAGGTGCTGCTGGGCGAAGAAACACACCAGCGCCAGTACCACGCCACCGCCGAGCAAGCTCCAGCCCAATGGGCCGGAACGGCGGCGCGGCTGGAAGTCGAGCATCAGCGGGCGCATGTCAGGCCACCGCCCGAGACATGACGTACAAACTGTCGCGTACGGATGTCTGGTCTTCTTCAAGGGTGCGCAACTGCACACCGGGCACGTCAGGGTGTGAGTCGATGCGCGCCGGGGCATGCAGGTAGAGATTGAACGGCCGTTCGCTGGTGGAAGCCTGCAGTTGGCTTTCACGGCCGATCAGTGCGGTCAGTGCGGCATCGCTGTCACTGCTACCCACTGAACGCACCGCCACCCAACGCCCTTCCCGCGCCAGCAGCAACACACTGCGCACCGGCTCGGCAACCACAAACAGAAAGTCGCCACCGGCAAAGCTCTTATCGAAGTGGTTGAACGCGGCCATCAGGTACGGCTGCACCGAACGCAAGCGCAGGTCGCGACCGCTGACCAGGCTGCGCAGACGCGTCAGCAAGTCTTGCGGCAGCGCAGTGGCGATCCGGTCGTAACCCGCAGGCTCGGCCGACAGCACGATGCTCCAGGGTTGAGCCGGGACACCGTAAAGGTCTTCGAAGCACAGTTGGGCGAACCCGAGCAATTCGTCGGGGGTACTGATCTCTTCACTCCAGGGCACCAGGCAAAAACGGCTGAAGTGCCCGGAAATAACCACACTCAATTCCGCACCGGCCTGAGCGTGTTCGCCCAGCAAACGGTCGAGGGTTTCGAGGGCGACTGCCCAGGCATGGAAGCCTTCATCGATAAAGCCGACGCTACCCAACCACAGGGTTTCGCTGCCCTTGCGCTGGCCCAGGCCGACACCACTGGCGCCGAGCACGGCGATATACCGATCACGAGACAAAAGTGACACGATTGATCTCCTCGAGCGTGGTCCGACCCTGCTGCACCAGCTCCAGTGCCGACTCGCGCAGCAGGCGCAGGCCACGTTTGCACGCATGGGCCTTGATTTTCGAAATGGGTTGGCGCTCTACAATCATTTGCCGCAGCTCATCGTCCAGGTGCAGCAGCTCGGCGATTGCACTGCGCCCGCGATACCCGGTGCCCCGGCAGTGGCCGCAGCCCTTGCCATGCACAAAGTGGTAGTGCCCGACTTCTTTTGGATCGAGACCCGACGCCTGCAACTCGTCGTCGGTGGGCGTGACCGGCGCACTGCAACTGGCGCAGACCAGACGGATCAAGCGCTGCGCCAGCACCGCGTTAAGGGCCGACACCAGGCTGTAAGGGTCGATTTCCATTTGGGTGAAACGACCGATCACGTCGAACACGTTGTTGGCGTGGATGGTGGTAAACACCAAGTGCCCGGTGAGTGCCGATTGCACGGCAATTTGCGCGGTGTCCGGGTCGCGGATTTCACCAACCATGATCTTGTCCGGGTCATGGCGCAGGATCGAGCGCAAACCACGGGCAAAAGTCAGGCCTTTCTTTTCATTGACCGGGATTTGCAGCACGCCCGGCAGTTGATACTCCACGGGGTCTTCGATGGTGATGATCTTGTCCACGCCATGGTTGATCTCGGTGATCATCGCGTACAGCGTGGTGGTTTTGCCGCTACCGGTCGGCCCGGTCACCAGCACCATGCCATAAGGTTCGGCTGCCAGGCGCCGCAACTGGCGCAGGGTTTCCTCTTCGAAGCCCAGCGCCTGCAATTGCACGCCGTTGACCTTGTCAGCCAGGTCTTGTTTGTCGAGGACCCGCAGCACTGCGTCTTCACCGAAAATGCTCGGCATGATCGACACCCGGAAGTCGATTTGCCGGCCGCTGATACCGATCTTGAAGCGACCGTCCTGGGGCACGCGTTTTTCGCCGATGTCCAGTTCGGCCATGACCTTGACCCGGGAAATGACCTGCTCGGCGAATTCGCTGCCCTGGATTTTACTGATGTTGTTCAGCACGCCATCGATCCGGTACTTGATCACCAGGCCACTGCCGGTAGTGCCCAGGTGGATATCACTGGCGTGCATTTTCAAGGCGTCGTAGAGGGTCGAGTTGACCAGTTTGACGACGACGCTGGCGTCTTCGCTGATGCTGGTCAGGGACAGGCTTTGCAGGTTATCGATTTCGACGCCGGTATCGGATTGGGCATTGAGCGACTCCACCGCGTGGAAGCTCTCTTCGTGACGCGCCAGGTAGGCTTTGAGGTCGTCGGCATGCACCAGGTACAGCGGAGCACCGTGCAGGCAGTCGTCGATCCAGGCCAGGCGCGCTGTATCAAAGGGGTCGGCAAACACGCCAATGACCGAATCCTCGTGACGCAGCAGGATGAATTCGCGCTTGAGGCATTGGGCCAGGGTGACCCGGTCGAATACCGGGATGGCCTTGAACAGGCTGTCGGTGTCGAGCACCGGATAGTGCAGGGTTGTGCCGAGGCACTGGATGAAGGGCATCGGGGCCAGTTCGCTCAACACCCCAAGGGCTTCCAGTACCCGTTCGCCGGAACTGGTGGCGCGAGCCCGGGCCTGGGCTAATTGCTCACTGGAAAAACGAGACGGTACGCATTCCAACAACGCCGGTTCGACGGCAAGGGATAGACGGTCCATGAAATGCTCTCCAACACCCGGGGCTTTAAGCCCAGTCGGCGCGGCGAGTCATTGCGGCGGGTGCCGGAACGGCTTGTCGCGCCAATTACTCCCCGGTGAGCAGTTGTTCGTCGTCTGGCGCCATGGAGGCCGAAGTTTTTTTTCGGCGATCCGCAAGCACCCAACTACCGTCGTACAACTGCAGCGGGAAACTCTCGTTCCTGCTCTGGCGTCGCTCGACGAATCCTTCGGAGGTGCTTACGCCCGTTCTGGGTTCGCGCTTCATCCCTAAAAGGTCACAGACTGCACGGGCCAATTCCGCCAAAGGAAATGGTTTGAACAGGATATGGCTGACTCCCAGTTGCCGGGCCCGCTCACATACTTCAGCGGTTGGGTGCCCGGTAATCAACACATAGTGGCACTTCCTGTTCTGGCGGACGGCATCGAGCACCTCAAAGCCTTCCATATCGGGCAAGCGGTAATCGAACACCATCACGTCGGGTGCAAATCTTTCGACTTCGCCGATAGCCTTCGCACCGTCGTTCGCTACCAGGACTTCCAGCCCTTGCGCCGCCAGATAATCCTGGAGGTTTTGTGCAAGCAGCTGTTCGTCTTCAACAACCAATATTTTGTTCAACAAGGTCGACTCCTTGTAACCACAGGTCCGATATTCGTGCCTGGGAGTACGTGCCCTAATTAGGCTAACGCACACTTCATGCCAGACTGAGAGCCGGTTTTCGACCGGAACATCTCTTTGATTCTCATGATAAAACTTTTTCGCTCACGAATTCCGTCCCCCAAAAACGGGGAAGCGTCAGGATTTGCAATGATGCTTTCCCCACTATTGGGGGGACAAGCGTTAATCATCATCAATCCGTTCGATTCGATTGCTTGATCGAAGCTGCGCCAAGACTTGCAGGCGAGCCTGAGCCTGTTCCTGCCGGGCAAGGTACGCCCGTACCATTTCAAGCCCCTGCGTTTCTGTGACATCGGCCGCATCCCAGTGGTTCTTTAGGTAAATCAAATGCCAACCCAGTGGCGTGCGCACCGGCTCACTGACGTCACCCGGCGCCAGAGCAAAAGCCGCTGCTTCGAACTCCGGCATCATGCGCCCACGAGGGAAAGTGCCCAAGTCCCCACCTTCGCTGGCAGTCGCGTCTTCGGAGCCGACCTGGGCAACGCTGGCAAAGTCTTCGCCCTGGCTAATTTTCACGCGCATCTCTATCAAGCGTAGCCGTGCCGCTTCCACTGTGGCGGCATCGGCACCCTGGGGCACCTTGATCAGAATGTGCCGGGCCTGGATTTCTTCCGGCCGGCTTATGTCGGCGCGGTGTTCCTCGTAAAACGCCCTGACCTGTTTTTCATCCGGCTTGTCCACCTGAATCAGGTCGGCAAAGACCTGCTGGGCCGCCAACTCACGGCGGGTGTATTCGGTAAAACCGGCTTCATCGAAACCGGCGTCTTCGAGCCGGCGGGCAAACACCTCAGGCCCACCGATCGCTTGCCGGGTCTGGGCGACCTGGTTTTGCACGTCGGCGTCGCTGATCACCACGCCGCGCTTGACCGCTTCCTGCCACAACAACTCCTTGTCGATCAACGCATCCAGCGCCTTCTGACGCAGTTGCTTGTACGCCTTGGGGTTACGAATGTTGCCCACAGCCCGGCCCTGATCTTCGAGGAATTCGGCGAAATAGCGCTCCAGGCGGAATTCGGAAATCTCTTCTCCATTGACCCGCGCAGCAGCCGGCCCGTTGCTGCAGAACGCCACCGAAGCCCACAGTGTCAGCAGTATCAGCACAGTGTTGAGTTTCATGATCGGCCTCCGTTCAAGGCATGACTCTAATGGGTTTGTAGGGGGCAACCAGGAAGAAGCGCTGGCCGGGCAGGTCCACCGTGACGACATGCGCTCCACTCAAGCCCTGGCGTCGACCCGGGCCAAAGCTGATCAGCGGGGTCAGCCCGGTATCGAAATCGTGCAGGCCTTCCAGGGCACTGATGAGCTTCTCGCGGCTGGCGTCGCGCCCGGCCTGCTTCATGCCTTCACTCAACAGTTGCATCGAACTGTAGGCGCCGACTTGCAGCACTGAGTGCTGACCGCCTAGTCCCTGTTTTTCGCGCAATTGCGTCAGCGCCAGGCGTCCGGCCAGCGTCCAGTCACTGGGCACGAACGGGTAGGCCAAAAACAACCGACGGGAAAATCCACTGGGCACATTCAATACCTCACCGGCCACCTGATTCGACGCGGCGAACAGATAAGGCACCTGCCCCGCCGTTTGCAAACGTTCGGCCAGACGACAGAAGCCGCTGCCGCTGCCCAGGTAAAACACCGACCGCGAGCCCAGCGGCAGTTCGTCTTGGGCCTCGTCCCAGGCTTGCAGGCGCACCTGTTTCCAGGCGTTATCTTGCAAGTACTGACCGAGGTTTTGCGCCGCCAACCGTTGGCTCGGTTCGTCCGGGTAGGTAATCAGCGTCGGCCCCTGGAGCACACGCAAACTGGCCGCAGCGTAGTTGGCCAGGGCGATCAGCTGTTCGCGCAGCCCCGGCAACGGTTCAAAGATTTGCCGACTGGCCTGCGCCGAGCCCTGCAACGAAAGCGGCCCGATCAGCGGAATTCTCACCTGTTCCAGACGCGCCGCCAGGTCCGCGTCCAGCGCCGGTGCCAGCGGTGCAATCAGGGCGAACACTTGCTCCTGCTCGATCAATTGGTCCAGCGACCACTCGGCGCTCGCGCGGTCCAGGCCAGGATCGAGAATGGTCAGGCGCAATTGCCGACCATGGATGCCACCCGCCGCATTAATCCGGGCCACGCTGCCCTTGAGCACTGCCGCTACGGTGACGCCCTCGTCTGCCAAGGGTCCCTGACTGGGCAACAACGTACCCAAGTGCAAACTGTCGGCGGTCAAACCGGGGTCGCGGTCTTCGGCCACACGCTTGAGGTAGGCCGTGAGGTTGCGTTGATCTTTCATCGACAGCACGAACCGCGGCATCGCCGGGTCGAGTCGGTTGTTGGCTGAGTCGCGACCTTGCGCAATGGCGCGAGCCAGCGTGCCCTCGGTGTAAGACGGATAGTCGCGGCCGTTGATTTGCTCCTGGCCATAGCGGCTGGAGAGGCGCGACCAACTGATGTCCGGGGGACGTACCCCGCCTTCCGGCCGCCCCTGACCGTCAGCGCCATGACAGTTGGCGCACGGCAAGCTGCTGGCCGGCAGCAGCATATCGGCGGCACCGACCCGTGCCATGACCGGTTCACCACTCTCGGACACGCCTTCGCGGTACAGGCGTTTGCCCGCACTTTCGCTGGGGGTCAACGCTAATGCATGGGCGGCGAAAGGAATGCCGCCAAGCAGTAGAAGGCCGAGGACGAGGGAGGTTTTCATGGCGCGCACTCAGCGACCGGCCACGGGCATGGTCAGCAACTGCAAGCGCTGAGCAATGGCGGCGGCCGGGGCATCGGAGCGGATTTTGCTCCAGCGCTTGTTCGCCACATCACCGACGATCAACTGCGTTGAATGCTGTTCGGGGGTCGGCACAATCTGGCCGATACGCCCCAGGACAAGGTCCATTTGCGCCTTGTCGCCGGTAAGAAAAAGCCAGTGGGGCCCATCGACGCCCTGCTTCAAGGTATAGGCCTTGAGTACCGCCGGTGTATCACGCAGCGGATCACTGGTAAGGGAGATAAAGGTGATGCCATCCGCCTTGTCGCCCAGCAACTCACGCACTTCCTTGAGCTTGCGGGTGATCAGCGGGCAGGCATCGTTGCAACTGGTGAAAATCACGTTCAGCAGCACCACGCGGTTTTGCAGCACGTCACTGTAGAAACGCAAGGTCTCGCCGTTCTGATCCTGCAACGGCGTGTCGGTGAACCAGGTTTGTGCATCGTGCGTGCCGGTCGCCGGTTGCGCGGCAGCCACCGCTGGCGCGGCGTCTTCGTGCCCTTCGTGGGCAAATGCCGTCAAGCTGAACAGGCCAAAGCACATCGACATGAGGGTCAAGGCGAGCGCTCTCATGGCTGTTGCTCCATGGCAATGGCGGTGTGTTTGACGTGGGTATTGCGCTGGCCGCTAAGTTTCTCGACCTCACGAGTCAGCACCGCCGGGTCGGTGAACCCGTAGTAGCGTGTCCAGTGACGGCTGTTGCCGTCGCCGACGAGGATCAATGGCTGATGGTTCTTGAAGTCACCACTGAACGAGCCCAGGCCTTTGAGGGTTTCATTGATCGACTCCGAACTGCCGGTCAGCCAACTCCAGCCCGGGCCATTCTGGAAGTTGCGGGCGTAGTCGTTCAGGCGTTTGGCGTCGTCGCGCTGCGGGTCGACGCTGATCGACACCAGTTGCACCTCGCCGCCGACCCGCGCACCCAGTTGTTTTTGCACCTTGCCCATGATCGAGGACACCACCGGGCACACCGTGGTGCAACTGGTGTAGATGAAGCTCATGACCACGATTTTGTTGCTGATCAGGTCCTTTTCCAGGCGCACCGGTTTACCGTCCTGGTCCACCAGTGCCACATCGGCGAATTTGACCTGGGCACTTTCGGAACTGGCGCTTTGGGCCGGCATGTCGTGCCCGGCATGCTCATCCGCCGAGTGCGCCAGGGCTAGACCGATACCGGCAGTCAACAGGCAGAACGTCAGCAATCCACGATGTGCGAAACGGTTCATGTCAGTGTCCTCTTCAGTTCATATTGCCGGGCAGAACCCGCACGCTGGCAAAAGTCTTGTCGTCAAAATTCGCACCCAGCGACACCGCACGGACGTGCAAGTACCACGCACCGTTCTGGTCCAGGGTCACTGGAGCCTCATAGATGCCGTTGCCCACGTCGAGGGCGGCGACTTCCTGAACCCGTGAAGTCGGGGCGAGGAAGTAGCGCACCTGTACATCCTTGACCCCGCTGCGCCGGGCCTTCTGCTGGCCCTCGACGATGCGAAAGCGCACCACGTAAGGGCTGCCGATGGCGGTCGTGGCCTTGTCGAGCATGAACTCCACTTTGGGCACGCCAGCGTGCTGGACGAGTTGTTTGTCGGGCTCAACCAATGCCGTGAAGCAATGGATGATGTTCGGTTGGTTGAGCAGAAACGCCACGTCGAAACGCCCGGCCGAGGGCAGCTTGATCCGCGCGCTGTACAGCCCCGGTTCGACCTCGCGCAGGCTACGGTCGATAACCATCGCCGCCCGTGCCACTTGCCCGCGATTGGGGTAGCCGGACATCGGCGCATTCATGCCTTCGGCGTAGAAATAGGTGGTGTTGTCGACCGGATTGACCACAAACACCGCGTTGTCGTCCCGCGACACCGCCAGGCTCGACGCCAGCGGCAGATCACCGGCCAGCCGTGGCGGCTGCGGCCCGGCTTCGAAACCCTGGCTGATCGGCGTGCGACCCTGGCCCAGCGACGACAGGTTGATCATCGTGACTTTGGCCGACGCCAGTCCGCGTACATAGGCATACGCTTTGGTGAACACCACTTGATACGGCTCGGCCGACACGTCTACTTCATGGATCAGCGAGTCGGTGGCGGCGTCGATTACCGAGGCCTGGTTCTCCAGCGTGTTGAGCACAATGCCGAATCGACCGTCATCGCTGAACCCTATCGGCCCAAGGCCCTGCTTTACCTTGATCACCCGGCGCACCGCCAGGCTGGCGCTGTCGACCACGGTCACGGTGCCGTCCTGGCCATCAGCGACATACACCGCCTGGGACAGTGGCGAGTACGCCACCGATAGCGGGTGCGAGCCGCTCTTAAGTTGTTTGCTCACGGTCAGGCTGGCGATGTCGATGATGCTCAATGTGCCGTCGTCGCGGTTGGTGACGAAGGCAAAGCGGCTGTCCTTGCTAAAGGCGATTTCGTGATGCCCGGCCCCGGTGGCCAGGTGTTTGAGGGTCTTGAGGCTGTGGGTGTCGATCACCGTGACGCCGGACTCGTCGGCTTTCGACGCATTGTTGCCGACCCACAGCAGACGCTCATCCGGTTGCAGGGCCACACGCACCGGGTTGCTGCCGGCAGTCACCGACTCCAGCAACTTGAATTGCTCGCTGTCGATCACCGCCACTTCCCCGGCCGTCGGCATCGACACAAACACCCGTTTGTTGTCCTTCGGGGTCACCCAATCCATCGGCGGCTGTTTGAGGTTGATCCGTGCCATGGTGCTGGTGATGCCCCCCACAGATACCGACGGGTCGACCACCGAAACGCTAGCATCGCGATTCATCACCAGCAGAAAATAGCTGTTGAGGTCCAGTAACGGCCGCGCGCCAATGCTGGATTTGAGGAACACCCCGACCCGCGACTTGCAGCTTTGCTCGCGGCCCTGGGCCTGGTCGGCGGCGACGGTTTCGGGGTCGAGCCAGGCGCCGGGATTGACGCCCGACAACGGCTGGCCCGAGGCACTGTCGTTGACCCGGAACTGCACGTCGGCGAACTCACCTTCGCGCAGCACGCCGCCCCCGGCTAACGGCTTGACCTCGAGCGCCACCGAAATACCGTCACGGGAGAGACTCTGGCTGCTCCAGGTGTCCGGCAGGGCGACCTTGCTCGGCATGTCGGGCGGCGCGGTGCGCCAGACGCCGAGGCTGATCAGCACGGCCCCGACAACCAGCGCACAACTGGCGATTTTGATAGTCCTGTTCATCCCTCTTTCCCCTTCAGATCTGTGTCTGCCTTTCGCTTGTAGGAGCTGAGCTTGCTCGCGATGGCGTCATCAGCCACCCGGTCAAAACCGAGGTGCTCCTATCGCGGGCAAGCCTTGCTCCTACACCTACGGAGCTGGCGCCGGTTCAGGTTCGTTGGTCACCCGCAGCAATCCCCAAAGCCCTGCGGTATTGCCGTACGCCGCGTAATCACGAAACAGGTAGTCGCCCGGTATCGCATTGCTGCCCCCGGCGCTCGGGTGCATGAAGCTGAAGTGCGCCGCCGGCAGGATGCTTTCGTGGGCGCCGATGTACATCGACATCGGGTTGTAGCCGAACCGCACCGAACCCACGCCAGGCGTCCACATCGGGTAACCGCCGGTGTCGCTCTTCTCCGACTGGAACGGGTTGACCGACCAGACGTGACCGTCAAGCTGGAAGGTCGAACCGCGGCTGCCACCGGTCGGCATCAGGATGTGGGTGCGGAACGGTTGCCCCGGCTTCGCATACAGCACCGGCGTTTGCGGATCGCCTCCCACCAGCGCGTTGCTAAAGGCCATGTGCGCGTTGGGCACGTCGCCGTAACCAAAACCGTTGGCGTGACCGAAAGGCGCATCCGGCGGCAGGCCGAAGCGGTACCACATCGGTTCGGTTTTATAGTTGATCGCCATGCTCGAGTTGTCCTGCGGATCAGTCGGCACACCCGCTTCCGAGGCAATGCCTTCCACCGGACGACCATTGGCCCAGCGCATGTTCAACGCCTTCTGCCAGACCATCGCAAAGTCGCGGTAGCTGGTCTGCCCAGGCGCGGTGACCGTAGCATTGACTTTGCGCGTGTCTTCAACCCAGGTCGCGCCGACCGGCAGGATGCTCATCGCACCACCGAGGCCTTTTTGTGGCTGCTTGATCACGTCCGCCGGGGTGAAATTCAACCCGCCAAACTCCACCGGCGTGGCGTTGATGTGGTCGACATTGCGGCCCCCTTGCATGTTCGGCTTGCCTTCGCGCTCCAGGTGCCCGGCGTAGTACTGATAAGTACGAGTCGGGTACGCTCCACTGTTGCCAACGCGTGGCGGTACGGTCTGGATCGGGTTGACGCCGACGTTGGTGCCGTCGGATTTGGTGATGTCATATGCCAGCAGTTGCGCGTGCAGACCAACGTGACTGGACGGCCGCATCAGGTTGTTGCTGAAGGTGGTCGAGCCTTCGCCACCGTTGCGGTCACGCTTGACCATGCCCATCACCGACGCCGTCTGGGTCAGGTCCGGCATCACGCTCGGCAGGCGATTTTCCAGGGTGATGTTGATGCAGTCACCGGCCGCCGCGCGCAGCACCAGCGGTTCGACAGGTACACCGGGTTTCAGCTTGCCGGTGGCCGGATCGAGGTCGGCCTTGCGCACGTACAGAATCGCGGTCGGGTCATGCAATGGGCCGCTTTGCCCGCCGATGGTGAAGGTCGTCCCGTCCTCAGGGTCGTTCACCGTGACCTGAGGAATGCTTACTGCACGGGAGTTGTACACCAACGTACCGCCCGCCGGATTTAACGCCCCGCCGACATGCTGGCCAAGCCCCGCCGGATCCGCCATGGACAGGTTCAGCGGATTGCCGAGGATGTCGTTGGCCAGTGCCGCGACTATTTCAAAGTTGCGTTGCACGGTGGGGCGATTGCCATTGCCGTTCGGATTGGCGCCAACCCGTGGGCAAGTGCCATCGAATGCCGCGGTGTTGCGCGCGCCGATCGGTTTCGGGTTGTTTGGCAGCACGAACAGATCGTTGCGTTGCGCGGTGTAGTTGCGCATCACGCCCCAGATTCCGCTCCAGTAACCTTCCAGGGACGCATCCATCGAGTACAGATAATCCCCGGTGGTCGCCGCCGAACTGGACAGCATCGAGACCGGCGCAATGAAGCCCATCTGCTCGGAGATCCCGATCATTTGCGACGCGCGCCAGCCGGAGTTGGAGCTGTTGCCGAAGCCTGAACCGCTTTGCAGCCACTTCACCCCATGCAGGGTCACGTTGTGCTCTTCTTCGTGACCGCCGGCATGCACCCGCAGCCGCACATTGTCACCGGTGTAGGTACGCAGCATCGGCGTGAACGGGTCACCCGGCTTCGCACCGCCACGGTTGATGTGTGGCGGAAACAGCGTGGTGCCGCCGGTTGGGCCGGTGGCGGCGGTGACCTGGTTTGGCGCCAGGTTCATCGCCGGGATCGCCCGGTCGGTACGGCTTTGCATGGCGTACGCGAGGTCGCCGCCGAGGCCGTCGGCCTGCATGCCGCGCTTGCCGTCAGGGCCGATCTTATTCGGGTCGTACACCCGCAGGGCCAGCGGTTCGTTGCGGTAATTGACCACGAACATCCCCGGATCATCCACCGAGATGGCTTGCGGGCAAGGCCGGCTTGGGCAGCCAGGCGACAGTCCACCGCGCGCTTCGACCACCTGTTCAAGCAGGGTTGCGGCCTCCTTGCGCACCGGCGGGTTGATCGCGTAGCGGAAGCTGTCGGCGGTGGCCGGGAAGGCTTGCGCATCCGGCACGCCATTGGGGCCGGCGCCGACGTACACACCAGCTTCATAAGCGTGCTGGAAGTCGCTGTATTCGAGGAAGAACTCACGGAAGCTGTCGTTCTTGCCGTCGCCATCCAGATCACCGGTAGACACCACCGCTTGCCACGAGGTCGGCCCGCCATCCTGCCGCGCGCCGCTGTACAACGGCTCGCCGGTTTCGGCGTGGAACCAGGTGGAACCGGCCGGTTCTGCCAGCACCGTGGCGTACAGTCCGATCTGTTGGTGCGTCGATGGGCCTAAGTGGTCGTGGGTGAAAATGGTCCCCAGGCCACGGTCGACGCCCTTGGTGTTGACCACCGGATCGACAAACCAGCGCTGCATCGCCGTGCGCGCGCCCACCCAGTCAGCCCGGCCATATTGGCCAAAGAACGGATGATTTTTGGCTTTAGGGCAGACCGGCGTGCCGTCACGCGGGTCGGTGCCTTCGCACTGGTTGAATAGACGAATGGCGTGGATGCGCTCTTGCACGGCACCGGGGGAAAGCACGCCGTCTTCATAGTTCCAGCCGTTGGCCGAGCCATCAGCGGCGGTCAGGTCCCATTTGGGCAGGTGAATGTGCTGGCCGATCACGTCGGTCGGTGTGCGCACCTGATAGTCGTCCATCTCGTAGATGGCCGGCACCAGGTTGGTTTGCTGGTACTGCACGCAGTCGAAGGTGTTCATGCGCATCACCAGAGGCTCCGGCGGACGCTGTTTGGTGATCACCGGCCAGGCGTCTTCCCACAGCGCCAGAATGCGCGCTTGCGGGAAGTGGTAGCCGACCTTGTTGTACACCGCATCAAACTGGATGTTTGCCGCTTTGTAGATGCGTGGGCGGTCGGCGGTGAAGGTCGACGAACCGGTGAACGACAGGCCGTCGATCCGTTCGCCGCTGTTGAATTCGCCCGTGCCGGCGCTGGCGGTCAGGCGTTTTTGCCGATCGTCCATGCACGGTTCGTAGTACGGCGCACCCGCCGTCGGCAAGGCACCGTTGGTGCGGAAGTTGCGCGCCACCACTTGATTGCCCGGCAGTACGGCGTAGCTCGCGTGTTCTTTTTTGGCGTGGAACGCCATGGCCGCCTGTTCAACTTCGGTGCCCTCTTCGGGCATGTAAATCGGCTTGGCCCGGGTCACTTCCTTGGAGAAATCCAGCGAAGTGGTCACGGTGTGCGCCTCACCACCCGAGGAGAAACCATCCAGCGAGTGGCGCCCCAAACCGCCATCCCAGCCACCGGACTGCGCCGGGTCGAGGTTAGCCCACAAGGCATTGCCGCTGGTTTTCAGGGATTGCGCCTTGGCGGCGTCAAGCATGTCCAGCGGCGGGGTTGGCGGACGTTGGCCGACCGATGTTTCCATGCCGCCGATCCAGAACGGATAGCCAGGGTTTTTCAGGCTGCCGTCGGCATTGCGGTTGGCTTCGCTGCGGTCGACCAGGGCCAGGGAGCCGATGGCTTGAGCACCACCGCTGCCACCGTGATGTTCGCCGTCGTCATCGCCCTCCTCATCGTCATCGCCATTACCGGCCACCAGGGTTTCGCTGATCTTCGGCACGACTGCCACTTTCCCCGGCATCGGCGCCATGGCTTTGCCTGGCAGCGGCACCACTGCTGGAATCGGCGTGCCGGCAATGATCTCGCCATCAGGCAAGGCCCGTGCACCCGCCGCCGGTTTACCGCTGCGCAGGGCGTAAGGTTCGCTGTGATAGCCGTCGTTACCTTGTTGGGAAACTTCGAGTTTGGTGCCTTCTTCAAACACATCGTGTACTCGCCACATCGCCCACATGCCTTGGGCAAAGTGCGGATAGAAGTGGCAGTGATAGATCGCATCGCCCGCCACGCGGTTGCGGTTGCCCGAACCACCGTTGGCGATTTCGTAGGTGTAACCGGCGCCCGGCCCAATGCCCTGGGCGTCTACATAGTCGGAGTTATCGTCGTTGGGGTTGAACAGCCATTGATGGCCGTGCAGGTGGAAGATGTGCTGTTCGTGGCCGTTGTGCGTGTTGCGGAATTTGACGAAGTCACCGATGTAGCTGTGGTTGACGTTCGACGGCTCGGACGGATACAGCGCCATGGTCGCCTTGACCCCGACCTGATCGGCGCGTGGCGTCTCACCCGGACGAATGTTTTCCAGGCCGACATTGGCCGGTACGTCCACCAGCATCGCCACGTCCCCCACGGTGTGGGAACTGAGGAAGAATTCTTCATAGGCGCAGGACAGGCAATCGTGCATCGGCCCGACGCCCAAACGGTTGGCCACCACCTCGGCGCCCATACCGCCGGAACCGTAATTGATCATGAACGAGTCGCGGGTCGGCTCCAGCACGTGGGCCATCACCGGGTCAGCCCAATACGCCGGGAATGCCTGGGTCACGGCGGTTTCATCCTGGAACTGCGAAGCGAAATCGCGGAACGGTTCCAGCCGGTTTGGCAGCGCCGGGTTGCGTTTGCCGATGGATTCCAGAGGATAGGTCGAGGGCGCAAAGCTGCCGTCGGCGTTGCTGCCCATCACGATCGCGTCGCTCTCGCTGGAGATGATTTCATTGCCGTCGACCATGTTGATGATCGGCGTGCCGGCCTTGCCTTCACGGATCCACGGCTCACGCTGCGGGTAGCGCGCCTGGTAATCGACAATCGGCTGGCCGGCCGGAGTACGGCCAGCGCTGGCCAGGCGCATCTCTTCTTCAGTCACCGTGTTGCGATAGGTACGGCCGCCCTTGGGTACCACCACCACTTCGCCGAACAGACCGTTGGCCACGTTGCCCGCATCGCCTTCACCACCGAAGGTGGCGCCACGGCTGCTGGCGGCAAATGCGCCTTCGCGCTCGGCGTACAAGGTGTAGGAACGGGTGGCGCCTGGCGGGATCAGCGTGTTGGCGTTGCGCCCGGTGAAGGAGGCGATGTCGTCAATGCTGTTGACCGCTTGCAGGCCGTTGACCTGGAAGCCGACGTGACGGTCGGTGACTTGCTCATCGACCTTGAATTCGTCGGCATTGCCGGTTGCTCCCCCTTCTTCACCCTCGACTTCGGTCTCTTCGTGTTTGCCAGGGTTGGCCTGATACGCCAGCAGGTTTTGCAGGTTGATCGTCAGGCAATCACCGGCGGCCACACGCAGCACCAATGGGCGCGGACGCTTGTCGGGGCGCAGCGAGACTTTGCCCGGCACCGCCGCCCCGCCCCGGGCCAAAGACATATTGTTGTCATCGACCACGTCGCGGCGCAGGGCGAACATCATGCCATTAGCGTTCTGTGCACCCAGGCGGTTGAACATCAGCGGCTGATCCAGCGCCACGACGTTCGCCACCAGATTACGCTCGCAACGCACGGCAGCTTCGGCCAGCTCGATGCCGAGCATCGACGCCACCAACAGCAGCAGATGAAACAACGTCGGAGCGTAAGGTATGCCGGTCATGACCACGGGCCTCGCGGTGGGTGCTCACAGGAGTAATTCTCGACAAGTGCGGCAAAGCAATCCCCATGCCACAAATATTTTTGTTATTTTTCAGCTAGTTATATTGATAATTTGATAAATCGGGGGGGTATTCCCCACTTATTCCCCCACTTTTCTGCCGGGGCAAAAATTCCCCACTATTGGGGGTTGTCGGCACGCCGTTTTCGATTACAACGGCGCATCCACGGCCAGGCCCTGCAGGCGGCGGTATTGGCGTAAAACATCCGGTACGTAACGCTGGGTTTCGGCGAACGGCGGGATCACTCCGCCACGGCTGAGCACCGCTTGCGGCCCGGCGTTGTAGGCTGCTACCGCAAGGGCAATGTCGTTATCGAACAGGGTCAACAGACGCTTGAGGTATTTGGCGCCGCCCTGGATGTTGGCCTTGGGATCGTAGACATCCTTCACGCCCATCTCCCGCGCGGTGTCGGGCATCAATTGCATCAGCCCGCCAGCGCCCTTGGGGGACCTTGCATCGGCGTTGTAACGGGACTCGGCGCGGATCACCGCATGCAACAGCGCAGCCGGCACTTCATTGGCCGTGGCGGCCGCCGAGACCAGCTCGGCATAGGGTTGCGCGGCGATCATCTGGGGCTGCTGATCGAGGCTGACGACCGCAGCGGCAGGCTCGCGAATGATCCGTTCATAGGTGCGGCCGGGACGGTGAACGTTGGACAGCACGTAGCTGCCCTTGGCGTCCACGGAAACGAATACGTCGGCCTGTGCAACGCTGGTCAGCAGCAAATATCCGAGTAATCCAGTGGTGAGTGTTTTCATTGTTCTACCTCCCCTGGCCGGCCCCGAAAATTGGGGGTATTGCCCCAGTGGCCGATCGTGAATCAGCCATATGCAAGCTCTGCGCCGTAAGCGCGAAGGCCCATGGCACGGGGAGTCCAGAAGGTTGCCCAAAGCTGAGCATGGCTATTGCATAAGCCTTTATTGCGACCCTTCTGCCGATTGTGTGAGGTCATCATGAAACAACGTCTATTTCGTGCCCGGCGTACTCAACGCGGGTTCACCCTGCTCGAACTGCTGGTGGTGCTGGTGGTGCTGGGGCTGTTGGCCGGTATCGTCGCGCCGAAGTATTTCGCCCAACTGGGCCGTTCCGAAGTCAAAGTCGCCAAGGCGCAAATCGAAGGCCTGGGCAAGGCACTGGATTTGTATCGCCTGGAGGTCGGCCATTACCCGTCGACCGAACAGGGCTTGCAGGCGCTGGTCACTGCGCCAAGCGACGAAACCCACTGGACCGGCCCTTACCTGCAGAAAAAATTGCCCCAGGACCCATGGGGCCGTAACTACACTTACCGCTATCCTGGCGAAAACGGTGAGTACGATTTACTGTCCATGGGCAAGGACGGGCAGCCCGGCGGCGAAGGCGAAAACGCCGAAGTCACCAGCTGGCAATGACGAGGGGAGACCATGCGCTTTCATCTCAAAGCCGTGGGCAAGGCCGGTGTGGTCTCGATGACCGTCGAGGCCCCCGGCCACAGCGAAGCCCGGCGAATTGTCGAAGACCAGGGCATGCGGGTGGTCAGCCTGCACGCCGAGCGGCATTGGCGCGCCTTGCGTCTTCAAAAACGGGAGACCTTCAACCTGGTTTTATTCAGCCAGGAACTGACCACATTGCTCAATGCGGGCCTACCGTTGATCGATGCGCTGGAAAGCCTGGCCGAAAAAGAATCCGCGCCACAAGCCCGTAAAACCTTGAGTGAGCTGGTGCGCTTGCTTTATGAGGGCAAATCGTTTTCCCAGGCATTGGGCCAGTTGTCGGGGGTTTTCCCGCCGTTGTACGTTGCGCTGGTACAGTCCAGTGAAAAGACCGGTGCCGTGGGCGAAGCCCTGGGCCGATATGTCAGCTATCGCCAGCGCATGGACGAGGTTCGCCAGAAAATCGTCAGCGCGTCGATCTACCCCATGCTGTTGCTGGTGGTGGGAGGTGGCGTGGTTTTGTTTTTGATGGGTTACGTGGTTCCGCGCTTCAGCCTGGTGTTCGAAGGTCTGGGGTCGAACCTGCCGTGGCTATCGCAAGTCCTGATGACCAGCGGGATGTTCCTCCACGCGCATCAGGGCGAATTTTTCGGCGGGTTGCTGGCGCTCATCGCCGCCCTCGCCTTCCTCCAGCGCCAACCGGCCTTTCGTCGGGGCGTAGACCGTCTGATCGAAAAACTCCCGGCGATCCATCAACGCATCTTCATGTATGAACTGGCGCGCTTCTACCGCTCGCTGGGGATTTTGCTGCAAGGTGGCATTCCCCTCGTCACGGCCATGGGCATGGTGCGTGGCCTGCTCACCGTGGCCTCCCGCACACGCCTGGACGAAGCCTGCGAACGGGTGCGCGAGGGTCAATCGCTGTCGGCTGCGCTTGAGCTCAATCACCTCGTGACCCCGGTATCCCTGCGCTTGCTGCGCGCTGGCGAGCAGTCCGGCAACCTCGGGCAAATGATGGAGCGCAGCGCCGACTTCTACGACGAAGAAATCAGTCGCTGGCTCGAATGGTTTGTGCGGCTGTTTGAACCTCTGCTCATGACCTTCATTGGCCTGTTGATCGGGGTCATCGTGATCCTGATGTACATGCCGATTTTCGAGCTGGCCTCAAGCATTCACTGACCCTCTGGAACAGGGTCGAACGGTACATTGCATTTTTTATCGACGTTACATCTGAATAAATCAGAACACTGAGGTGTTCTTCTACTGAATCGAGCAGCACGTTGCATTGTTCATCAACGCTCCAACCCTGAACAAGAAGACGGAGAACGACATGCACATCAACAAGCTTTTACTTGCAGTAGCTATTGGCGCGGTCTTGTCGGCGTCCACCGTATTGATACCGGACAGTTTGTCCAGTATGTCAACCGCTCAGGCCAAGGATGGTAGTGGTGGCGGCGGGGGTGGTGGCGGTGGCGGCAGTGGCGGTGGCGGTGGCGGTGGTGGTGGCGGTAATGGCGGTGGAGGCGGTGGCAGTCACGGTGGTGGTGGCGGCAACAGCGGTGGCGGCGGTGGCAGTCACGGTGGCGGCGGCAACAGCGGCGGTGGAAGCGGTGGCGGCGGCAGTCACGGTGGCGGCGGCAACAGTGGCAGCGGCGGTAATAGCGGCAGTGGCCATAGCGGCAGCGATCACAGTGGCAGCGACCATGGCTCGAGCCATTCCGGCAACACAGCCTCCTCCAACTCCGGGCGCAGTGGCACGCACGCCGAACCTGGCGACGATCATGGCGTTCATGCCAACGGCGAAGCAGGCGATGACCATGGTGTTCATCGTTCCGGTGAAGTGGCCCACGACAATGGCGTCCATCGTTCCGGTGAAGTGTCCCACAACCAAAATGGCGTTCATCGCTCCGGTGAAGTGTCCCACAACCAAAATGGCGTTCATCGCTCCGGTGAGGTGTCCCACAACCAAAATGGCGTTCATCGCTCCGGTGAAGTGTCCCACAACCAAAATGGTGTTCATCGCGCCGGTGAAGTGGAACACGACAATGGCGTTCATCGCGCCGGTGAAGTCGCCCACGACAAAGGCGTACGCGCCAATGGCGAAGTCGGCGATGACCGTGGCGTACATGCCAACGGCGAAGTCGGCGATGACCGTGGCGTACATGCCAACGGCGAAGTTGGCGATGACCGTGGCGTACATGCCAATGGCGAAGTCGGCGATGACAAGAAGAGCTGATAACCGCTAAACACGGGAACCCCAGCAATCCCCTGTGGGAGTGAGCCTGCTCGCGATAGCCATTTGTCATTCAACATTGAAGTCGTCTGACACTCCGCCATCGCGAGCAGGCTCGCTCCCACAGGGGATCTGTATGTGAGGCTCAGAGCACACCCTCAGTCTGATCCAGACGCTCGCGCAAAAACTCGATCATCGCCTGCACCGGTCGCGAACTCTGACGGTGCTGCGGATACACCGCCGACAACGTCAACGGCTCAGGCCGAAATGCATCCAGCACCGGCACCAGCCTGCCGTCCTTCAAGGCCCCGCCGACGATAAACGTCGGCAAACAGGTAATCCCCATCCTGGCAATCGCCGCGTCCTTGAGCAACTCACCGTTGTTGACCCGCATCCTGCCCGTGACATTGACGATCAGCGGTTTGCCCTGCCCGTCGAACCGCCATTGCACCTGACGCCAACTTCGTGGCCCCCATCCAGAACCTTAAACAACCATGGCGTTCACGTTGGTGTGAGCCACTGGAGGAGAACGGATTGAACAACGGCACACATTCCCGAGCCAACGAGAGTTGCTCGTTTGGCTTTATATGCCATCGGAACTTCAGGCCAGCACCCTGCAGTATTGAACAACTCCATACTTTCACGCGTTAATTCTGCAGGAGTAAACATTCAATAAAAATGACATTTCCGTTACAGTTTAGACACCTCGACTTCAATGCACGCAAGACAATTCTTGTTTCAATTCAAATATTGACGAATAGCCCGTACCAAAACTAGGGTTTCAACACGCAAGCAAACACCATCCAGATTTTTTTGAATCGCGCCCTTTCAAGCTTACTAAAGTCACGCAAAGGATCCGCTTACTCTTTCGCAAGGAGCAACAAATATGATCCCACTCATTAAAATTGAGCAGTCAAACATATTAGACGACGAGATATCCATATTAAATGACAGAATCTCGATCCCAAAAAACTATCTACTCGAAAGAGCTGTTTTAGAGAGCACAAGCATCCTCGTCATCTCAGGCTCTTTAATAGAAGGTATAGGAACCATTCATTCCGATATCGACTGTATTATCTTGTGCGAGCAACGCCCGAAAGCAAGCAGCATTAAAAGCCGCCACCATGCTTTAGTTACAGATATAAATTATCACTACATAAGTCAAGATGAAGAAGTACATAACACCACCGATTTTTATGGCGAAACCAGCATCCATATTGACGGTGACTACATAACATTTTCTGAATTGGAAGACATTATTAACAAAATAGAAACAGCATTTGATGAAATCTCCAACGATCAACGTTTTCTTTATGATCCAGTGCTATCAAACACGGAGAACAATGTTATCCATAGATCATTGATTGGGCACGCACTGAAAAACGAGGAAAAATTCAATGAACTGAAATCCAAGATACCTGTGGAGAAACACATTTATGTAGCTCATCGTGAAAAACTCCCCGTGTTTTATGCATTTCAAGATATTCAAGGTTGCTGGCAGTCAGGAAATCTTTGGATGGGTTGTGAGATCGCTCGGGACATGATGCTAAAAACCACGATGAGCTTTACTTACTTAACAGGCACAACAAACAAGCACTAAAAGTGGGTTTATTCAAACATGTTCAGGATTGAAGGGTTCGATGAAATCAAACATACATTTTTTTCTTTGGCCAGACGTGGCGCGATCACGGAAGTTGAATGCAGATCATACATCCAAGACACGCTCACCTACATGGACACAGTATTTTTAGCAATTGAAGGGCTGCTTGAAAAATCAAAAACTTACCCATCAACGCAAAAATCTCTGCTTGCCCTGGATGAGGAGTTTAACAAACGGAAACAAACCAAACACAAAATATCAAAATGTGAATACTACTTCAGAAAAAAATATTTCGCTGCGAAAGGTACTCCATCTTTAATTAGCTTACTTAAAGAATGGGATTGAGGAACGTCATTTTTCCAGTATCGCAAACGACTCAGTTGTTCAAACGCCCTTTGTATTTATCAACGATCTCCGGTTGCCAAATATGGAAATTACCCGGCTAGCCATCCCCCTGATATTTTCCAGAATTGGAGAAATGGCTGCTTCATTGGTTTATTTTTCGTTTATTGGACATTACATCGTTGAATCCCTTAGCGATGCGTCATTCGCTTGGGCGACGATCTCTTTTCTAACCGTGGTGGCTATCGGATTTTTTTTAACATCACTGGTCAAAATAGCCAGATCGAATGACCTGAATACGCACGACATTGAAATCGAGTTAATTGTTTCATTTACCTCAGCAACAAAGAACCATTTGAGAAACATATAACGGTATATGGCGATTCCACCCTCGGAATCTTCTCTCCGGGTCACTGCTATTATTTCAATGATGGGAGTGAGTGCAAGTTTTGCTCGTTGGGAGCAGTAAGAGAAACTCTATCCGATCACAAGATGCGCATAAAAGGTGATCTCGCTGGTGAAGCCGTAGCTAGAGCCATGAAAGATGAGAGCGGCCGATACAAAAGAGTTCTATTGAACGGTGGCACGGTTCCAAACTATGACAAAGGATACTCAATGCATATAGATTTACTTGAGCGAATAAAAGAGACCAATTCTCAAAACACTTTGGACTACCACTTGATTTCTATGCCACCTAAGGACTTCCGTCTTTTTGATCGCTTCAAAAAAAATGGCAATAATATGTCAATGAGCTTAGAGGTTTTTAATCCGACTCTATTTAAAGAAGTTTGCCCTGGCAAGGCTCGGGATTATACTCGCGAACGGTTCTTGGCCGCTTTCGAAGCCGCTGTCGAGGTACTAGGTCGTGGCAATGTATATGCAGGTTTTGTTGCAGGGATGGAACCGCTGGAGTCAATTATTGAAGGCATCGAATATTTCGGAGATATGGGAGTGGTGCCTGCTGTTGCAGCATTTCACCCTGACGCTGGCTCGCAATACTCTGATAGACAGCGCCCATCAATAGACTTCCTGATGACGATTGGGAAGAAGATGACGGAAATATATCGCAGAGAAGGATTTCAACCCTTAATCGAGGGCAGTGGTAGAAATTCATTAGATACGGAAGCTTACCTAGGGGGATTTGCATGAATACTTCATTTGGGCAACCATTATTCATCGCATTCGAAGGCACTGACGGAGCAGGAAAGTCAACCATTGCAAGGGCTACCTTTGACAAGATTTGTGAATCCCGTTCCGATATCAAGTATATAGATAAGAATCGGCCACCCGTATCATCAGGGTATGCAGAGTTTCACATGTCCCGCATACGTGAAATACTTTGGGATTATCCGGATGATGCCCCACTGGAGCAGTTAGGTGATAGACATTGGATTAGCTTAATATCTGCCTGGTTTCATGCCACAGATTATGCTGCCATCAGACCACTAATGGACTCAGGCGTTAGTTGCATTGCAGATGGCTGGCACTATAAATATCTAGCACGCTTTTTATTAAAAAATACTGACTTGGCTGAGGAAGCTTTGAAATTATTCTCGACAATTAGAAAGCCGGATGCCGTCATTTTTCTGGATGTCGATCCGACTCTTGCAGCGCAAAGAAAGGGGGCTTTCCGCCTTAGTGAGAGCGGCGCCTATGACGGTGGCAATGAAGATCGCCTTAAAAGTTTCATTGCGTATCAAAATAGGGTTCGGTCCAGCTATGAGCAATGTGGAATGGCAAATTGGGTGAGGATTGATACTACCGACCTCAGTGAGGATGCTGTCCTTGATAGAGCAATCAGAGCGGTACGAAGCATACTCGGTGAGGTATAGGGTTCGAGTGACAAACGTACTAACTAACGATCCTCCGAAGGAGCAAGCTGCTCGCGATAGCCATTTGTCATTCAACATTGAAGTCGTCTGACACTCCGCCATCGCGAGCAGGCTCGCTCCCACAGGGGATCTGTATGTGAGGCTTAGAGCACACCCTCAGTCTGATCCAGACGCTCGCGCAAAAACTCGATCATCGCCTGCACCGGTCGCGAACTCTGACGGTGCTGCGGATACACCGCCGATAACGTCAGCGGCTCAGGCCGAAACGCATCCAGCACCGGCACCAGCCTACCGTCCTTCAAGGCGGCACCGACGATAAACGTCGGCAACCAGGTAATCCCCATCCCTGCAATCGCCGCATCCTTGAGCAACTCACCGTTGTTGACCCGCATCCTGCCCGTGACATTGACGGTCAGCGGTTTGCCCTGCCCTTCGAACCGCCATTGCACCTGACGACTGTGGCCATAGGGCAGGCAGTCATGGCTGTGCAGGTCTTCGGGTTTGAGCGGCGTACCGCGCTCGGCCAGGTACGTCGGGCTGGCGCAGTACACGCGCTGAATTGACGCGATGCGTCGGGCGATCAGCGTCGAGTCTTCCAGAATGCCGATGCGCAACGCCAGGTCGTAGCCTTCACCGAGCAAATCCACCGGGCGATCGCTGAGGTCCACTTCCACAGTGACGTCACGATAGCGCTGCAAGAACACTGGCAGCAGGCAACCCAAATGCGCCACCGCAAACGACAACGGTGCGCTGATGCGCAGGGTGCCGCGTGGCTCAGTGGTCTGCCCGGCAATGCCCTGCTCTACTTGCTCGACCTCACTCAGCAGGCGCAAGGCTGATTCGTAATAACTCTGCCCCAGTGGCGTGACGTCCAGCCGCCGCGTCGAGCGGTTGAGCAAACGCACGCCCAGGCGCTCTTCGAGTTGCATCAAACGCCGGCTGACGAACTGCTTGGACAGCCCCAATTGATCAGCCGCCGCCGTGAAGCTGCCGGAGTCCATGACCTGGCAAAAAATACGCATGTCTTCGAACGGGTTCATTGTCATACCGTGGTTGACAGTCGACAACTTTATAGCCGCTTCTTAGCTTTTTGGCATCCTATTAATCTGTGGCCACGGCGTTAAGGAGCAGCACAAACACTGTGGGAGCGAGCCTGCTCGCGAATACGGAAGCCCATCCAACAAAGATGCTGGCTGATCCACCGCTTTCGCGAGCAGGCTCGCTCCCACAGGTTTATGCGTTGTAGCTGAAGTGACTTACTTCGACGTCAGCGCCGAATAGCTGTTCATCAAATTGCGGTAGTTCGGAATGCGCGGCGACAGCAGGTTCGCCAGGCCTTCCATGTCGTTGCGCCAGTCGCCTTGCAGCTCGCAGGCCACCGAGAACCAGTTCACCATTTGCGCACCGGCCGCGGTCATACGCGCCCAGGCAGCTTGCTGCACGGTTTCGTTGAAGGTGCCCGAGGCGTCGGTGACGACGAACACTTCAAACCCTTCCGCCAGCGCCGACAGTGTCGGGAAGGTCACGCACACGTCAGTCACCACACCGGCGATGATCAACTGTTTGCGACCTGTGGCTTTGACGGCCTTGACGAAGTCCTCGTTGTCCCACGCGTTGATCTGGCCTGGACGCGGGATGTATGGCGCGTCCGGGAACAGCTCCTTGAGCTCCGGCACCATCGGACCGTTCGGGCCGTTTTCGAAGCTGGTGGTGAGGATGGTCGGCAGTTTGAAGAACTTGGCCAGGTCCGCGAGGGCCAGCACGTTGTTCTTGAATTCGTTGGGTGAGAAATCCTGAACCAGTGAGATCAGGCCAGTCTGGTGGTCGACCAACAGGACAACGGCATCGTCTTTGTTCAGGCGTTTGTACGGAACGTTGCTCATGTGAAACTCCTCGGTGGATGTTTATCGCTCAGGGCATCGGCCAACGCGGCCGGCGCTTTTTATTTGATCGTCAGAATGCGAAGCACGAACAGCCGAAGGCGCCCCAGAAACCCGCAAAATCGCTGACCGGGGCGTTCGACAAACGTGCCTTTTCATGGCTGTGTGAATGTACGCCACAGGGTCCGCTGCAATGGTGAACCTGCGTCTGCGTCTGCATCGGCGAAGTCGGACGCCAGTGGCCAGGCACGTTCGCTACCGGCGACCAGTCCGGCAGCACCGGCACACTGGCCGGCCCAAGCTTTTCGAAGTCACCGGCGGCGTACACCACTTTGCCGCCAACTACCGTCAGCACCGACTCGATCCACTTGATCGCTTCTTCGTCGACGCTGAAAAAGTCCGCGCTAAGCGCTGCGACGTCCGCCAGTTGGCCGACCTTGATCATGCCTTTCTTGCCCTGCTCGGAAGAAAACCAGGCGCTGCCGTGCGTGAACAGTTCCAGCGCGGTCTGCCGAGACAAGCCTTCGGCGTGCAGCTCAAGCCCACCCACGGTGCGGCCGCTGACCATCCAGTACAGCGAGGTCCAGGGATTGTAGCTGGACACTCGCGTGGCGTCGGTGCCAGCGCCAACCGGTACACCTTCGGCCAACATACGCTTGATCGGCGGCGTCGCTTCAGCGGCTTTGGCGCCGTAACGCTCGACAAAGTATTCGCCCTGAAACGCCATCCGATCCTGAATTGCAATGCCGCCGCCCAGCGCCCTCACCCGCTCGATGTTCTGCGGGGTGATGGTTTCGGCGTGATCGAAAAACCATGGCAGACCGTTGAACGGAATGTCGCGGTTTACCTTCTCGAACACGTCGAGCATGCGGCTGATCGATTCGTTATAGGTGGCGTGCAAACGGAACGGCCAGCGCTGTTCCACCAAGTGGCGCACCACCGGTTCCAGTTCGTCTTCCATGCTTTGTGGCAGGTCCGGACGCGGCTCGAGGAAGTCTTCGAAATCCGCTGCCGAAAACACCAGCATTTCCCCGGCGCCGTTGTGCCGCAGGTAGTCGTCGCCCTGGTGCAGGGTCACGTTGCTGGTCCAGTTCTTGAAGTCGGTCAGTTCTTCTTTCGGCTTCTGGGTGAACAGGTTGTAGGCGATGCGAATGGTCAGTTGCTGGTCCTTGGCCAGTTGCTCGATCACCTGATAATCGTCCGGGTAATTCTGGAAACCACCGCCAGCATCGATGGCGCTGGTCAGGCCGAGACGATTGAGTTCGCGCATGAATTGACGGGTCGAGTTGACCTGATACTCCAGCGGCAACTTCGGYCCCTTGGCCAGCGTCGAGTACAAAATCATCGCGTTGGGCCGCGCAACCAGCATTCCGGTCGGCTCACCGTTGGCATCACGCACAATCTCACCACCCGGCGGGTTCGGCGTCGTGCGGGTGTATCCGGCCACGCGCAACGCGGCACGGTTGAGCAAGGCGCGGTCGTACAAATGCAGGACAAACACTGGCGTGTCCGGCGCGGCCTGGTTCAATTCTTCGAGGGTCGGCATGCGTTTTTCGGCGAACTGGAATTCATTCCAGCCACCGACCACCCGCACCCATTGCGGCGTCGGCGTGCGGTCGGCCTGATCCTTGAGCATGCGCAAGGCATCGGCCAGCGACGGTACGCCTTCCCAACGCAGTTCGAGGTTGTAATTCAAACCGCCACGGATCAGGTGCAGGTGCGAGTCGTTGAGTCCAGGGATGACGCAGCGGCCCTTGAGGTCGATGACCTGCGTACCCGAACCGCGCAGGGCCATGGCCTCGGCATCGGTGCCGACCACAACGAAACGACCGTCGTGGATGGCAACGGCACTGGCGAGCGGATTTTCACGGTCAACGGTATGAAATTGGCCATTGAATAGAATCAGATCGGCGTTCATCGCGTTTCCTTGGGTTGAGTGGAAGGAGATAACCAGGGCGCGAACAGGCGCGTCGCCATCGGCATGAACAGGTACACCACCGACACCACGATGGTCAGGGTGATGAGGAACGTCGCGACCACGTAACTGGAGAGGAAGGCATTGAGCTGGAGCAGCGGCCCCCAGATCAGCGGCACCAGCAAGGTGTGCGGCAGGATCACCAACAGCGTCACCACGGCCTGTTTCCAGCGCGGCGGCGGTGGCGACGCGGTATCGGATTGCGGCGCGAACCAAAATTCCTTGACCGGATTAACCTCGGTCTGGTCTCCATCGGCGAGCATCGGCGTGGCTTCGCGGACCAGTTCCAGCCGCTGCGGCGAATCGAGCCAATGCTGCATCGCCTCGGTGGTGCAAAAGCGCAACACGCAGGTGTACATGTCGAGACCGGCGCTTTTACCGCGCATCACGTCCACACCCAGGTGCCCTTCCTGCTGCCCGGCGATGCTGACAATGTTGCGTAGCCAGGCTTCGTAAGGCACTTCAAATCCCGCCTTCACCCGGTGCTTGATGACCAGGGTCACGACTTCCTCAAAACGATTGGACTCAGGCATACCGTAACGCTCCGGCGAATCGGACATTGAACGCCAGCCGTCCCGGCCCGGCGATGAAAATGCTGGTGAACAGAATCAACAGCAGCCAACCGAACTGCCCTTCATCGAGACTCCATTGCGCATGCACCACCAACAACGCCACCCACAACACACACAAAATCGGCAGGCACGCCAAACGCACCAGCACCCCGGCGATGATCAGCAAGGGGCACAATACCTCGGCGAAAATTGCCAGCATCAGCGTGACGTTCGCGCCCAAGTGGAAAGGGTCTTCGATGATTTGCAGTTGAGCGCTGTAGTTAAGCAGCTTCGGCAAACCGTGCACCCACAGCAGGAACAAACTGCTGCTGACCCGCAAAAAAAGCAGACCCAAGTCCTGAGCCCGTTCATCCCGTCGCGAAGCGTTCATGGGCTACCTTCACAAATGAAAAAACCACCGGCAGCGAGGTGCCGAGACATCATTCGATAGTGACGGCGCGGGAACGGGAAAAATTGGATGGGTGTGCTCTTTTTGCGAGTACACGCTGATCTGCAATGCAACGAATATCCTGCGGGAGCCGGGCTTGCCCGCGAAAGCGGAGGGTCAGCCAACATCATTGTTGACTGGATGACCGCCATCGCGGGCAAGCCCGGCTCCCACAGGGATTTTCGTTGCTGGAAGGCTTCTGCCAGGCACAAAAAACGGCCTCGACGAGGCCGTTTTTTCAACGGACAGAGTTATTGCGGATCAACAATGTCCAGCGCCCGATTCACTGCCAGTTCAGCCAACATGATGTTCTGTTGAATACCGAGCATCGTGTTGCGATGCGGCCCTTCCATCAGCCCGGCGAAATCGCTGGCCATGACGCTGGCCGAGGCCAGGGATTCGCAGGCATTGACCAACAGGGTTTCGGTGTCGACACCAGGGGCGATGAGATAAATGGTGCTGGGCTTGCGCGGTGGGAAAGTGACTTTCAGGGGATTGAGAGAGTGATCCGGCGCGCGGTCATCGGATTCCGGGGGATTGGGTGTGGCTTTGAACATGGTGACGCTCCTTTGGAAAATGGCGCCACCGGAACTTGTCGCTAAACAAGTAAGGGTGGCGGCTGTACGCAGGTTAGCGAACCGGTCAAAGGCAACCCGGTAGACCCGAAGGTCTCCCGCATACAACCGCCATAACGTAATTGCAGACGACAAAAGTCTGCAACAAAGTCTGGAGCACTGATGCACTTTGAATAGTCCGGGTCGCTATACCCGATCGCTGATTGGCAGCGATGCGGAAACGATAGAGTTCAGGGTCAAAGCACACAAGCCGGCGGATTCTGGCGTAGTCATAGGCAACGGCGCAAGGCGCTGTAGCTTTCAGGAAGTAACGCTAAACACGATTAAACACAGCCTTCGAATCCGTACACATTCCCTGTGGGAGTGAGCCTGCTCGCGATGACGCAGGATCAGCCACCATCAATGCTGAATGACACACCGCTATCGCGAGCAGGCTCGCTCCCACGTTGGGCCGGGGGTCTTCTGCCAGATATTGGTGGGCTGTGAGGGCGGCATCGCAGGCAAGCCAGCTCCTACAGTGGTTTGGTGCAGGTTCGGAGGAATTTGGTCGGCCCGCAGGTCGCCGTGTTCAAGCCGGAAGCGGTAAAGGTGCGGACATGAACTCGCTGATCCGCGACCGTAACCACCGCTCCGCCGGGTCATTGTCATGTACCCCGCTCCAGGCCATCGAAAGCTGCGCCGCATCAATTGGAAACGGCGGATCTTCAGCCCGCAACCCACAGCCTTCCACCAGCGCACACGCGGCATAGTCCGGCACGGTGGCGATCATTTCGGTGCCGGCGAGCAATGCGCGCAAGCCGCTGAACTGCGGTACTCCCAACACTACGCGGCGACTGCGACCGAGCTTGGCCAGATCGAGATCGATGTTGCCGCTCAGGTCGCCAGAGAACGACACCATGGCGTGAGGCCGTTGGCAATATTCATCCAACGTCAGCGTGCCCGGTCGCTTGTCCCCGCGTAGCACTTTGCAGGGAATGTCCCGCAGTTTTTTGCGTTTGGCGTTGGCCGGCAAGTCGGTGGTGTAGCTGACGCCCACGGAGATTTCCCCGGAGGCCAGCAACGCCGGCATCAGCAGGTAGTTGGCTCGGCGCACCACGACCACAATCCCCGGTGCATCTTCTTGCAGTTGCCGCAATAACGGCGGAAACAAGCCGAACTCGGCGTCGTCCGACAGCCCAATGCGAAACACATCGCAACTGGTCGCCGGATCAAACTCCTTGGCCCGGCTGACCGCCCCCGAGATCGTATCCATCGCCGGCTGCAATTCTTTGAGAATCGCCAGCGCCCGTCCGGTCGGCTCCATGCCACGCCCGTTACGCAGCAACAACGGATCGTCAAACAGATCGCGCAACCGCCCCAACGCCGCACTCACCGCCGGTTGGCCCATGAACAGTTTTTCCGCGACACGGGTCAGGTTCTTTTCGAACATCAACGCTTCGAAAATCACCAACAGGTTCATGTCGACGCGGCGCAGATCATTACGGTTCATAGGCACTGTTCCCTTGTGTGTTGAGCCTGGCATGAAGCGGTGAGACTTTACTCGATCAGCGGTCACGCGCAACGCCACCGGATGACGTCGATCGTGCATGTACCGCGCCCGAAAAAATTGCAGCAATGTGCTGAGTTAGCGCCTTTGCGGGTATTGCGCACGGGCGGAATTAACAACGTTTAACTCGCCTGCCAACGCCCCGCGCCCAAGAATGAAGCTCACCGACACGGACATTTGTCATGGCTCATTCTCAGCAAAACGCTGCCCTCGCGGCAGTCACTGAATCGCCAAAGAAGACCACTGGCGGCTTGACCCCGTGGCGCGAAAGGCTGGTGAAACAACTGATCCTCGACCGTCTCGATGAAACCGTCGAGGTCTGCGAACTGGCACGGGCCTGCGCCCTCTCGCGCAGTCATTTTTCCCGCGCGTTCAAATGCAGCACCGGTCTCTCGCCACAAGACTGGATTCGCAACCAACGCATCGCCCGCGCGAAACAACTGATCCAGAACACCGACCTGACGCTGACGCAAATCAGCCTCGAATGCGGCTTCTGCGATCAGGCACACTTCTGCCACATCTTCACCCGCAGCGAAGGCATCAATCCGTTTGCCTGGCGCTGCCGTGTTGCCCGCGCCCGGCCCCTGCGCAGCACCTACACCGCTCAACTTCACGCACAGTAAAGCCCGACACTTTGTAGCAGCTGTCGAGCAGCGCGAGGCTGCATTCGGCTGCGCAGCAGTCGTCAAATCAGTCACCGCGGTGTTTCAGATAGAMCGCGTGATCAGGTTTCACGACTGCTGCGCAGCCGAACGCCGCCTCGCGCTGCTCGACAGCTGCTACAGCCGAACGCATCGTGGCACGTTATCCCTTGAGGAACGCCAGCAAATCAGCGTTGAGCTGATCCTTGTGGGTATCCGTCAGGCCATGGGGGGCACCCGGGTAGATCTTGAGCGTCGAGCCTTTGACCAGTGCTGCCGAGGCGATGCCCGCCGCTTCGATCGGCACCACCTGATCGGCGTCGCCATGCACCACCAGGGTGGGGATGTCGAACTTCTTCAGGTCTTCAGTGAAGTCGGTTTCGGAGAAGGCCTTGATGCAGTCGTAGGCGTTTTTGTGGCCCGCAGCCATGCCTTGCACCCAGAACCAGTCGATCATGCCTTGTGACGGTTTGGCGTCCGGTTTGTTAAAACCGAAGAACGGCCCGCTGGCGAGGTCGATGTACAGCTGCGAGCGGTCGACCAGTGATGCCTGGCGAATGCCATCGAACACCTCGATAGGCAGACCACCGGGGTTGGCTTCGGTCTTGAGCATCAGCGGCGGCACCGCAGAGATCAGCCCGGCCTTGGCCACGCGGCCAGTGCCGTGGCGACCGATGTAGCGCGCCACCTCGCCACCGCCGGTGGAGAAGCCGAACAGCACGGCGTCTTTGAGGTCCAGCAACTCGATCAACTGCGCCAAATCGTCGGCGTAGGTGTCCATGTCATTGCCGGTCCACGGCTGGCTGGAGCGCCCGTGACCACGACGGTCATGTGCGATGACACGGTAGCCTTTAGAAGCCAGGAACATCATCTGCGACTCCCAGCTGTCGGCATTCAACGGCCAGCCATGGCTGAAGACGATGGGCTGACCGGTGCCCCAGTCCTTGTAGTAAATCTCGGTGCCGTCTCGGGTGGTGAACGTACTCATGCGATATCTCCTTAGCGAGGGTTGGGGTGAATCAAAGCGGTGAGTGGTTCATGCGTTCGGCCAGCCGGGCCACCCGCTCGCCCAGGTGCGCAGCGGTGCAGCGGTCCTCGGGCGGCGGGGCCAGTTCGGGAGGTTGCTCGACATTTGACTGGGACATGGCACCCAGCGAGCTGCCCAGGCGATTCATCTGCCCATCGAACACGCCGGTGCCGGAGCGCGCCGGCAGCACGTCCAGACCAACCCAGATCATTGAGTGTTGGGCGGCGAACACTGCCATCTGCAACAAGGTGTTGAGCTTGTCGCCGCACAGGCTGCCGGAGTTGGTGAACCCGGCCGCCAACTTGTCGCGCCAGGGTTGGGCCAGGTAAAACGCCGCAGAGGCTTCCATGAATCCTTTGAAGGGTGCCGAGGCGCTGCCCATGTAGGTCGGCGCGCCAAAGATGATGGCGTCGGCGTGGTGCAATCGGTCCCAGTGGTCTTCCACTTCTTCGACAGCAATCAATTGGCAGGTGCTGCCCAAATGCCGTTCCACCCCTTGGGCGACGGCCTGCGCCATGACCCGGGTGTGCCCGTAGCCGCTGTGATAGACCACCACCACGTTGCTCATTCCCGTGTCCTCATGAATAAGAATCCCTGCTTAACTTCAATGCCAACACCACATTTGTAGGAGCCGAGCTTGCTCGCGATAGCGGTGTGTCAGTCACAGTCAATGTCGACTGATCCATCGCTATCGCGAGCAAGCTCGGCTCCTACAGGTGTTGCGAACTGCGACTGATCGGTGGAAGTTGAAGGATGAGAGTTTTGGACGTAGACCAGACGCAGGACGAGTTAAACGTTGTTAATTTTCCATGGCGCGCCAAAAACCATAACGCAGCCTTTGCTACCGTAAACATGGCACCGGCTGCCTGTGTCGGGTGCTGCAGTCGTGGCGACCACCCGACAGTCACCCAAACCCTCGTTGCGTTGACGGAAAAACCTGAGGAATATGCTCGAAAACCACATCCTGGACGGATGCAAGCTGGAGTGCCTCGTTGACCCTTTCCCCCAAGCAGGCTGTGCATTTCGGCCCCTACCGGATCTACCCCGGACAACGCCTGGTGATGGAGGCTGACAAGCCCTTGCGCCTGGGCCGACGTGCCATGGACATTCTGTTGATCCTGCTGGACCACGCCGGCCAGGTGGTCAGCAAACAGCAACTGATCGCGGCGGTCTGGCCCAAAAGCGTGGTGGAAGACATCAACCTGCGGGTGCACATGGCGGCACTGCGCAAAGCCCTCGGCGATGGCCAGGCCGGCCAGCGCTATATCGTCACCGTGGCGCAGCGCGGCTATAGCTTTGTCGCGCCCTATTCACTGGAACTGATCGAACTAAACCCCGACACCAAAAGGCCTGTGCCCAACGGCCATAACCTGCCCGTGCGCCGCACTCGCCTGATCGGTCGCCAGTCCCTGGTCGACACCCTGGTGACGCAACTGGCACGCCAGCGATTCATCACCCTCGTCGGCCCTGGCGGCATCGGCAAGACCACCGTGGCCCTGCGCGTCGCCGAACAACTGATCGGGCGCTACCGGGACGGCATTCGCCTGTTGGACCTGGCACCGATCAACGACCCGTTGATGGTCACCACGCATTTGGCGACGCTGCTGAATTTATCCTTGCACGACGGCGAACCCATGAGCGAACTAGCCGCCTTCCTGCGCGACCGGCAGATGCTGCTGGTGATCGACAATTGCGAGCATCTGCTCGACGCCATTGCCTTGCTCTGCGAAGGCATCCTGCGGGGCGCGCCGCAGGTGCACATTCTGGCCACCAGCCGCGAGAGCCTGCGGGCCGAAGGCGAATTTGTTCAGCGCCTTGAATCGCTGGATTGTCCACCCTCCATCGCCGTGCTGGACCGCACTCAGGCCATGACGTTTTCGGCGCTGCAATTGTTTGTCGAGCGGGCAATGGCCAGCCACGACAGCTTTGAATTGAGTGATGACGAGCTGCCACTGTTGGTCGACATCTGTCATCGTCTGGACGGGATTCCGCTGGCCATCGAACTGGCCGCCGCACAAGTCGGCAACTTTGGTTTGAGTGGACTGCTGGACCAGTTGCAAGGCAGTTTTCGCCTGCTCACCCAAGGGTGTCAGCGGGTGTTGGGCCGGCACCAGACCCTTCGCGCCACGCTCGACTGGAGCTTCGAACTGCTGACGGCCTGCGAACAAACCTGCCTGCGCCGATTGAGCGTGTTCAGGGGCGGATTCACCCTGGAGTCGGCCGCCGCGGTGATCGTCGGTGAACACATCGATCCCGACAAGGTGTTTGGCGCGATTACCCAATTAGTGGCCAAGTCGCTGCTCAACGTGGAGGTGGGCGATGAGGAAGTGTTCTACCGCCTGCTCGACACCACACGCAGCTATGCCCTGGAGAAACTCGACCAGACCACTGACTTGGCGGACACGCAAATCCGCCATGCCGAACGCTGCCTGGCCTTGATGCATCAGGCCCAGAATGACTGGGAGCACATCCCCACCGGTGTGTGGATCGAGCGTTATGCCCGAGGCCTGGAAGATATTCGTGCGGCGCTCGATTGGGGCTTGAACGGACACGGGCCGCAAGCGCTGGCGATCCGCTTGGCCGCAACGTCCACGCCGCTGTGGCAGGAACTTTCGCTGCTCAAGGAACATGGCGTGTATGTACGCAAGGCCCTGACGCTGCTCGATGCGACGCCCGAGCCCTGCCTTCATCTGAAAATGGCCCTGAAGCTTGCCCTGGGCAGCTCCTGTTACCACACCCAGGGCGGCACGCCGGAAACCATCGAAGCCTTCGTCAGCGCCAGAAACCTGGCCAGACAGTGCAGTGACGTGGCCGGTCAGCAGCGGGCGGTGTCCGGGCATATGGCGGTCAGCCTCAGTTGCGGCAACTATCAAATGGCGCTTGAGCAAAGCCAGCAATTCGACCGGTTGAGCGCAAAAGGTGAAGCCGTTCTGTCGCTGAGCACTCACCGCTTACGGGTGCTGGCCCTGCACTTTGCCGGGGATCAAGAACAAGCGGGGGCGGATGCCCGACAAGTGATCCAGCGCATGGCCCAGAGCGGCCACCTCAACCGCTTCACCCACGGTTTTGGCGTGCAATACGATCAGAGCGTGGCCGCCCTGACGATTCTGGCGCGCATCTTGTGGTTGCAAGGCCAACCGGAGCAAGCCTGGCGCACGGCGCGCCAGGCGCTGGACATCGCGGTTCAGATCAACCATGGCACCTCGATTTGCTACACACTGGCCTTGGCCGGCTGTCTGATCGCCCATTACAACGGCGACACCCGCAGCGCTCGCGAGCTGCTGAGCTTGCTGCTGGAGCAAGCGCAAAAACATTCTGTGCTGCTGTTCTACACCTGGGCGCGCCACTACGCGCAAGTGATCGACCCGGCGCAAACGCAATTGTCAGTTTCACCTGGCACCGGGTTGATCAAGGACATCATGGTCACGCTGGACAACGATTTCGTCGATAACGCCTTGCTGCAGCGAGCGGATACCGGCACCGCAGGCTGGAGCACAGCAGAGATTCTGCGGGCCAGCGCGAACGCGCTGCTGGCAGAGGATTGCCCGCAGCAAACCGAGGCGGCCGAGGCCGTACTGATCAGGGCGCTGAACGTGGCCAAAACCCAAGGCGCCCTCGCCTGGGAACTGCGTAGCGCCACTTCGCTGGCACAACTTTGGCAGCGCCAGGGCCACTATCAGCAAGCCCATGAGCTGCTGGCGCCGATCTACCAGCGGTTCACCGAAGGCTTTACCACACCGGACCTGATAAAAGTCCGCCGGTTACTCGACGAGTTGCAACGCCACCTGCCCGCCTGATATTCCACGCGCCCGGCTGATGTAGCGGGCATAACGCCTTTCAAAATCGCGCACCCCCCCACTGTGTTCAAGCTTTTCCAGGGCATACGTGCGGGTGGTGTTGAGGAAACGGTACCGGCTCACACCACTACCCTGCTCCAGCGATAACAGTGATTTGAGCACCAGGTGTTCCACCGCCTCCCTCACGCGACCAGGCAGCAGCACCGCGCAGCTCATCACGCCAATGGCTGCGTCCAGGGTGAAGGCCATTTTGAACACCGCCAGGCGCTGCAATACCGTTTGCTCTAACGGGCTCAGCCGTTCATAGCTCCAGTCCAGCGCGGCTTTCAAGGTTTGATGCCGGGGGACGGCGGTGCGGCGGCCCTGGGTCAGCAGTTGAAAACAGTTATCGAGCTGGGCTTGCAACCCCACCAGCGCCAATGCGTCGATTTGCGCGGCGGCCAACTCGATGGCCAACGGCAAACCATCGAGCCTGCGGCAGATGTCACCCACGGCTATGAGGTCTTGTTCGCGCAGGACAAAGCCTTGTTGACGGGCACGGGCGCGACTGACGAACAGTTGCACGGCCGAATACCCCATGACTTGGGCGACACTTTGCAGTTCGCAGACGGGCGGCACCGCCAGTGGCGGTAAACGCACGAGCGTTTCCCCAGCGGCCAGCAAAGGCTCGCGACTGGTGACCAGAATCGACAGCCGGGGCGCCGCGATCAGCAGGCTTTCGACCAATGTCCGGCAACGCTCAAGCAGGTGCTCGCAGTTGTCGAGTACCAGTAACGCATGGCGCTGCGCCCATCCATCAAGGGGCGTCCCGACGTCCAGTTCGAGGGTGCGCCTCAGGTGGTCAAGCACTTGCGCGGGATCATCGATCGCCCCCAGATCAACCCGCCAGACGCCGTCCTGATAGTGCTGCAACAACAGTTCGGCCACACGCAACGCCACGGTAGTCTTGCCAATCCCGCCGGGGCCGACCAGTGTCATCAGACGCCGCAGCGGTAACTGGCGGACCAGACTGCCGACAATCGAGTCACGACCGGTCACCGGCGTGAGTCGTGCAGGCAGGTTGTGCTGAGCTTTTTGAACAGTCTGGATCGACACAGGCACGCCCGCCGGCACGTGCTGCACCGGGGCAACAAAGCTGTACCCGCATTGTGGAATGTTGACGATGTAGCGCTGGCCGTCCTGCCCATCGCCTAAGGCGCGACGTAACGCAGCGATGTGTACGCGCAGGTTGATTTCTTCGACCACCGACGTCGGCCAGACCTGGGCAATCAACTCGTCCTTGCTGACCACCGTCCCGGCACGTTCGACCAGCACCTGCAAAATGTCCAGGGCTCGCCCGCCCATGCGCAGCGGCCGATCACCTTCAAGGATCAGCCGTTGCCGCTGGTGAAACGCGTAGGGGCCGAAATGCAGCACCGCTTCGCGGTGTAAATGTGTGAGGCTGTTCATGCACGTTCGCGTGCTGAAAACCTGGCCCGGCTCAAAGTGCCTCAAACATCCTTCGCACCCGCCCTCCAGGCTCCCGCACCTCCATTGCAAAGAGTTCACGGCTATCTTGGCAGACCTCAGTGACGGTTCAACGGCCACGGAGGGAGCATACCGGCCATCACGGTGCGTGCAACGGACACAAGGCGCTAGCTGAACTGTTCACGGTATTGGCTGGGTGTCAGGCCGAGTTTTTCGCTGAACAGAAAACGCATGTGCCGCACACTGCCGAAGCCACTTTTGAAGGCCACGGTCTTGAGCGGCACGTCACTGGTTTCCAGCAGGCTCCTGGCGCGGTCGATGCGTGCGTTTTGCAAAAACTCCATGGGCGTCATGTTCACTTCCCTGGCAAAAACCCGGGTGAAGTGGCGCGCACTCATGGCTGCCAGGCTGGCCATGCGTTCGATGCTGAACGCTTCATCGAGATGCTCGAGCACATAGTTTTGCAGTCGGGTGATCGGTGTTTCATGGGGAGCGACCGTAGCCATCAGCGGGCTGAACTGCGCCTGCCCTCCCTGGCGTTTCATCACCACCAGCAGCACTTTGGCCACGTCCTGCGCGACTTTTTTGCCATGGTCTTCGGCGACTACTGCCAGCGCCAGGTCGATGCCGGCGGTTACGCCGCCGGAGGTAATGAGATTGCGGTCCTGCACATAAATCTGATCGGTCTCCACCGTTGCCTTGGGAAAACCTTTGATCAACCGTTCGGTGTAATGCCAGTGAGTGGTCACGCGGTAACCGTCGAGCAAACCGGCGTGCCCCAACAAAAAGGCGCCAGTGCAGATCGAACCATAGCGTCCGGCACGATTCACAGCGCCCTTGAGCCAGCCGAGCAACGGTGGATATTTCTCGTTATAGGCACCAGGACCGCCTGGCACCAGCAGAAGGTCGTAACTTTCAATTGCCTGATCAATGTGCAGATCGGCCTGAACCCTGACGCCATTGGAGGCACGCAACGCTTCAGGCTCGGTGCCGATGGTCGTGAGCATGTAGTGGTCAGCCGGGGCCAGGTATCGGTTGGCGATGGAAAACACTTCCATGGGACCTGCCATGTCGAGCAGTAGAAAGTCCGGAAACAGCACCATAGCGACGGTTTTCATGGGTTAAAAATCACTGAAGTCAGAAAAGAATACTGGCCAGACACCGGTCCCTGTGGGAGCGAGCCTGCTCGCGATGACGGAGGCAAAGTCAATATTGATGTCAACTGATACACCGCTATCGTCGGAACGCCGCCCGGAGCCGGCTCGCTCCCACAGGGGTGATGTGTCCGGCATTAAAAGGTGCTGTGCATTATGGCCAATCGCGGCGTCAGCGTCGGAGAAGAATACGTGATCGCCCGCACACAACTGTCAACCCGAACGAGACAGTGTTTCAATTTCCATCTACTTATTGCATCAACCAGTAACCATTAATCTTCTCCTCACTCGGACGAATCAACGTCCCAACAGGAGATTTCATCATGCTGACCCTTCGCAAAGCTTCTGATCGCGGCGCGGCCAATCACGGTTGGTTGAAGTCGTTCCATACCTTTTCCTTCGCCAACTACCGCAACCCGAAAGAACAGGGTTTTTCCGACCTGCTGGTGATCAACGATGACCGCGTGGCAGCCGGTAAAGGTTTCGGCCAGCACCCGCACCGCGACATGGAGATTTTTTCCTACGTGCTCGACGGTGCGCTTGAACACAAGGACACGCTGGGCACCGGTTCGGTGATCCGCCCCGGTGACGTGCAGCTGATGAGCGCCGGCAGTGGCGTGGCCCACAGCGAGTACAACCACTCGGCGACACGGCCCGTGCACTTCCTGCAAATCTGGATCGTGCCAGAAGTGAGCGGCGCAAAACCGCGTTATCAGCAAGAGCATTTCAGCACGCAAAAGAAGCGCGGGCGCCTGCAACTGATCATCTCCCCCGACGGCGACAAGGGTTCGCTGAAGGTGCGCCAGGATGCACGGGTGTACGCCGCGCTGATCGACGGCAAGGAAAGCGCCGCGCTGGAACTGGCCGCGAATCGTTATGCCTACGTGCATGTGGCCCGTGGCAGTGTCGAACTCAACGGCGTGCCGTTACAGGAAGGTGACGGCGTGCGGGTTCGCGATGAGCAGGTGCTGACGTTAAGCAACGGTGTGGATGCCGAAGTACTGGTGTTCGACCTGCGCCCGCAAGAACTGCCTGAAATGCCATAAGATCAAGAGTTCGCAGCCGGGCGTTGCCTACCGATGATCGATAAGGTGTATACGCTTGCCAATGCGTCGCAGGCGTATGCGCGTATGGAGGGAGGTGGATTGATCGGGATTTGGCTTTGGCAGTAATGGCCCCTTCGCGAGCAGGCTGGCTCCCACAGTGGATCGCATTTCTTCTGGAAGAACTCGGTCAAATGTGGGAGCGAGCCTGTTCGCGAAGGGGCCCGATGATTTACCGCCTATTCATACGGCTGTCGCAATTGTCCCCGCCCCCGCCACGCATCTGTTAAAACCCGTCCTTTCCCGCTGATCTTCCGGACCGCCGCATGTTGTCGAGTTGGATGAGCCGTCGTTGGCTGCCGCTGCTGTGCATGGCCATGCTGATCATCGGCCTGCCGGTGAGTTGCGGTGTGCTCAAGTACAAGGAGCGCGAGCTGTTGTTTCGCATCGAGCCGGGTAACGCGGGCTGGTACCGCGGCTTGCCGGACGATGTGCAGGAATTCGACATCAATCCCTCCCGTTTCAGGGCGGGGCAAAACCTGCATGCCTGGTGGTGGCCCGCCGAGCGCCGTGATGCGCCGTCGATCCTCTACCTGCACGGCGTGCGCTGGAACCTGACGGGCCAGGGGTTTCGCATTGAGCAATTGCGCGCCATGGGCTACTCGGTGCTGGCCATCGACTACCGTGGGTTCGGCCAAAGCCAAGGTGATCTGCCCTCGGAAGCCAGCGTTTACGAAGACGCCCGAGCCGCTTGGGAACGCTTCACCCAAATGCAGCCGGACGCCAGCAAGCGTCTGATCTACGGCCATTCCCTGGGCGGCGCGGTGGCCATCGACCTCGCGGCGGACCTGGCCGCACAGGCGAAAAAACAGCATGTCGCGGTGCCGGTGCGCGGCCTGGTGATCGAGTCCACGTTCACCACGCTGGGCGATGCCGTGGCGCAAGTGGCCGACAACAACCTGCCGGTGAAATGGCTGCCAGTGCGTTGGCTGGTGTCGCAAAAATTCGATTCCATCGACAAGATTGTCGACATCGACATGCCGCTGTTGGTGGTTCACGGCCTGGCCGACCCGCTCATGCCTTCACGTTTCAGCCAGCAATTGTTCAACGCCGCCAATCAACCCAAGCGCCTGCTGCTGGTGCCCGGTGGTACGCATAACAACAGCATGAGTCTGGGTGGAAGCCAATATCGCCAGGCAATCGATGGTTTGATGAAAGCAAAACCTAGCGGTAACCCCGGGCTTGCAGGTTGAACAACTGCGCGTAGCGTCCGCCCGCGTCCACGAGGCTGTCGTGATCGCCACGTTCAAGAATCGCCCCTTGGTCCAACACAATGATGTGGTCCGCATTGCGCACGCTGGAAAACCGATGGGAAATCAGCAACGTCATGCGACCTTCGGTGTGCTCGCTGAAATGCTCGAACACCGCCGCTTCCGCCGCCGGATCGAGTGCCGACGTCGGTTCATCGAGAATCAGGATATCGGCGTCGCGACGCATGTAAGCACGCGATAGCGCAATCTTTTGCCACTGCCCCCCGGACAGCTCTTGCCCACCGGCAAACCATCGCCCCAATTGCGTGGCATACCCGCGATCCAGACGCTCGATGAACGGCGCGGCCATGCCCTGCGCCGCCGCGTCCTGCCAGCGCTGTTCATCATTGAACGCCAACGTGTCGCCGACGCCGATGTTTTCGCCCACCGAGAATTGGTAGCGGATGTAATCCTGAAAAATCACGCCGATGCGCTGTCGCAGCACGTCCTCCTTCCAGGTCTGCAAATCGCTGCCGTCGAGCAAAATACGGCCTTGATCGGGTCGGTACAAACGGGTCAGCAACTTGATCAGTGTGGTCTTGCCCGAGCCGTTCTCCCCCACCAGCGCCAGGCTGCGCCCCGGAACCAGGTGCAGATCGATGCCTTCCAATGCCGCACGACTCGCACCCGGATAACGAAAACTGACGTTCTCGAAACGCAAACCATCGCCCGGCACCGCGCCCTCGGTGAGATGTCCGGAATCGGCCACCACCGGTTCGGCCAGGTATTCATAAAGGCTCGACAGGTAAAGGCCGTCTTCATAGAGACCGCTGATGGCGCTCAAGCTACTGCTGACCGCGGTTTGCCCCTGCTTGAACAACACCAGGTACATGGTCATTTGCCCCAGGCTGATGTTGCCGTGAACGGTATCGACCACCACCCACGCATACGCCAGGTAAAACGCCGACGTGCCGAGCAGGCCGAGGACAAATCCCCAACCATCGCGACGCAACGTCAACCGGCGGTCTTCGGCGTAGAGACGCGCGAACGTGTCGCGATAACGCTTCAACAACAGCGGCGCGAAACCGAACAATTTGACCTCTTTGATGTACCCCTCGTGGGACAACAGCGTCTCGATGTAATTCTGCTGCCGACTCTCCGGCGCCCGGCGGGTGAACAGCCGAAAAGCATCCCCGGAAAAATGCGCCTCGGCGAAAAACACCGGCAATGCACCGACCACCAACAGCACCAGCGCCCACGGCGAAAAGTGCACCAGCAACACGCCGAAGCTGATCAGCACAATCAGGTTCTGGATCAACCCCAACGACTTCATCACCAACGCCAGCGGCCGGGTCGAAGCCTCGCGCCGCACCCGCACCAGCTTGTCGTAAAACTCGGAATTCTCGAACTGCATCAGCGACAACGTCTGGGCTTTCTCCAGAATCATCGTGTTGACCTTCTGCCCCAACTGCACCCGCAACAGCGACTGCTGAACCGACAACGCCCGCTGAGTACCAGACAACAACGCCAGCACCCCCGCCTCCATCAACACATAACGCACCACCGGCCACAACGGCGCACTGCCTTGCTGCGCGTGCAACTGCATGGCACTGACCACTGCGTCGACGATGCGTTGACCTATCCAGGCGGCCAGCGCCGGGAGAACACCGGCAATCAGGGTGGCCAGGACCAGGCCGAGGAATAATCCGCGAGAGGTGCCCCAGACCAGCAGCAAGGCGCGTCGGGCCTGGTCGAACAAGGCGGTGAAGCGGCCAACTATGGGGATCACCCCGAACACTCCACCTGAAACCGCGCCCGATACCGCCCCGGGCTCTCCCCCGTCCATTTCTTGAACGCCCGATGGAACGCGCTCGGTTCCTGAAAGCCCAGCCGCTCAGCGATATCACTGATGCTCGCCTTGCTCTGGCGTAATTGCTCAAAGGCCACGCCTCGCCGCACTTCGTCCTTGATCTCCTGATATGAGCACCCTTCACGCTCCAATTTGCGGCGGAAGGTGCTGGGGCTCAGGTGTTGCTCGAGGGCGAAGTCCTGCAAGGTCGGCCATTCGCTGTAGTCGCTGTTGCGCAGGCGCTGGTGGACTTGCGAGGCCAGGCCATGTTGGTTGCGGAAGCGGATCACCAGCCATTGCGGGGCCGTGCGCAGGAATACTTTCAGTGAGGCCAGATCTTGAACCACCGGCAGGCGCAGGTAGTGGCTGGCGAATTCGATTTCGGTGCGCTYGGCGCCGAAGGTCAGGTTGGGGCCCCACAGCAGGCGGTCATCGCTGAGGGACACGCGTTCATGACGGAAGTCCGCGCGATCGATGGGTATGCGTCGCCCGCCGAGCCAGCACAGCAGACTGATCATCAGCACCAGAAACGTCTCTTCGCCAAAACGGCTGACCTCGTCGTTTCGCGCGTGGGTGTCCAGGCTGATGAATGCGCGCTTGCCGCGCACCGTCAGGGTGCCGCGGAAGTCGCGCAGGAACAGACCGAAATTGGCCAGGCACTGGCGCATGGCTTTATGCAGGTCGGGCTCCTGAATCAAGGCACGGCAGATCAACGCGAAGCTGCCCGGCGGCATGCCGTGGGAGTCGAGGCGGAAAAACTCGTCGTTCAATTCGCGGATCTGAATCAACCACAGCTCGGCAAACGCGCTGGCCGACACCCGCGCCGTGGGCTCAGACAACAACGCCGGGTCGATACCGGCCTGCTCCAGCGCAGCCTTCAGGCGCTGCGGATCTTGCGCCAGTGCATGGATCATTGCCTGCACGAAATAAACGGCAACCGAGTCGTTTTCCCGCATGTGAACGTTTCTCTCCCTAACACTTGAACTGGCAAAAAACGCCAGCACCGTTGAACAGTTGCGGCATAGGACAACCGGGCTGCCGGTTCTAGACTCGCGGCCAATAGTACGCCTTCGACCGTTGTCACGGCCAAGGTATCGCACGGTATGACCGGAAGGACGGCAACATGAATCTGCAAAACATTGGCGTGATCGGCGCGGGCACCATGGGCAACGGCATTGCGCAGGTCTGTGCGCTGGCTGGCTTCAACGTGACCCTGATCGACATCTCCGACAGTGCCCTGCAAAAGGCCCTGGCAACCGTCAGCAAAAACCTTGATCGCCAGGTCGCCAAGGAAACGTTGACCGAGGAGCAGAAGAACGCAGCCCTCGACAAGATTCGCACCAGCACCCAGTACGATAGCCTGCAGAACGCGCAACTGGTGATCGAAGCGGCCACCGAAAACCTCGATTTGAAACTGCGCGTGCTGCAACAAATTGCCGCGCAGGTCAGTGCCGAGTGCGTGATTGCTTCCAACACCTCGTCGCTGTCGATTACCCAACTCGCCGCCAGCGTCAGCCAGCCTGAGCGCTTCATCGGCCTGCACTTCTTCAACCCGGTGCCGGTGATGGGCCTGATTGAAGTGATTCGCGGCCTGCAAACCAGCGACAGCTCGCACGCCCTCGCCCTGGACATGGCGACAACCCTGGGCAAAACCGCGATCACCGCCGGCAACCGCCCGGGTTTCGTGGTCAACCGGATTCTGGTGCCGATGATCAACGAAGCGGTTCTGGTATTTCAGGAAGGTCTGGCCAGTGCCGAAGACATCGACGCTGGCATGCGTCTGGGCTGCAACCAGCCGATCGGCCCGCTGGCCCTGGCGGACCTGATCGGTCTGGATACCCTGCTGGCCATTATGGAAGCCTTCCACGACGGCTTTAACGACAGCAAGTACCGCCCTGCTCCACTGCTCAAGGAAATGGTCGCCGCCGGCTATCTGGGGCGCAAAACAGGACGTGGATTCTATGCCTATGCCTGAACGTTGCTCGCGCTTTGCCGAGTACCGGGACAAAGTGCTGGAGTTGTTCTCCAGCAAGGGTTTCGGTCAGGTCGGCATGCGTGAACTGGCCGCGTGCCTGGGGCTCTCCCCGGGTTCGTTGTATCACCATTACCCGAGCAAGCAGCACTTGCTGCTCGACCTGATCGAGGAGTTCTACGAAGAACTGTTGGCGACCCTGGGTCGCCTCGATCAAAAGGGCCCGGCCAAACGCGACAAACTGCAAAGCCTGATCCGCGCGCATTTGAATCTGCACCGGGAAATGCCCTGGCATTTTCGTCTGGCGGAGCGTGATGCCGGTTGCCTCAATGACGAGCAACAAGCGCGCGTCCGGCAATTGCGCGAGCAATACGAACAGCGATTGCTGCTGATGATCGGCACCAAATCCCGGGTCGGTGAACAGGCGCAACGTGCCACTGCACACGCCATCGCCAACTTGCTCAACAGCGCCCCCAGTTGGTTGATGCAACATTCGCTGAACGAACATGAGCATGATGAACTGCTGGAGAACCTGGTGAGCGGGGCCATTGAGCGCCTGCTTCGGCCCTCGGCACCGCGTGCAGTGGCCTGAGGAGCTGACGCAATGTCAGCACACCGAGGCCGCTAGACGTCATAAAACCCAGCGTTTCAATAGAAAAAACATCTAAAAAAATTTTGCCAATCACTCCCTCTAACGCTTTGCTAATGGCGTCCAATCACTGCGGAGCTGACGGTTAATCCAACCTCGTTCGGCTTCCTTCGCTACCGGGAGCAAATCATGAAAATCAATCCCTACCTGATCTTCAACGGCGACTGTAAAGCGGCCTTCACCTTCTATGCCCAAAGCTTGCCCGGCAAGATCGAAGCCATGATGACCTTCGGCGAGACGCCGGCCGGCGAACACGTGCCGACGGATCTTCACAACCTGATCATTCACACCCGACTCGTCGTGGGGGATCAGGCCATCATGGGGTCCGACACCACTCCGGATCGTCCTGTCGATGATATGGCCGGTTTTTCGGTATCGCTGAATGTCGACAGCATCGCGGAAGCTGAACGCGTCTTCGCGGCCTTGTCGAAAGACGGCACCGTGCAAATGCCACTGGAACAGACGTTTTGGGCGGCGCGTTTCGGCATGCTGGTGGATCGGTTTGGTGTGTCGTGGATGGTCAATTGCGAGAAGGATCAGTGACCGTCAGGCATGAAAAAGCCCAACCTGAAATGGCTAATGCCGATCAGTTAAGGCGTAAAACCTGTGGGAGCGAGCCTGCTCGCGATGGCGGATTGTCAGGCAACGCAAGTGTTGACTGTGCCACCGTCTTCGCGAGCAGGCTCGCTCCCACAAGGATTGCTGCGTTCAACGCCTTAACTGATCGGCATTAGCCTGAAATAGCTGGGTTTTCTGGCCTGACTCACTATTGCCGAAGGGCTCAGCCCTTTACGCACACCACCTGACGCAGGGTGTGCAGCACTTCCACCAGTTCGCGCTGGGCGTGCATGACGTGGTCGATGTCCTTGTAGGCCATCGGGATTTCATCGATGACCGCCGCATCTTTGCGGCACTCGACATGGGCGGTGGCGCGGATCTGGTCTTCGACAGTGAACAGGCTTTTCGCCTTGGTGCGACTCATGGTGCGTCCGGCGCCGTGGCTGCAGGAACAGAACGACTGCTCATTGCCAAGCCCGCGGACGATGAAGCTTTTCGCGCCCATCGATCCGGGAATAATCCCCAACTCGCCCTTCTGCGCCGATACCGCGCCCTTGCGGGTGACGAGTATGTCCTGACCAAAGTGCCGCTCTTTTTGCACGTAGTTGTGGTGGCAGTTCACCGCCTCCAGCGCCACCTCAAAGGGCTTGCTGATCACTTTGCGTGTCGCCTGAATCACCGATTGCATCATCAATGCACGGTTCTGTCTGGCGAAGTCCTGGGCCCAGCCCACGGCTTCGACGTAGTCATTAAAGTGGCGGCTGCCTTCGTTGAAGTAGGCCAGGTCACGGTCCGGCAAGTTGGCGAGGTGCTGGCGCATGTCGGCCTGGGCCAGTTGAATGAACAGGTTGCCAATGGCGTTACCGACCCCGCGTGAACCGCTGTGCAGCATGAACCAGACCCGGTTGGTCTCATCCAGGCACACCTCAATGAAATGGTTGCCGCTGCCCAACGTACCCAAGTGCACGCGGTTATTGGTGTTGGCGAGTTTCGGGTACTTGGCGGTGATCGCCTTGAACCGTGGATCCAGGGCGGCCCAGGCGTGATTGGCCTGTTTCGGAACACTGTCCCAGGCACCCTTGTCCCGGATGCCACGCCCCATGGTGCGGCCGTGGGGCACCGCTTTTTCGATGGCGCAGCGCAAGCCGTGCAGGTTGTCGGGTAAATCAGCCGCCGTCAGCGTGGTGCATGCGGCGATCATGCCGCAGCCAATGTCGACCCCGACGGCAGCCGGAATGATCGCGCCCACCGTCGGAATCACACTGCCGATGGTCGAGCCCTTGCCCAGATGGACGTCAGGCATAACCGCCAGGTGTTTGAAGATGAACGGCATCTTCGCGGTGTTGATCAACTGTTGCCTGGCTTCGTTTTCTACCGGGACGCCTTCGGTCCAGAGTTTGATCGGTTTGCCGTGGGCGACTTCCAGTAGTTGATAGGTCGGTGTTTGCATGATGTGCGATTTTTTCTCAACTGCCTGCACCGCCATGTGCTTCCTCAAAGAAGTAATCTTTCCAACTGTCAGCCTTGTTTTTCAGCACACCTAACGCCTGCAGTTGCTCGGCGTAGATATAGGTTCGCTGTGGCACCACAGTAAAGTCGATTTCGGGGTCGGCGACGATCTTCTCAACCAAGGGTAAGGATAGTTTCGATTGCTCCACACGGATATAGGTCTGGGCTGCCGCCGACTTATCGGCCTTGATGATTTTCTCGGCCTCGGCCAGCGCCGCGTAAAACGCCTTATAGGTTTTCGGGTTTTCGTCGTGGAATTTCTCAGTGGTGTACAGCACATTAAACGTGGCCTGGCCACCCAGCACGTCGTAGGAACTCAGCACCTTGTGCACGTTGGGACTTTGCAGTTCCTGGTACTGGAACGGCGGGCTGGAAAAATGTGAGTTGATCTCCGAACCGCCAGCAATCAGCGCCGACGTCGCATCGGGATGGGCCAAGCTGATCGAGATGTCGTCAAACTTTTTGAAATTGTCCGCGCCAAACTGCTTGGCCGTTTCGATCTGTAAAGTGCGCGACTGGAAACCGACACCCGCTGCCGGCACCGCGATGCGGTCCTTTTCGGTGAAGTCCTTGAGGCTTTTCACATTCGGATTGTTGGTCAACAGGTAGTTGGGCATCGACCCTAACGAAGCGATGGCCTTGACGTTTTGTTTGCCCTTGGTCCGATCCCATATCGTCAACATCGGCGGCACGCCTGCCGAGACAACATCCAGCGCACCGGCCAGCAGCGCTTCGTTCATTGCGGTGGCACCCGAGATGCTGCTCCAGTCGACCTTGATGTCGAAGCCCTGCTCCTTGCCATGTTTCTCGATGAGCTGCTGGTCGCGCACCACATCCAGAATCAGGTAACCGATACCAAATTGCTGGGCAATGCTGATTTTGCCTTCGGCCTGAACGACAGGACTGAGTAACGCACTCAGCGCCGCCACGGAAGTGGCCAACAGGGTCAATGCGTTGCGCTTGAAAGGTGTCGTCATGAAAACCTCAAGGTGACTGAGCCTCTAATGCCGATAAGTTAAGGAATGACACAGTCCGTAGCAGCTGGCGAAGCCTGCGTYCGGCTGCGCAGCAGTCGTGAAATCAGACGATGCGGCGTGTCAGGAAGACCTCGCAAACTCAGGTTTCACGACTGCTGCGCAGCCGGACGCAGGCTTCGCCAGCTGCTACAAAGTGCGTTTTGGCTGAACTGACTGTCGGGGTCAGAGCTTGGCGATCGAGACCTCGGTGGATTTGACGAAGGCAATCACTTCGCTACCCACTTTCAATTCAAGATCGCGCACTGAGCGGGTGGTAATCACGGAGGTAACGATTCCGGAGGCGGTTTGCACGTCGATTTCGGACACCACGTCGCCCTGGACGATTTCCTTGATGACGCCTTTGAACTGATTACGGACGTTGATCGCTTTGATGGTCATGATGAGGCTTCCTGTCTGATGGCGGGCGTATCCGTTCGGATGCGCAGGCCCTCAAAGTGCACCACCTGCACAAACAACAAAAGGAATAAATAATTATCTATTTATTCCTTTATAGAATATTAAACCGTCATGCCATTGTCAGGTTTTGGTGCACTACAACCATTCGTCGCATAGGGAAACCCTGGACGCAAATGCTCAAAGTGTCTGGCGCGGGGATTGCACAGGCCGGTCGTAGCCGCACGGAAACGACGTAATTCTGACGCGGCAACAATCAAATTAATAATTAAGGACCCCAGCGCAACGCTTGGTGTGTCACCCGGAGATTTAACGTGTCAACCCTCAGTGAAATCGCAGCGAACCACGCGAGAATGGCTAAAACACAAGTACAAGAGTCGACCGGATTGGTTGAGCGGCACGTTCAAATTGTGGGTAGCATCGACGTCTCCTCCCTGGAAGAACCACCGCATATTCCACTGCACCTGATGGCTGGCGCGCAGGACAACCACCTCGGACAGGTACCGGCCTACCAGCTCTGAGCGTGTTTGCGCACCAAGAAGTGGCACCAATCGATTGATGACCACTTATTGCGCACTTATTTGGTGCGCTGAAGACGAACCGATGATCGTTCCCACGCTCCGCGTGGGAATGCCTCCAGGGACGCTCCGCGTTCCAGTCACACCTCCGGCGTCGAGCCGGGCACCGATTTGACGCAGAGCGTCAGGGGCTGCATTCCCACGCAGAGCGTGGGAACGATCATTCAGCGGAGTTACTCCGAAGGCCGTGCCCGCAACCGCCGCCCAATCACATCCAGCACGTCGCATCCATCCCGCAATGGAATGGCGCACAGCATCGCAAAATCACTAAGGATGAACGACTCACACTCAACCGAACCTCGCATCGACATGTTTTCCAGCACCTGCGTGACGGCACGAATTCGATAGTTGGCGGCGTCATACAAAACATCGAGCGGAGCGTGGGTATCGACGAACAGCGTGGGCATGTCGGTGCAGTTGCTGGTGAGGGCCATGAAGCGGTTGTTGGGGTGGGGGGTTGGTTTTTCATAGGGTGGATCGGGGTGAAGTGTTTTCATTTTTTAGAGACCTTGGAGTATGTATTTGAAGCTACCAACGGCCTTTCCTACGGGCTTGGGTGGCAGCCGTGCGCGGGAGTAGGAAACTGAGATACTCCAACTCAGCCACGTCGAAACGTGTCCCGCACACAGCCGCCGCGAAGGATATTACGGACTCGATATAAGCGCCGCAATCAATCGACAGTACTGATGCACGTTGGAGTAAGGGTTCCTACACCCTGCCGCTGCATTTGCAGCGACAGCCATAGACTATCCATGGATCTCACTTCACACCAGTTCATGGAAACCGCTGCAGGTTGAAGGAAACTTCCGACGAACTTGTCCAGAAATTTCGTAATAATAACGATTGTGTTAAACAGAACTTAAACATGCCGTAGTGCTGGCGATTGGCATTGAGAATGCCGATGCGTGGGATTCCAGATTGACAGCCGCCACCTGCTCCATCACCAGTTGGCCCGATCCTCAAGACTCGCTTTAAGAAGGTCTTCCTTCCAGGCCTCCTGAGCCAACAAATAGACATCTTGAAGAAATCCACGGGAATCCTCCAATGCATACCACTCGCCACGCGGCCAACTCCCCGCATCTTCTTCGTTTATATCAAACAAACTCTGAAAATCATAAGACGCATCGCTTAGCTTTTCCGCAAGAAAATCCAGCAGCACGAGCTTATGTCGATAGGACAGATAACCTAGATTCAAGCTGTATCTTTTGATCAGCTCCGCTCTGTCAAAGCGATCATTAGGATTAAATACTTCCAGCTCCACACCCCGAGTTTCCTCGCGATCATAAACATCAAAGACGCCAATAAACCACATCAAATCGGGCTGGAACTCTTCGTTTGAAAATGGATCTCGCAACATTATTTGCTCTCCGCAGGAAAACCTGTAAAAGGCCGACGCACATTGTCCTTATCGAACTTAATTTCAAACCAATTCAAATCTTCATTTAGTGTTGGGTTGCGAGCGTCTCTCCTGTTTGGTTTATAACCACGCCCAGCCCCAGGTAGCTCCATCCTTACAATCGGGTAATTATTGTGATCCTTCCCTGTATGCGGGCTCAAACCTAACACTTCCCTTGTCATAGCTTTATTCAATGCTCCCAAATGCATACGCCAGTTTCTGAATTGAGAGCTCAAGTTCCCTCTAGCGCCTCTCGCAACCTCACCGGTATGAGGATCGGCACCATTAACTGCTCGTTGTTTGAGCGCTTGGTCAGATATTTCTGAGCTGTGTTTTTTGACTGTGTGCATGTCATATTTTTCTTCCATTTCCGTAACACGCCGCTTCGCATTCGCTTCCGCTAGTTCATCAATCCGCGCCCTTCGCTGATCACCTGTCAGCTTTGGCAGCGCCGGCTCACCCTCATCAACCTTAACGCCAGTCGTATCATCCGGCGCCTGACACCCAGACTTACCCGACTGCGGACAGTTCCCGCTCAACCCCAACGGATCAACCCACCCCGTCGGATTCGGCGTGTACTGGTACTGATTCAGCCCACCCGCCAACTTGATCGGATCAGGCGTCAGATACCGTCCAACATCCGGATCATAGTACCGATGCCGGTTGTAGTGCAGGCCGCTCTCGGCGTCGAAGTATTGCCCTTGAAACCGTAACGGTTGCTCAAGCTGCTCGCCCCCGCCCAGCGCCAGATGCGTAACCTTGCCGTAGGCGTTGTATTTCGCCGACCACACGATTTCACCACCAAAATCGGTCAGTTCCATCGGCGTGCCGAGGTGGTCGAGTTGGTAGTAAAACGGGCAAGCCTTGCGTGGGCCTTTGCCGTCGAGCATCGCCAGCGGGCGGAAGCTGCCGGGTTCGTAGACGTAGCTGCGGTAGTGTTCGCGGCTGCTTTCGGCGACGAGGTGGTCGCCTTGCCAGAAGAATTCGGTGGTGTGGCCGTCGACGGTTTTGGCGATGCGGCGGCCGAAGGCGTCGTAACGGTAGCTGGCGGTGCGACCGTCCGGGGTGGTGACGCCGATCAAGCGGTGCTGGCAGTCGTAGCGGTATTCGGTGACGAGTTTTTGCGCGGTGCCGCGGCGTTCACGAACCAAATTGCCGAAGGCGTCGTAGTCGTAATGGCGGTCGCCTTGCAGGAGCAGGCGATTGCCCAGCACTTTCGCGGCGCCGGGCCGGTCCTGCATCAGCAGGTTGCCGGCCGGGTCGTGGGCGAAGCTTTCCGGCGGAGTGTCGCGGGTGTGGCGCACGCGGGTCAGGCGGTTGAGCGGGTCGTAGGTGTAGTTGCGTTGGCCGTGGCGGGTGTCGGCGATATGGTCGAGATTGCCGTTGGCGCTGTAGGCATAGTCGCGGCGATACAGCGGTTGTTGCTGTTGGCTGACGGCATGGGCTTTCAGACGGCCCTGATCGTCGAAGGCATAGTCGCTGAGCAACTGGCCTTGTTGGCGTTGCTGCTCGCGCCCAAAGGCGAACTGGTGAGTGGTGAGCCGTGCGCCGTTGAGGTCGATGGCGGTGAGTGCGCCGCCCTTGGCGTGGTGGTAGTCGAGTTTGCTGCCGTCCGGCAGGCGCAGGCGCTTGAGTTGGCCGCAGGCGTCGTAGCCATAGCGCAGGGTGCCCCAGCCCTGATGCTCGGTGATCAGCCGGTCCTGTGGGTCGTACTCGAATTCCAGCGGATGGTCGTGGCCGTCGTCGACGCCAATCAGCCGACCGAGGCTGTCGTAGCGGTATTTGACCTGGATGCCGTCGGGCAGGGTTTTGACCAGCAACCGCCCCGCCGCATCCCGCTCGTAAGCGGTGATCAGCTGCGAACCGTCAGCGCCGAATTCGGTTTTCTCCAGCAGATGGCCATTGAGGTCGTAGGCGTACGCCGTACGTTGGCCGTCGAATCCGGTTTCTTGTCGGATCAAGCCGCCGGGGGTGTAGTCCAGGCGATATTTCTCGCCGGACTCGTTTTCGATTTCTGTGAGCAACAGCTGCGCGTTGTCGTAGCGGTATTGCAGCTGTGTGCCGTCGGCATTCAGTCGGCGGCTGACCAGGTGCAGGTCGTCGAGGTATTCGTAGCGCGTGATGCGGCCGAGTTCGTCGCGTTCGGCGGTGATTTTGCTGTAGGCGTTGTAGCTGTAGGCGCGGCTCGCCCCAGTGGGAAGGATCGTCTGGATTAGTCGGCCAACGGCATCCCATTGCGACTTTGTGACCGCGCCGTGTTCGTCCTGACGGGTAAGCTGCCGCCCCAAGGCATCGTAGGAAAAGCGCCGCTGCCCGCCGTCCGGCAACGTTTCCTCAACCAGCTGCCCTAGGCCATTCCAGACGAAGACGTGCCGACTGTTGTCTGGATAACGGATCGACAGCAGCTGACCTTTGGCGTCGTAGTGGTAATGGGTGACCTGACCGTCAGGATCGATAGCCTCGGTGACATCGCCCTGCGCATTGCGCTGCCAGGTCCACACGGCTTTGCCGCGATAACGGGCGTGCAGGAAACCGTTGCGATACTCGTAGGCCGTTGGCTCGTCTTCTGGCGGAATCAGCGCCACCAGGCGTCCGACGTCGTCGTAGCGGTATTCGGTGACGGCGCCGAGCGTGTCCTGTTCGGCAACCAGCCGTCCTTGATCGTCGTAAGCCTTGAGCTGTTCACCGCCGTCCAGCTCGACCTTGCGCGCCAGCCGCGCCCGCTCGTCGTGGACGTAAACCTCTTCGCTGCCGTCGAGGTTGTGCACCGTGACGCTGCCTGCGTCATCCCAGACATAGCGCGCGTCCATCTGCGCGAACGAGGCCCAGTGGCGGATGCAGCGCGCCGCTTTGCCGAAGCGTTCCCACTCCCAAAAGAAGCTTGCCCCACCGGCCAGTTGCCGCTGGAGAATGACGTGCTGGTCGTCGTAGTCGTAGCGTTCGCTTTCACCGGCGGCGTTGCTCGCTTCGATGAGTTGCGCGCGTTCGTCGTAGGCGTAACTGACCAGGGTTTGCTCAGTCTTCCAGGACGCCTCGAGGGTCTGCGCCGGAACAAACACCTGATAGTCGATGGCGACCAAATGGCTGCGTTCATAGCGCAAGCGCAAAGCGCGGCCGGCGCCGTTGTCGAGGCGCTGGATGCGCTCATGACGGTCGCGAGTGATGCGCAGACGGTTGTCGTAAACGTCGCTGATCGTGGTCAATCGACCGTTACGGAAGTGATAAAACCGCGCGTCGTCACCGGCCCGGGCGAGGATCAATTCTTCGGGTTCAGCCCCGAGATAAATCGCGGCGCGCGACAGGCTGTTGTGAATGGCCGGGCGTTCGGCGGACGGCAGCGGGAATGTAGTGCGACGGTTTTCGTGGTCGATCCAGATGACCGTGTCGCCGTCGATTTCCAGTCGATGGGATAAGGAAT
>NZ_JBFUIH010000016.1:0-112869 GCF_056401975.1 Pseudomonas sp. P4_C8 | reverse complement strand
CACCGTGACCGCGCTCGACGGCCTGCAAACCCTCGATGTCGGTGGCCTTCATGTGGTGGCCGGTGGCGTGACGGCGGGCTTCCCGCAATCGATCGTCACACCATTGGGCAGCACGCTGACCATCACCGGGTTCGACGCCACCACGGGCGTGGTCAGTTACAGCTATACCCTGGTGGATAACGAAACCCATCCAGCCGCCAACGGTAACAACAGCCTCACCGAAAACTTCGATGTGGTGGCGACAGACACAGACGGCAGCACCGCGTCGGGTCAGATCAACGTCAACATCGTCGATGACCTGCCCACCGCAGCGCCGAATACCGCCAGTGCGGTGGAAGGCGCAACGGTCAACATCAGCGTATTGGGCAACGACGTGTTGGGCGCCGATGGCCCGGCTGTCGGTGGGGCGGTGATTGGCGTGCGTGCCGGCAGTAACACGGCGACCTCGGCGGTCGGCGGGCTGGGCAACAATATCAATGGCACCTACGGCTACCTGACCCTGGATGCCGCCGGCAATGCCGTGTACCACAGCAACCCGAACTCGGTGGGGCCCGCGGGCGCTACCGACACGTTCACCTACACCATTCGCGATTCCGATGGCGACGAGAGCACCACCACCATCACCATCAACGTCACCGACAATGCCCTGAAAGCCGTGATTGACCAGGACGTGACGGTCTACGAAAAAGCCCTCGACCTGAACCAGGACGGTCTGGACCTCGCAGGGGGCACCGTCACCGGCAGCGACCCGGGCAACACCGAGGAAACCGCCACCGGGACGCTGGTCGGTTCGGTCACCGGCGGCAGCGGCACATTCACCTACAGCCTGGTTGGCAGTGCCACCGGCATATACGGTCAGATCCTGCTCAACGCCGACGGCACGTACACCTACACCCTGACCTCGGCGCCGAAAACATTGCCGAACGCCAACGACGGGCCAAACACCCTGAGCGAAAGCTTCACCTACAAAGCCACCGATGCCTTGGGCAACAGCACCACCAGCACCATCGTCGTCAACATCGTCGACGACGTGCCGAAAGCAGTGGAGTCGGATCGCTCGGTGGCAGCGGTGGAAATCGACTCCAACTTGCTGATCGTGCTCGACATCTCCGGCAGTATGGCCGACGACTCCGGCGTGCCAGGCCTGTCGCGGTTAGCGTTGGCCAAATCGGCCATCAGCGCCTTGCTCGACAAGTACGACGACCTTGGCGATGTGAAAGTGCAACTCGTCACCTTCAGCAGCAGTGCCACCGACAGAACGTCGGTGTGGGTCGACGTAGCGACCGCGAAGACGCTCCTCGCCAGCCTGACAGCGAACGGTGGCACCAACTACGATGCGGCGGTGGCAATGCTGCAGACTGCGTTTAATACATCCGGAAAACTGACCGGTGCCCAGAACGTCGGCTACTTCTTCTCTGACGGCAAACCGACCACCGGCCAGGAGACGGGTACGGCGGACGAGGCCGCACTCAAAGCCTTTCTCGACGCCAACAGCATCAAGAACTACGCGATCGGCCTGGGCAGCGGCGTGAGCAACGCCAACCTCGATCCGCTGGCCTATGACGGCAGTACCCACACCAACACCAACGCGGTAGTGGTGACCGATCTCATCCAGCTCAACTCGGTGCTCTCGGGCACCGTGGTCGGTGCACCGGTCACCGGTACATTGCTGGAGGGCGGTACGTTCGGTGCCGATGGCGGTTTCATCAAAACCCTCACGGTCGACGGCACCACCTACACCTACGACCCTAAAGGCAACACCAACCAGGGTTCGTTGAACTTCAGTGGCGGCGATAATCACGGCACGTTCAACACGGTGAACAACAGCATCAGCATCGCCACCAACAATGGCGGCACGCTGGTGGTGAACCTCGACACCGGCGAGTACAACTACACCTCGCAAAAATCCACGGCGGTGGTCATCACCGAAAACATCGGCTTTACCGTCAGCGACAACGACGGCGACCTGGCCAGCTCCACGCTGACGGTCAAAGTCATTCCGAACGCGGCACCGGTGGCGGTCGATGACCACATCATCACCAACGTGCTGTCGAGCAACATCGTGGTGCCGGGCGAACTGCTGCTGGCCAACGACACCGATGCCGACAAGGATCCGCTGACCGCCTCGCCAACTTCCTTCAACACGGGTTGGGTGATCAAGAGCGCGGACTTCACCGGCACCGGCGCAGTCAACTTCATGAGCAGTAACTCCCTGGCGGACGTGCGCAGTTCCTTTACGGCCAATACCGCCGCGATGACGGCGCTACTGGTGATCAATGGATCTCTGGGGCAGGTGAAAGACAACAGCGCCAATGATGAAGATCTCATCACCGTGAAACTCAAAGCGGGTGAAACCCTCAACCTGGATCACAACCTGGCAGACGGGCACATCACCATGGAGTATGGAATCGTTGGCGGCCCGTTCGTCAGCATAGTGAACGGCGGGATGATCACCGCGTCGGCGGATGGGACCTACCAGATCCACATCACCAACATCGAAAATACCAGTGGCGGCAACGCCAAAGGAGACGAGGACTACCAGCTGACCATGACCGTCAACTACGCCGGTGCCCATGACCTTACATCAGACGCTCACGACACCTACACCGCCAACGACAACCACGGCGGCAGCGACACCGCGGCCGTAACCATCAGCTACCAGGACGGCCACACCCTCACCGGCACGGCGGGCGATGACGTGTTGGTGGCAGGTACCGGCAACAACGTCATCAATGCCGGCGATGGTAACGATGTGCTCACCGCCGGCACCGGCAACAACGAACTGCACGGCGGCGCCGGCAATGACTTGCTGTTCAGCGGCATCGGCAACGACCTGCTCGACGGCGGCACCGGCATCGACACCGCGAACTACGCCCATGCGACTGCCGGGGTCACGGTCGACCTGAACCTGGCCACCGGGCAAAACACCGGAGGCGCCGGTACCGATACCCTCACCGGGATCGAAAACCTGGTCGGCTCCAACCTCAACGACAGCCTCACGGGCGACAACAACAGCAACATCATCAATGGTGGGTTGGGCGACGACATCCTCAAGGGTGGCGGCGGTGACGACTTCCTGATCGGCGGCTTGGGCAACAACACCCTCACCGGCGGGGCAGGGGCCGACACCTTCCAGTGGCTCAAAGGTAACAGCGGCCACGACGTCGTCACCGACTTCACCTCAGGCACCGACAAACTCGATTTGTCGCAACTGTTGCAAGGCGAAAACGGCACCACGGCTTCGCTGGATGACTACCTGCACTTCAAAGTCGTGGGCAGCGGCGCCTCGGTACTGACCAGCATCGACGTCAGCGCCATGGCCGGCGCCACGCCGAACCAGACTATCGACCTGGCGGGCGTCGACCTGGCCAACCATTACGGCGTCACGCCGGGGGCGGGCGGAGTGGTGGCGGGTGGGCATGATACGGCGACCATCATCAATGGCATGTTGAACGATCATTCGTTGAAGGTGGATACCGTGTGATCTGAAAGCTGAAACGACAAAACCCGCCATTCCTGGGTAAGGAATGGCGGGTTTTTTGTCGCCTGTGACACCGCCATCGCGAGCAGGCTCGCTCCCACAAGTTTTGGTTTTGAACACAAAATTTGTGAACGACACAAATTCCCTGTGGGAGCGAGCCTGCTCGCGAAGAGGCCAGACCAAACACCACAAAACTCTACGGTCAGCCCTGCGGATCGACGTTATCCAGCATCCGGTTCACCGCCAGTTCACCCAGCATGACGGAGTGTTGAATGCCCAGCAGGGTGTGGCGCTGAGGGCCGTTCAGCTGCCCCGCGAAATCACTCAACATCACACTCGCTGACGCCAACGTCTCACAGGCGTTGACCAGCAGGGTTTCGTTATCGGTGTCTGGGCCGACGAAGTAGATGGTGCTGGGTTTGCGCGGAGTGTCTTTGGGAATGACCGGCTTGAGGTAATAATCGAGGGCGCGGTCGGCGGCATCGTTGAGCTTTTTGGAATCGGTGGATTCGTAGGGGGAAACGTCGTCGGTTTCTGGCGGGTTGGGTGTGATTTTGAACATAGTGAAACTCCTTGATGGTTGGAGCCTTCACCCATCGCTGCTAAACGAAGTGGGTGGCGGCTGTACGCGGGTTAGCAGACCAGGGCATCAAGGAACCCGGCGCACCGAAGTGCCCCACGCATAGCCGCCATAACGCAAACCAATAGACGAAACTGTCGATTGATCAGAGGCGATACTGATGCACCTTGATGTCTCCGAGCTGCTAAACCCGATCGCTGATTGGTCAGCGACACGGAAACGATAGAGCCCAAGCCCAAGGCGCACAAGCCGGCGGATTCTGGCGCAGTCGTAGGTAACGGCGCAAGGTTGTGTAGCCTGAGTGAGTGTCTGGAGGTGTTTTTTAAACACCGGTGTTTATTGCTCACCCAGGGCTGATTGAAAAAGAGTCGGACGCATAATAAATACGTCCGCTTTTTTGCTTTTTCTAGGGCTGCTTTGTGTCACCTGCTCTTATCGGACTAAGCGAACAATTATATTGTCCATGTCGTAATCATTTCCTCCGTCGCCGTTATTACCGCCACCTCGATCCTGATGACTAATTATTTGCAACGAATAGCTGCCGGTCTGAGCGACCGAAAAGTTGGCCGTCTGTGTGTACCATTGGTTTGTGCGAGGAACGCTGTACACCGGCAAAATCAACTGGCTCGATGCGAATTGAACCGAAAAGGATGGAGCTAAATCGACGGCCTGGCGCGCAAAGTTACGAGCTTGATAGCTAAAAGAGTAAGTCATTCCGGCTACGAATCTGAATGTTTGGCTAAATAACACGCCAGCGTGGCCTGAACGGGCCGCAGTTATATTTTGAAAATAACCATTAGTTATGTACCCCTGAAAACCTGCGGGTCCTTTTAACCAATTTCCCGATGTGCCGTTGTTGAAGTCCGTAATTGAATCTACCCATGTTTCGACTGTAAACGTGTGCGGCGCTGACACCTGGCCTGTTCCATACAACGCCTTGGCGGTAAAGCTGTGCAGCGCCGCACTCAACCCCGTCACCGGCAAGGTCCAGATCCCGGTGACCAGATCGGCAGTGGGCTCGCCCTTCGATAGGGTGCTGTCCAGCACCTGGACCTTCTGACCTCTGCTGGCCGTACCGGTCAGCGTCACACTGGTTTCGAGCGTGGTGCCACCATTAGGGATTACGACTCCGCTCGGTGAGCCTTTCACGGAATCTATCGTTGGAGCGACCGCCGCCTCGACGGTCAAAGTGCGCACGTTCGAATAAATATTGCCGCTGTGATAAAGCGATTTGGCGTACAAACGACGTGCCCCCGCCGCTACGGTGATGGTGAGCTCCCAAAGGCCTGTCGTTGCATCGGCAGTCGCTTTCCCCTTGGGCGCCGCGCTTGGACCGCTGCCGTCATATATTTCGACTTGTTGCCCTTTGCTCGCAGCGCCCACCAGTTTCAAGGTGGTGCTGGTCGTGGTTCCCGTCTCCGGAACTTCATTGCCGCTGGTGTCCAGCACGTTGGTGAGCGTCGGTACAATCACCGCGACGGCGAGGTGAATATCCAGGTGCTTGGTCGGTGAGTGAGCGGGGTTACCCAACTGATCGGTCACGACAAAGTCGGCCTCGGTGGTCGGGTTGTCGCCCACTTCCTGAAAGGTGTCGGTGAACAGCTTTTGGATAACCGGCGCCGGTGCGTCGGGCACTTCCCATGAAATAGTCTTATCGCCCAGCTGAAAGCGGATACGGTCGTAAGCGCGCCGGTTGGACCAGGTGAACCCGAATTCCACGCCTAGCGCCGCCCGCGCGGCATCAACGCCGGTCGCGATCACATCGGGCGGGATCACCAGAGCCAGGTTATCCGGGGTTCGCAGGTGATACAGCACCAACAGATTCCGGGAAGATTCGACGTTACCACTGGGACGAGTGACCTTGTAATACAGGCGATTGATGCCCTGAATCAACCGTCCGTGCGGCACGTGCAGGCGCATGCGCTGGTTTTCTTCGCCCAGCGCAACGGTTTTTCCCGCCACGGGAGTGGGATCGTCGTTGGCATACAAATCCGCCCGATCATCGACCGCCATGGTCCAGGACTTCCGCTTAAGCTCGGTCCACGGATCAATCAGACACTCGAGGCCCAGCGGTTGGCCATCGTAAAGCGCCTTGGGAATGCCGCCGTGCGCAATACCGTCAGGCTTCACCGGGGACACCCATCCCGGGATGATCACGGGATATAGTTCGAACAGCTCGTTCAACTCGGATGACTGGATGTCCATCATTCACTCCTGGATGTGATAAGCCTCAAGTCCTCTCGGGACAAGGGCCATCACACATGGGAATAGAGAGACTGGCTACTGTCAGAAATAACAGGTTGAAGCGGTTTCCAGACAAATGGTCGCGGTGGTCCAATCGACCCTGAGCACAAATCTTGAACCAGCCGACATTCCCTGTGGCAGCGAGTCTGCTCGCGATTAGCGATATCGCAGTCTCCAGCCCTGTGGCGAGAGGGCTTGTCCCTCTCGCCATGGATCAGCGTCAGGTTTGCGGGTCGACGTTATCCAGCATCCGATTCACCGCCAGTTCACCCAGCATGACGGAGTGTTGAATGCCTAGCAGGGTGTGGCGCTGCGGGCCGTTCAGTTGCCCCGCGAAATCACTCAACATCACACTCGCTGAGGCCAACGTCTCACAGGCGTTGACCAGCAGGGTTTCGTTATCGGTGTCTGGGCCGACGAAGTAGATGGTGCTGGGTTTGCGCGGAGTGTCTTTGGGAATGACCGGCTTGAGGTAATAATCGAGGGCGCGGTCGGCGGCATCGTTGAGCTTTTTGGAATCGGTGGATTCGTAGGGGGAAACGTCGTCGGTGTCAGTTTCTGGCGGGTTGGGTGTGATCTTGAACATAGTCAAACTCCTTGATTAATGGAGCTGTCACGGCTCGCTGCGAAACGAGGGGAGGTGGCAGCTGTACGCAGGTTCGCAGACCGGGAATCAAGGAACCCGGCAGACCCGAAGATCTCCCGCGCACAGCCGCCATAACGCAATGCAGTAGACGAAAAAAAGCGCCAACTGAAAGGAAACGGTGGCGCAATGCGCCTTGATTGATCCGAGCTGCGAAACCCGACCACTGATGGGCAGTGGCAGGGAAACGATAGAGGTCGAACCATAGGCGCACAAGCCGGCGGATTCTGGCGCAGTCGTAGGCAACGGCGCAAGGATGTGTAGCCTCAGTGAGTGTCTGGAGGTGTCTTTTAAACATCTCCATTCACCTCTGGGGTTTACTTAAATTATGTAGGTACAAGGAACCTGCCAGTCACGCCAAAAGACACCCACTGAACCGGATTTTGGAGAAACAATATAGAAATCCCCTTGATATGGGGCGGGCTGTGAAGTCCAGTAATGATTTACGTCAGGATGATGTTGGCCCGCACCAACGCCGCCTTCTGGCCACCCATACCCGGCCATCAGATTTCCCCATTCGCCAAACAAGGTTCCAACTGCCCGGATATATTGCGAGGGATTGCTTGCTGTGGCGGCAGTCATTTGAGCAATGTTAGGTAATCTTCCACCGCCAGAGGCATTGGCGTAATTATGGTAGCGATTCGCCGGTACGGAAAAGAACAGAGGCAGTGATTGCATGGTAAATGCGGTGGTTGCTCCACTGCTGTCTCTGACCGTAAAAGTTGTTCGATTTCTATCCCTGATAGTGACAACACCCGTATTGGGATCAATCGAGTTAACGGCAGAGGACGAGGAGAAGGTGTAAGGCGGGCTCCCCTTGTTCACGTTGATCGTGAATCGCGCTCCGTTAAAACCTGTTTGAGGGAATCCGGAACTGACGGCGAATACGTAAGGATTGGAGTGCGGCGATGCGGTCAGCCCGGATATTTCCAGCGGTAAATTCGCTTTGATCGTGTATGACTTCTTTGGACACGCCGTTGCGTGCTGATAGTTGGGGACTCCGTCCAAATTCAACCCGAGAAAAATCGTGAGATCAGTACCAGACCTAAGTGTTTTCAACCACGCAATCGGTGCAGGTCTGCTCAGGCCCGGTAACGTATCGTGAGGTTCGCCTTTACGATCTTCAAAGGACGTTGCCGCACCATTCGCAGCGAAACCTTCATACCGCAGCCAGACATTTTGCCCCGCCACCTGATGCGGCCATTCACTGACGCGTAACAGATCACTGGGTTGTAGTTGAGTCACATCCAATTCGTTCCCCGTTGCGCGGTCGATGGCTGGAGTCGGCAGGCTCGGGTGGCCATCCGGTATTTTGCCGACAGTGGCGATCAACACTGGTGACGGTGGTAGCGGTTTTCCATCACGAAACAGCAGATAACTGAGCTTGACCGTTTTGCCCATATTTGCCGCGATGAACGCCTTGTCCAGCGGGAAATTGGCGCGGCTGTTGGTATTCAGTGGTAGGGGAGTGAATGTTGGTGACCCCGCGCCGGGGGCACCTTCGACGATGAGCTGGACGGTGTCGCTCTTGAGATAGCCGAGCACCTCCACCTGACCGTTGGCGCCTGGCAGGTTGGCAGGGTCAAGCGGGTCGAGTTCACCATTGGTGGACTTCTGTAGGCGGGGAGCTTCCAGGTCCGGTTGCCCTTCGCCGATAACCCACGCCGTGGCCACTCTGGAGGTGCCGGCCGGCGTGCCATTTTTGAGCAACTGATAAGTCACAGCCACCGTGCTGCCGGCAACCACTTTGTCGTTGGCCACTGGCAGCACGCAAGGTTTCTTTTGCCCGAACTCATCGGTTTCGACATTGCCGGCTACTGTCACCACCACATCTGGCTGTCCGGTGATTTTTGCGGTGTAGGTCGCACTGATGGTGTCGCCTGGAGCGAAGCGTGGGTCGCTGGTCAATACGATCAGCAGTAGCGGATTATTGCCCAGTTTTTCCAGGTCGATAATGCCCGGATCGTCTGTCGGATCGTTCTGGATTTCGCGCAGGATGGGCGCTGGCAAGCGCGTGCCGGCCAGGTCCTCGTCCACGGTTTGCGACGCCGACCAGACTGCGTCAGTGTCCGGCGTATTGCCGAGCTGATCAGTGACGGTGTAGGAAAAGTCGAGCTTGCCGCTCGGTCGTACGGCGCTATCCAGGTAGGCTCGGGTGACGGTAAAACACACGGTGATCGGGTTCGGCGAACCCGGATTCGGCGGCTGGGGCGCCTCATTCTGGTCGACCTTGTAGGTCATGATTTCGCCGTTGCATTTCAACGTGATCGTGTCGTAGGCCCGGCAATACGGGTAAGACACACACACCTGCGCACTGACAAAATCGGCGCCGACGCCGTTCTTGATCGCGTCGGGCAACAACAAGGCCAGCTCGGAATGCCCGTCGACCTCGGGTTTGATGTCTTTCAGGCCGGGGCGGATCTTGTTGTACAGCAGGGTCAACGGGTCGGAGGTGCCCCTGTTATCACTGCCTCGGGTGATCTCGTAAAAAAGCACATTGACCCGGTCCGGGTGCAGGCGGCCCTTGGGAATGCGCAGCGTCGTTTTGGCGTCCGGATCGACAATGATTTCACTGTCCAGGGACGTGGTTTCTCCCTGCAGTCTAAGCGTGATCACGTCGCCGCGATCCGCAGTCCCCGCCAAGGGCGGATCCACCTCGGCCGTCGCGCCCAGGCCATCGTTGACCAGATCATAAATCACCAATGAGACGCCGATCTGTGCGCCGACAATCGGTTGGGTAGCCCCCAGCACTCGGGGTGGATCCAGCGCCAGGACGGTGTTATCGGACGACGTGGCAACAGGCGGATGGTTGAATTCAGTGGTCATGCAAACGCTCCTGCATCGGACGTGGCTGGCCTGGTTGCGGCGCAACGGGTGGAGTGATCACACACGGATTGGCAGTGGGCCGGCTACTGTCAGATCTGACAGTAGCGATGAGTGGTCATGCGCTCCGAATAAATAAATGCGTCCCTTTTCTCGTCCATACGGCGACCATCATCAATGGCATGTTGAACGATCATTCGTTGAAGGTGGATACCGTGTGATCTGAAGTCTGAAACGACAAAACCCGCCATTCCAGGGTAAGGAAAGGCGGGTTTTTTGTTGTCTGTGAGATTGCTTTCGCGGGCAAGCCCGCTCCCACATCTGATCTTCAGTGAGCACAAAATAGGTGAACGACACAAATCCCCTGTCGGAGCGGGCTTGCCCCGGGCGGCGTTCCGACGAAGAGGCCCGACCAACCACCACAAAATTCAGCAATCAACCCCTCGCCACAGATTCTTGCCTCGCCTTAGATCCGTGTTAGCCCTGCGGGCCGTTCAGTTGCCCCGCGAAATCACTCAACATCACACTCGCTGAGGCCAACGTCTCACAGGCGTTGACCAGCAGGGTTTCGTTATCGGTGTCGGGCCCGACGAAGTAGATCGTACTGGGTTTGCGTGGCGTGTCTTTGGGAATGACCGGTTTGAGGTAGTAGTCGAGGGCGCGGTCGGCGGCGGTGTTGAGCTTTTTGGAATCAGTGGATTCGTAGGGGGAAACGTCGTCGGGGTCGGTTTCGGGCGGGTTGGGTGTGATTTTGAACATGGTGAAGCTCCTATACCTGATGGAGCCACCAGAACCTGTCGCTAAACAAGTAAGGGTGGCGGCTGTTCGCAGGTTAGCGAACCGAGAGGTATAAGACCCGGCAGACCCGAGGGTCTCCCGCGCACAGCCGCCATATCGAAACTGCAGATGTTCGCCMGCAGTAAGACTGAAGTGTTGCGCTTATTCCTGGTCGGGTCGCTAAACCCGATCGCTGATTGGCAGCGATGCGGAAACGATAAAGATCAGGGTCAAAGCGCACAAGCCGGCGGATTCTGGCGCAGTCGTAGGCAGCGGCGCAAGGATGTGTAGCCTGCGTGAGTATCTGGAGGTGTCTTTTAAACACCGATGTTTATTGCGTCCTGCTACATCGGCTCCGGCGGCCCAATCAACCGCCCCATCACCCCAAAAACCCCCAACTCCCGAATCACCTCCAACTCCCCCTGCGTCTCCACCATCTCTGCAATCAACGGCAAATCAATACTGTTGGTCGCCCGGAAAATCGCATCGATGAACAGCCGTTTGTCAGGCTGCACATCAATGCTGCGGATGTACGCGCCATCGATTTTCAGATAGGCCAGTCCCAGCTGCGTCAAGTTGCCAATCTGGCTGAAGCTGCCGCCGAAATGCTGCAAACCGATGCGGTAACCCGTGTTGAGCAGGCTGTGGCTCAGCCGGTGCAGTTCTTCCGGGGGCGGCAGTTGGCGTTCGTCGATTTCCAGGGTCAGCAGCGGTGCCAGGTCCGGCAGTGAGTCGAGCAAGTCGATGATTTCTCGCAGCTGCGCCGGGTCGCGCAGGGTGCTGCCGGACAGGCTCAACGCCAGCGGCCAGCGGTTGACGACCAGGTAGTCGAGGGTCGCTTCGAGCATCGCCAGGTCGAACCGTGCTGACCAGCCGAGACGCTCGATCCATGGCAGGAAATGCCCGGCGGCAATGGCTTCACCGCTCGGGTCGAGCAGGCGCGCGAGGACTTTGTGGTGCAGCACTTGGCTAGTGTCGGCGCATTGCACGACGGGTTGGAAATACAGCTGCAGTTTGCCGTGGGTCAGGGCGTCGTCGATCCAGCTGCGCCAGTCATGTTGGGAGTGGTTGATTGCGGTGTCGGTATCGGCCAGATGTACCCACGGCCGCTCGGGGTGTTGCCGGGCTTGCGTCAGCGCCTGATCGAGGCGCAGCAATACGTCGCTGGCCGGTTCGCCGGGGTGGTAGGCGACGATGCCCAGGTGCGCCACCGGCATGCAATCGCTGGCAGCGGTCAGGCGCAGGTTTTCCAGGGTCGCACTGATTTCCGAGGCCAGGCGTTCGGCGTCGGCGCCGTCCAGGCCCGGTGTCAGCAGGCTGAATTCACCGCCGCGATTACGCGCCGCCAGCCAGGTACGACGTTCCGGCGGTTGTGTCAGGCGCTTGAGCAGTTCGCCGACAGCACTGATCAGCGCATCAGTGCGTTGGCCACCCAGACGCTGGTTGAGGCCGATCAGGTCGTTGATCCGCAGCATCAGCAAATGGCCGGCGCTGCTCTGTTCGCTGACCAGCAGGTGATCGGCCAGTTGCTCATCCAGCAAGCGCCGGTTGGCCAAGCCGGTGAGGCTGTCTTGATAGGATTCGGCACGCAGTTTTTCGCTGCGCGTGGCTTCTTCGGCGAACAGCGTTTTGAGTTTTTCGACCATCTGGTTCATCGCCAGCACCACACGCCTCAATTCCGGTGTGCGCGGCAGTTTCGGCAGGCTCAAGAACTCGCGTTTGCTGATGGCTTCGGCCTGTTTGACCATCTTGTCGAGCGGACGCAATTGCCGGCGTAACAGCCAACCGCCGAACACGGCGCTGAGCAAGCCGCAGATCAGCAACCAAATCAGGCTGCCGAGGGTGCTGTCCCAGAGTTTGGCCAAAGCGAATTGCGGATTGCTCAACACTTCGACCCGCGCCACCTGGTCCCAGCCGCGCATGATCAGCGCGTCACCACCTTCCGGGCGCAGGTTGACGAGCCTGACGAACCAGCGTGGAACGCCTTCGATTTTCGCGGGAGCACTGCGCTCCACCAACACCTGTTCATCGACAATGCTGACGACGCGAATGCTGCGGAAATAGCCACTGTCGTAAATCGAACTGACCATCAGCTCGATCATGGCCGGGTCGTCGATTTGTGCGGTCAGCGACAAACCGAGCGCGGTGGCGGCGTCCTGGGCGTGGGAGCGCAATTGGCCGAGCATTTGTTCGCGGGAGCTTTCCAGGCTGACAAAAAAGCTGCCGCTGAAAGCCACCAGCAGGAACAGGCAAATGGCGAGAAACAACTGTTTGCGCAGTGACATAAAACGCTCCTTGCGGTGGCGACTAGCCTTCGCCCACGGCGAACCCTTCGGCTTGCATCTTTTTCAACACGTCTTGCCAGCGCGACAGTTTTTTACTGTCGCTGCTGCGTTTACCGCCATTGGCGCCGGGCAAGTACAGGCCTTCGGCGTTGAAGGCGTAAACCGGTAATAGGTCTTTGCGCTGGGACGCGGGGCGGATTTCGTTGATCAGGTTATCCAGCACCAACGGTTCGGCCGTGGGGCTGCTGTAGAAGGTCAGCACCATGTGCGCCTGGTTTTGGGCCAGGGCCTTGACGTAGGTGATGCGCAGTTTCTCGCTGGGAATCCCGAGATAGCGCAGGCTGAAATACTTCGCCAGCGCGTAGTCTTCACAGTCGCCGGCGCCCTTGATCAGCGATTCTTCTGGCGTGGCCCAGTAATCGGTCTGACGCCAGATGTGCGTGTCGTCCTGAAAACTCAGCTGCTGATTGAAAAAGCGATTGACCGCATTCAGTTGCTCGCGCTCGGGCTGCTTGAGTTCGCTTTTGAGCATTTGACTCCAGGCCTCGATTCTTCCCTGGGCGGGGCCGAGGGGGCCGTAGCGCTTTTCGGCGGTTTGCAGGATTTGCGCAAAGTCCCAGTCGGCCAGGACACTGCCCAGCCCCGTCAGCAGGAAGCCGGCCAGCAGCAACCATCCGCCGAGCCGAAGTCGGAGCGTTGACCATCCTGGACTACGCGGACGACGGGACATGTGGCAACTCGCGTGAAGATGCCTGAAGTCTAGGCGGTGTTTTCAGCGAGGACGGACAAATTACCGGATGGATACACGGACCTGTAGCAGCTGGCGAAGCCTGCGTTCGACTGCGTAGCAGTCGTAAACCCTGAATCCCGGATTCAACTGAACGACCGCATTGCCTGATTTCACGACTGCTGCGCAGCCGGACGCAGGCTTCGCCAGCTGCTACGGGGATCGGGGTATTCAGGATTTGTGCAGGGTTTTTTGCTTGAGGATATAGAACGTGACGAGCACGGCGCTGGTCAGCATGAACCCGCGCGCCCACGGCAGGGGCACCAGGTAGCAGGAGAACAGGATGCTCGCCCACATCACCCCGATGGCGTAGACCTTGCCCTTGAGCGGGATGCCGTTGCCGTCGAGGTAGTCGCGAATCCACGGGCCCAGCCGTGGATGCCCCACCAGCCACTGATAGAAACGCGGCGAACTGCGGGCAAAGCACGCAGCGGCCAGCAACAGGAAAGGCGTGGTGGGCAATACCGGTAGAAAAATCCCGATCACCCCTAGCGCTACGCTCAGCCAGCCGATGGCCAGCAGCACGTAGCGCAACATCAGGGGGCGGTTGCCTATGGGGTTGTCCATAGGCAAAACCTTAGTGGTGGCGTGGCTTGAGGATCGCCGGTTTTTCGTCTGGCGCCTGGCACAGCAGGTACAGCGCGGTCAGGGCTTCCGGGATCTGCACGATCATGTCGTCCATCAGGTTGGCGTCTTTGGCGATGTCTTCGAACTCAGGCTGTTCGTCGAACAGGCCCGAACCGACCATGATCGGCAGCAGCATTTCGCTGACTTCGTCTTCGGCGGTTTCGAACCAGGCTGCTTCGCGCAGGAACACACCTTCCATGAAACCGATGCACCAGCCGCGTAGGTCGGAATCGTCCGGCTCTTCGCCCAGGTCCAGGTCGCAGGGCAGCTCGAACTCTTCGTCGGACGCCAGTTGGCGGGCGATGTGAGCCTTGAGGGCCAGCAGGGTGGATTCGATGGCTTCACGCTCGGTGTCGTCGGCGTAGTGCGGCTCTTCGGCGAAGAGGGCATCGATCCATTCACGGTCAGGTACCGTTTCGGAACAGATTGACAGCGCGGTGAGGTAGCCGTGGGCGGCCACGTAGTCCAGCGCCTCGTCATGCAGTTCGTCGGCGTCGAGGAAGACTTGCAAACGGGTTAGTTGCTCAGCGAAGGACATTAAAGGGCTACCTTGGGGAATGTTCGATGCGGGAATTCTAGGCCTTCTTGAGCGCTCAGGCCAGCCGCACGGCATATTTGCCCTGTCGCAGGAATGAACAACACCGCATTCCCTGTGGGAGCGAGCCTGCTCGCGAATGCGGTGGGTCAGTCAACATTGCAGTTGAATGTGGCGCCGCCTTCGCGAGCAGGCTCGCTCCCACAGGTTCTGCGCTGTATTGGTTTTGATGTGTCTTATCAGCGGTGCCCTGTGCAAGGGAGGGCTCGGGTATACTCGCGCGTTTTGTGATGCCCTGCTGGCGTCGCGGCTGAAATGTGCAGCGTCATGCAATGCGCACTTACGATTTGTCGGTGCAGCTTGCGTGGTTCTGAACCAGCCTTGCAGGGATGTTTTTGTGATTTTTGGAGTTTTTATGCTCGAACAGGCTCAACGCGTCCTCAAGGACATCTTCGGCTACGACAGTTTTCGTGGCCGTCAGGGTGCAATCATTGAGCGCGTGGCCAGCGGCGGTGACGCCCTGGTGCTGATGCCTACCGGTGGTGGCAAATCCTTGTGCTTCCAGGTGCCGGCGCTGCTGCGTGAAGGCCTGGCGGTGGTGGTGTCGCCGCTGATCGCGCTGATGGACGACCAGGTCGCCACCCTCGAAGAGCTGGGCGTCGCCGCCGCTGCATTGAACTCCACGCTGAGCGCCGAACAACAGCGTGACCTGGCGGCCCGCATCAAACGCGGCGAAGTGAAAATGCTCTATCTGGCGCCCGAGCGTCTGGTCCAGCCGCGCATGCTGGCCTTCCTGCAAAGCCTTGAAATTGCTCTGTTCGCCATCGACGAAGCGCACTGCGTGTCCCAATGGGGTCACGATTTCCGTCGCGAATACCTGCAGCTGGGGCAATTGGCCGAGTTATTCCCTAACGTCCCGCGAATCGCCCTGACGGCTACAGCCGACAAGCGCACCCGCGAAGAAATCGTCGATCGCCTGCATCTACAGGACGCCGAACGCTTTCTGTCGAGCTTCGATCGCCCGAACATTTTTTATCGCATCGTGCCCAAGGAGCAGCCGCGCAAGCAATTGCTGGCGTTCCTGGCCGAGCGGCGCAGCGATGCCGGCATCGTTTACTGCCTGTCGCGCAAGAAAGTCGACGAAGTCGCTGTATTCCTCAGCGAACAAGGCTTCCCGGCGCTGCCGTATCACGCCGGTTTGCCCAACGAAACCCGAGCCCACCACCAGAAGCGTTTCCTCAACGAGGAAGGCCTGATCATGGTCGCCACCGTGGCCTTCGGCATGGGCATCGACAAGCCCAACGTGCGGTTTGTCGCGCACCTCGATTTACCGAAATCCCTGGAGGCTTACTACCAGGAAACCGGTCGCGGTGGTCGTGACGGTCTGCCGGCCGATGCCTGGATGGCCTACGGCCTGCAAGACGTGGTGATGCTCAAGCAAATGTTGCAGAACTCCGAAGGCGACGAGCGCCACAAGCGTCTGGAGCAGCACAAGCTCGATGCCATGCTCTCGCTCTGCGAAGAAACCCGTTGCCGTCGCCAAACGCTGCTGGCCTACTTCGACGAAGACATGCCCGAGCCGTGCGGCCATTGTGACAACTGTGTCGACGGCGTGCAGACCTGGGACGCCACCGAGCCGGCCCGTCAGGCGCTTTCGGCGATTTACCGCACAGGCCAGCGTTATGGCGTCGGGCATTTGGTGGATGTGCTACTGGGCAAGGACAACGAAAAGGTCCGCAGCTTTGGTCATCAACATCTGTCAGTGTTTGGTGTCGGCAAAGCGATGGGCGAGAGTGAATGGCGCTCGCTGTTCCGGCAATTGGTTGCCCGTGGACTGGCCGACATCGACCTCGAAGGCTACGGCGGTTTGCGCCTGAGCGACACTTGCCGGCCGCTGCTCAAGGGCGAAGTGACCCTGGAACTGCGCCGCGACCTCAAGCCGCAAACCACCGCCAAAAGCAGCAAGAGCCAGGCGAGCCAACTGGTGCGTGGCGAAGAGCGCGAGCAGTGGGAGGCGCTACGTGCCTTGCGGCGCAAACTGGCCGAAGAACATGGCGTGCCGCCGTATGTCATCTTCCCCGACTCGACACTGCTGGAAATGCTCCGCAGCCAGCCGACTTCGTTGTCGGAAATGGCCACCGTCAGCGGCGTCGGCGCCCGCAAGCTCGAGCGTTATGGCGAGGCCTTCCTCGAAGTGCTTGGCGGTCAGGTCGAGGCACCGAAAGTCGTGGCCGACGTGCGCCACGAACTGATCACCCTGGCCCGTGCTGGCATGACGCCGCTGCAAATCGCCGGTCAACTGCAATGTTCGGAAAAGAACGTCTACACCATGCTCGCCGAAGCGATTGGCAAGCAGCAGCTGTCGCTGGAGCAGGCGCTGGATTTGCCGGAAGAATTGATGGGCGAAGTCCAGGATGCGTTCCTCGACGGCGAAGGTGAGTTGCCAGCGGTTTCGGAGATTGCGGCGTTGTTTGCCGGCAGAGTGCCGGAAGGCGTTTTGTATTGTGTGCGTGCCGCCCTGCAATCCGAGTTTGAGGTTTAAGCCGTCTTGTAGGTTGATGTAACGATTCACTACAGACCGAGCCTTGCCTCAAGCCAGCGGTCATGCTTAGCTGACTAATAATTAGGTTTTACTTATTTCAGTCTAATCATGAGTGTTTTATGCCGTTAACCGATCAACACCGCTTTGGCATGCAACTGGCCCAGATGTCGCGTGGCTGGCGTGCCGAGCTGGACCGTCGTCTCGCTGGCCTGGGACTGTCCCAGGCGCGCTGGCTGGTGCTGCTGCACCTGGCCCGTTTTGAAGAAGCTCCCACCCAGCGTGAGCTGGCGCAAAGCGTTGGTGTCGAGGGGCCAACCCTGGCCCGTTTGCTCGACAGCCTGGAAACCCAGGGTCTGGTCCAGCGCCAAGCTGTGCTGGAAGACCGCCGGGCAAAAAAAATTGTCCTCTGCACGCCGGCCCGTCCCCTGATCGAACAAATTGAAACCATTGCCACGCAACTGCGCCGCGAGCTCTTCGCAGGCGTCGATGAAGCGGATCTACAGGTCTGTATGCGGGTTCACGGGCACATTCTGGCCAACCTGGAAAAATCTTGAGGCATAACCACTCGCCGGACTTTTGAGATACCCCGTTGGGCAGACTATAAAGAACTACCTGGCAATATCGTGTTCGTAACGGATGTGCGAACACGCACAGGTTGGTTCTGTATTTAAGGGATGCTCATGTTCGAGAGTTGGCGATTGGTTTTGCAGTGCGGTGCCAGGTTGCTTTTGCTCGGTGGCGCTATCACCTACTCGGCATTGGCGCCTGCGTTGGGATTGGGCGACATCACACTGCACTCTGCGCTGAATCAGCCGCTGCGTGCCGACATCGCCCTGGTGGATGTCGGTGGCCTGGAGGAGGGCGAGTTGTCCGTCAGCCTGGCGACAGCGGATGAATTCAGCCGCGCCGGCGTCGAGCGGGTGTTGTTCCTCAATAATCTGAAGTTCACACCCATCCTGCGCGGCAACCGAAGTGTGATTCGGGTGACCTCCAGCAAAATGGTCAAGGAACCTTATCTGGATTTCGTGGTACAGCTCAATCAGCCCAACGGGCGTTTGCTACGCGAATACACGGTACTGATTGATCCACCGGATGCGGGGGCGGTAGATCCCGTCGCTGATGAGCCAGTCGCCGAGCCTCCGTCTTCTGGATTTCCTGCCGTCCAGCCGGCCAATGCGTCATCAACCCCCATCAAGGAACCCGCCTCAACGCCAGTCGTGGTTCAACCTGCCACCGCCCCTGTGAGCGATCCCGTTGTTGCCGAACAATTGGCTGCCAGCGTGCTGCAAAACCAGCAACTGCAAAAAACCGTCGATGAATTGAATTCGAAGCTTACGGCTCAAGACGAGCAGATCGCCGGTCAGAAAAAGCAGATGACCGAACTGCAAACCCGATTGGCTGAGCTCAAGCCAGCGGCCACCGAGACCGCTGCGCCCGTCGCTGTCGTTGTCGAGGAGCCGCAAGCCAGCAACGGGTGGTTGATCATCGGGCTGCTGGCGCTGCTGGCTTTGGCACTGTTGGGGTTAATCCTTCGTCGTCATCGACGCCAGCAGGCTCTTGCATTGCCCGAGGCTTCTCCCGATTTACCATCACCGCCGGAGCCGATGCTCGAAGCAACCTTTGCAGCACAGGAAAACAGCCGGCGAGACGCCGGGTTTGACCCGCAAAAACTTCAGGATATCCGCGCCAGCTCCCCGAAACTGAACAGTGCGGCACCTTTGGTTGTCGTGCCAGTGAACGCAATGTCTAACGACGAGTTCCAGTTGAACCTGGATGATGTGTCGATGGATTCAAGTTGGGATTTGGTCAGCCCTTTCGACAGTTCGCCGCCACTGGTTGACGGCTTCCTCGACGAATTCAGCAATGCCGGCCAATCATTGGAACTTGAACCGCTTAGCTTGAAACCGAAGGAGTCATCATGACCGCGCACAAACCGGAAATCGTCATCACCTACTGCACGCAATGCCAATGGCTGTTGCGTGCCGCCTGGTTGGCCCAGGAACTGCTCAGCACCTTCGGTGACGACTTGGGCAAAGTGTCGCTGGTGCCCGGCACGGGTGGGGTGTTCCATATTTTTTGTGACGACGTGCAGCTCTGGGAGCGTAAGGCCGATGGCGGTTTCCCGGAAGCCAAGGTGCTCAAGCAGCGGGTCCGCGATCAGATCGATCCGGACCGCGACCTGGGCCACAACGATCGCACTCAGTGAGACGCCGCTTCAGCCGCCACGGTCTTTTTACTTGAACCACCCGACAGCCTGCTGGAGACCACGATCGCGACGATGATCAGCGCGCCGCCGATCAGCATCCGCAGCGTCGGGTTTTCATCGAACAACAACCAGGCCACGGTGATTCCGTAAACCGGTTCCAGGGCGAACACGACTGCAGCGGTGCGTGCCTTGATCACCGCCAGACTGGCGACGAAAAGACTGTGTGCGACGCCGGTGCAGAACACGCCGAGCAGACCGATCCACAGCCAGTCGATGCCGCGCACTTCGCTCAATTGGGGAGCCGCCACGGGCAGCAGGCACAACGCGACCACCACGTTTTGACACAGCGCGGCCTGCACCGGCGGGATTCGTCCGGAGCTGGCCCGGTTGGTCAGCGACAGCAGGGCAAACAATAACCCGGAGCCGACGGCCCAGAGCAGGCCCGTGGTTGCGCCGCTCGCCAGATCGAAGTCAGGTGTGACCAGCACCAGCCCGACGCTCACCAACACGACCAGCAGGATTTCATTGGCGCGAATCCGCTCGCGGAAGATCAGCCCTTCGAGGATCACGGTAAACGCCGGGAAGCTGGCAAAGCCCAGGGTCGCAATCGCCACTCCCGCCACCTTCACCGCAATAAAGAAACTCACCCAGTGCCCGGCCAGCAGCAAACCGCCGAGCAACAGACGGCGCCAGTCCACGGTTTCAAGCGTGCGCCAACGGGTGTTACTGGCGAAGCGTGCAAAAACCGCCAATGCCAGGACCGCAAATGCGGCACGGCCGAAGACGATGACAGCGGGGGACGCGGCGGCGAGTTTGCCAAACACACCGGTCAGGCCAAACATCAATGCACCGATATGCAGGGCGCCAAGGGCGGTACGGGGAGTCATTGCAATCCTTGATAAACGAGTAAACCAAACCGACAGAATTCGCGGACCTGTAGCAGCTGGCGAAGCCCTGTGGGAGCGAGCCTGCTCGCGATGACGGACTGTCAGTCGACATTTACGTAACCTGAAAGGCCGCTATCGCCGGCAAGCCGGTCTCGCTCCCACAGGGCTTCGCCAGCTGCTACATTTAATCGCGCGATGCTCGGCTGTGTCTGTCGTCAGACTCGCATCATTTGTCGCCAGCCTCGCGCCGCAGTTTGCCTGGGGAGGCGCGAAACTCGCGCAGCACGGCAGCGGCGAAGGCACTCTGAGAGCTGTAACCGACCCGACTGGCAATCTCGCCGATGGGCAACGGCGTTTCCCGCAGCAATCCCACCGCGATATGCAGTCGCCGACTGCGGATGTAATCCATCGGTGTCTGCCCGCACTCTGCGACAAATCGTGCGTGCAACCGGGCGCTGGACAACCCGGCCACGCGGGCCAGATCCGCCACTTGCAGTGGGTAGGCCGCGTATTGGTCGATGTGCGCATTCAAAGCCGCATACGGCAGGCGTCGCCCCCCGACGCTGGCCGGTTTCGCATTGTTGAGGCTGGCCAATAACAGCACTGCACCCTGTTGCTCGATCAACGGATCGTTAACCTGACTGCCCGCCAGCCAACTGACCAATTGGCTTTGCCCGGCATCCAGTGACAAACGCCCGGCGTTGTCGAGCAGGCGGCGACTGGCCTCGGCATGCTCGCCAAGCGACTGTGAAACCCATTGATCGCTCGGCACATCGAGCACCAGGCAACGGCTGCCATTGCTGCTGCCGCAGGCATGATGGAAACCGGACGGCACCACCACAAAGCTCTGCTGCACCACCTGACTGCCACGCCCGTCGACTTCGAAATCCAGCGCCCCCGACAAACCGAACACCAGTTGGGCGTGGTCGTGGCTGTGGACGATCAGGTCGTCGGTGTACTGGCGTAGTGTGAGGATCGGTCTCATCACCGCTCTCCTGGGCAAGATGGGGCCAGTCTACACCGGCCCATGGTTGTCACAGGAATGACTCAACACTGTCATGGTCAATTAACCCGACCGGCGCACGCTTGGAAAAACCATCGCAGAGGGTTGCCCATGACCAGCGCCGAGCTCGCCAAACCCAGTCGTAAGCAACGTGTGCGGACTTTGTGGATTTCTGATGTGCACTTGGGTACTCGGGACTGCCAGGCCGAGCACCTGTCGCAGTTTCTCAAGGGCTACCACGCGGACAAGATTTACCTGGTCGGCGACATCATCGATGGCTGGAAGCTGCGCGGTGGCATGTACTGGCCTCAGGCGCACACCAACGTGATCCGTCGTTTGCTGACCATGAGCAAGCGCGGCACTGAAGTCATCTACGTGACCGGCAATCACGACGAATTCCTGCGGCGTTATTCCAGGCTGATTCTGGGCAACATCCAATTGGTGGACGAGGCCGTGCACGTAACCGCCGATGGCCGTCATCTGCTGGTGATCCACGGCGATCAGTTCGATGTCATCACCCGGTATCACCGCTGGCTGGCCTTTCTGGGGGACTCGGCCTACGAATTCACCCTGACCCTCAACCGCTGGCTCAACCACTGGCGTGCGCGTTATGGCTACGGCTATTGGTCGTTGTCGGCGTACCTCAAGCACAAGGTAAAAACCGCGGTCAGTTTCATCAGCGATTTCGAGGAAGCCATCGCTCATGAATGTGTGAAACGCGAGTTGCATGGCGTGGTGTGCGGGCACATTCACCATGCCGAGATTCGCAAGGTCGGCGAGGTGGATTACCTCAATTGCGGGGATTGGGTGGAGTCGTGTACGGCGCTGATCGAGCATTGGGACGGGACGATCGAGTTGTATCGCCTGGCGGATGCGCAGGCGCGGGAGGCGGAGTTGAGGGCGATTAAGGTTGTCGAGCCGGCTTGAAATTGCGGTGACTGGGCTGGCCCCTTCGCGAGCAGGCTCACTCCTACAATTAGATCTCCAGTGAACACACATTTTGTGACTACCCGAGATCAACTGTAGGAGTGAGCCTGCTCGCGATGGACCGCGCAGCGGTCCCCTGAGGTCTATCAGGTGGGCGAATGCTCTTCCATCGCCGCCTTGTATATCGAGTTTTTGGGCTGCGCAAACAACCGTTCCAGCATCGGTTCAAAGAAGCTCAGTGGCAGGTTTTCATACGCCGGGTCAAACGCCGCCGCATCGTACTTGGCACAAAACTCGATAGTCGCCTGATACTGCGGATGCTCGCTGAACTGCTCGCGCAGATGCCGATCCATGCCCAAATAATGGAAGAAGTAATAGCCCTGGAAAATCCCGTGTTTTTCCACCATCCAAAGATTTTCAGCGCTGACAAATGGCTTGAGAATCGCCGCCGCAATGTCTGGATGGTTGTAGGAACCCAGCGTATCGCCGATGTCATGCAGTAGCGCGCAGACCACATATTCCTCGTCACGGCCATCGCGCCAGGCACGACTGGCGGTTTGCAGGGAGTGGGTGAGACGGTCGACCGGGAAGCCACCAAAATCGCCCTCCAGCAACTTCAGGTGCGCCACAATTCGTGCCGGCAATTGTTTCGCGTAGGCACTGAAGTCTGCGGCGATGATCGCCCAGTCTTCCTGTGTCCCATCCTTCATGTGGGTGAAACGGGCGTTGGCATTCATCGGCTATTCTCTTCTTGTTCACGGTGCTTAAAACGGCACGCGGCCCAGAATCATGTCGCGGTACATGACAAAGTCGCCGAGCAGGCTATAAAGAGGATGTTGGAAGGTGGCAGGTCGATTCTTCTCAAAGAAGAAATGCCCGACCCAGGCGAAGCTGTAACCCGCCAGCGGAAGGGCCCATAACATCAGCCATGCGCCTTTGCCGATGCTCAGGGTCAGAATGAAAATGACCAGCGTGGTGCCGATAAAGTGCAGTCGTCGGCAAGTGCTGTCGCTGTGTTCGCTGAGGTAATACGGGTAGAACTCAGCGAAGCTGTTGAAACGTTTGATGTTTTCCACGACTGCGATCTCTGTGGTTATTGTTCTGATTGCAAGTTGTGCTGCGGGTAGCTTATTTGAGTCTAGAGTGATCAATGGCGTCAGCCAGTGACAATGGGCGCCACTTTAGTATCCTTCGAAAACCAGCCGCGTCAGACGGCTCACTGAACAGTAAGTAAACGCCATGAGCGAACGAACGACTTCTTCAAGCTGGGCGATGGGAATTGTCAAAGCACTGGAGATGGACGGCCTGGATTGCCGGGTTCTGTTCCAGCAGCTAGGGCTCGACTACGCATCACTGGATGATCCGGATGCGCGTTTCCCGCAAGACTCCATGACGCGACTGTGGCAGCGCGCGGTTGAGCTGTCCGGCAACCCGGCAATAGGCCTGAACATGGGCAAGGTGGTGCGACCGGCCTCCTTCCATGTCGCGGGTTATGCGTTGATGTCCAGCCAGACGCTGGCCGAAGGCTTTCAGCGACTGGTGCGCTATCAGCGGATCATTGCCGAAAGTGCCGACCTGAGTTTCCGCCTGCTGGACGAGGGCTATGCGCTGATTCTGACGGTTCACGGCGATCACCTGCCGCCGACCCGGCAAAGCGCTGAAGCTTCAATGGCCTGTGCGCTGGCGTTGTGCGGCTGGTTGACCGGGCGTACCTTGCAACCGCGCAAGGTGTTGGTGCAGGGCGATGAGCCCGCTGACCTCGAACCCTATAAACAAGCTTTTCATGCGCCGTTGGTGTTCAACGCACCTTACGACGCATTGATCTTCGAACGTGCCGACATGGAAGCGCCACTGCCCACTGCCAACGAGGCGATGGCGCTGTTGCATGACCGGTTTGCCGGCGAGTACCTGGCGCGGTTCTCCGAAACCCGCGTAACGCACAAGGCGCGTCAGGTGTTGTGCCGTCTGCTGCCACAGGGCGAACCTAAACGCGAAACGGTGGCGCAGACGCTGCACCTGTCGCAACGCACTTTGCAGCGACGCTTGCAGGAAGAGGGCACTAGTTTTCAGACGTTGCTCGATGACACGCGACGCGAATTGGCCGAGCAATATCTCGCCCAGCCCACCATGACCCTGCTGGAAATTGCCTACCTGCTGGGGTTCGCCGACCCAAGCAATTTCTTCCGCGCGTTCCGCCGCTGGTTCGACGCCACCCCCGGCGAATACCGGGCGCACATGACCGGAGTGACGGCGCAGGTCAGTGTCGCCAGAAAGCAGGAATGCACAGAACAAACACCGTAATGATCTCCAGTCGGCCGAGCAGCATGCCGAACGACAGAATCCACTTGGCGGCGTCCGGCAACGACGAAAAGTTACCTGACGGCCCGATGGTCGCACCCAACCCCGGCCCGACGCCGGACACGGTGCTGGCCGCACCGGTCAGGGCGGTCATCCAGTCCACGCCGAGCAGCGACAGCAGCAGCGCGATGACGCAGATGGTGATGGCGAAGAAGAACGAAAAGGTCAGGATCGAACGCACGATTTCTTCGTCGAGACGGTGACCGTTGTACTTCTGCTTGATCACCGCTCGCGGGTGAATCAATTGGTTAAGGTTGGCCTTGAGCAGGATGTAGGCGACCTGAAAGCGGAAAATCTTGATCCCGCCAGCTGTCGAGCCGGAGCAACCGCCGACAAAGCCCAGGTAAAAGAACAGCATCAGCGAGAAATTGCCCCACAGGCTGTAGTCCCCCAACGCGAAACCGGTGGTCGTGACCACCGATGTCACGTTAAACGCCACATGCCGCAAGGCTTCGAGCCAATGCAGTTGGGTGGTCCACCAGTACCAGGTGCCGAGCACCAGCCAGGTCACCAGCAACATGCCGAGCAACCCCTGAACCTGCTGATCCTTGATCAATGCCCGTCGATTGCCGCGCAAGGTTGCTACGTACAGGGTGAAGGGCAGGCTGCCGAGAATCATGATGACAATCGCCACCCAGTGCACCGCCGGTTGCGTCCATTTGGCCAGCGACTGGTCCGAAGTGGAAAAGCCGCCAGTGGAGATCGCTGACATCGCGTGGTTGATCGCATCAAACAGGCTCATCCCGGCCCACCAGAGCGCCAGGCTACCGACAATGGTGATGCCGACGTAGGCCGCCACGATCAGACGCGCCACCATGTGCGAACGGGGCATGACTTTTTCAGAGCGGTCCGACGACTCGGTCTGAAACAGGCGCATGCCACCAATACGCAGCAGCGGCAGAATCGCTACCGCCATGCCGATAAAGCCGATACCGCCGAGCCAGTGCAACAGCGAACGCCATATCAAAATGCCGGGGGACATGGTGTCCAGGCCGCTGAGTACCGTCGAACCGGTGGCGGTAATACCGGACATGCTTTCAAAGATCGAGTCAGTGAAACTGACGTGCTGAGCCAGCAAAAACGGCAGCGCGGCGAAGATGCACACCACCAGCCAACTGCTGACAGTCAACAGGTACATGTCTCGTGGGCGCAGGTGTATATGTTCGGGACGACCAGGGATGATCAGCGCCAGGCCTGCGACAAAGGTAATCATGCTCGACCACAGGAACGATGGTAGCTCGTGGGTGCGGTCGAAAATCACCAGGGTCGCCATGGGCACGATCATGGCGATCGCCAGCGTGATCAGGAAGATGCCGATGATAAAACCGATAATCCGTAAGGTCGGCAACGCCATGAAGTCCGCTCGGGCTATTGTGGGAGGGGCGCCATTCTACCTGTGGGGCAGGGCATGTAAACCGACGCCGCTTGCGCACTTGCAGATAGAATAGCCAAACATTTTTTCAGGAGGTGGCCGATGCAGGCTCTCGACGCTTTGCTCAACCGTGTTTCCGTTCCACGACTCATCGATCCGGCACCGACTGCAGCGCAGCGCGAAGTCCTGTTTTGCGCGGCCATGCGCGCCCCGGACCACGGCCATTTGCAGCCTTGGCGCTTTCTGACGGTCGAGGGCGTGGCGCGCGAGCAAATGGGCGAGTTGCTGGCCGAAGCGGCGAGGCTGCAAGACAGCGAGGTGTCGGAAGCGGCGCTGGACAAGGCGCGCAACGGCCCACTGCGTGCGCCATTGGTGGTGGTAGTGATTGCGCGGGTGCAGGATCACGTCAAATACCCGAAATCCGAACAACGGCTGGCAGCGGGCTGCGCGGCTCATGGAATTTTGCTGGCGGCGTATGCGCAAGGGATTGGCGCGGTGTGGCGCACCGGTGACTTGGCGTATTCGGCGCATGTGGCCAAAGGGCTGGGTTTGGCTGAAGGGGAAGAGGTGATTGCGTTCCTTTACCTCGGCACGCCGCAGAAAGAACCGCGCGTCGCCGAGAAAGCCGACCTCGCCGAATTCGTCAGCGCCTGGCCCGCTAAATCCTGAAGATCAAAAGAATCGCAGCCTCGTTTCACTCGACAGCTSCTACAGAGATATGTGTACATCTGTAGGAGCTGTCGAGTGAAACGAGGCTGCGATCTTTAAGCATCACCATTGCATTTATGGCTGGACGACGGCCCCCGGCACCAGCGGCAATTCCAGGCTGGCCACAAACCCGCCCTGCGGATGATTGGCCAGCACCAGACTCCCGCCATGTCGTTCCGCTGCGCGGCGCGCAATCGCCAGGCCCAAACCGTGCCCGGCCGCCGTTTGCCCAGGTGCTCGATAAAAGGGCTCACCCAACTGGTGCAAATGCTCAGCATCTACGCCCGGCCCATGGTCACGCACGCTGACCACAATACGCTCACCCTGACGCACGGCCTGCATTTCGATCGACTGCCCGACCGGGTTAAAGCGCTGAGCGTTGCGCAGCAGATTGTCGACGGCACGCTCGATCATCGTCGGCCAGCCTTTGAGGTTCAATTGCGGCTCTGCCTCAAGGCGCACGTTTTGCTCCGGCGAACCCAGTTGCGCCTCCTTTTGCAGCGTGTTGAGCAACGCATTCAGGTCGACCTCTTCGGCGCTGGCGTTATCGGCATCGACCCGCGCCAGCACCAGGATCTCACTGATCAACGCTTCCAGCCGGTCGCATTCGCGGGTCAGGCGCGGCCAGAGTTTTTCACGTTCTTCAGGGTTGGCTCGTTCCGCTAATGCCAGAGCGATGCGCAGGCGGGCGAGCGGGGAGCGTAGTTCATGCGACACATCGCGAAGCAATTGCCGCTGACTGCCGATCAGGCTTTGCAGGCGCGAGCCCATGCGATTGAAGTCGTTGGCCAGCACGCCGAATTCATCGCGTCGGTTGGCCAGTTTCACCAGGCTGTTTTGCTGATAAGTGGTTTGTCCCAGGTCATGCACTGCGCCACGCAAACGGCTGAGCGGGCGGGTGATCGACAGTGTGACGAACAGGCTGAACAAGGTCAGCACCACCAAGGCAATGCCCAGCGCACTCAATGGCCACAGCAGGCTTTCGCGGTGCCATGAATCCAGTTCAGGGTGCGGGATGCGGTAGATCAGAAGGTAGGTGTCGCCGGTTTTTTCGCTGGTGTACTCCGCCGTCAAACGACGCCATGGCAGACGCCGGTCATCGTTGTTCTGCCGAGCTTCAAACGCCGCCGCGCGACGAGGGAAGGTGCCTCGCACCACCGGGTCGCCGCTCTCGTTCAACACCTGAACGTCAATGTGATATTGACGTTTGCGCTGTTCCAGAATGTCCTGAGCGGCTTCTTCACCCTGGGATTCGTAGGTTTGTGTCCACTGTTCGGCCAGTGTATTGAGGCCCGGATGGCGGCTGAGAATCCACGCGTCCTGATTGAGCATGTGCCCCAGCAGCATGGACAGCCCTGCCACGAGAGCGATGGCCAGCCAGAAGCTGGCCAAAATACGCCAGAACAATGAACGCACAGAAAGTCCTCACACAAACACAAATCCCTGTGGGAGCGAGCCTGCTCGCGATAGCGTGAGCACATTCAGCATCAACGTGACTGAAAGACCGCTATCGCGAGCAGGCTCGCTCCCACATTAGATTGGGTGGTATCAGACCCAACGGGGTTGAGCCGTCGGGTCCGGGTTAGCGCATTATTGCGCTTTTTGCGGTTGTTGCGCTTTCCAGGCCTTGAACTCAGCCCATTCGGCGCGACGCTCAGCCTGTTTTTTCTGGATCTCGTCGAATTGCTTCTGTTGGTCCGGTTTCAGCAGGGCACGCACCTCGGCCTCGGCTTTTTTGTGGTTGGCCGCCATTTCGTCTTTCATGGCTTTCTGGTCGGCTGGCGAGAGTTTCTCCAGGTACTTGTCGACCAGTTGCTTACGCTCGTGCATCTGTTCGCCCATGATCTTGCGGATCTGTTCGCGCTGTTCGCGGCTCAGGTCCAGCTGGCTGTACGGGCCTTTACCGTGCATGCCGTGCATCTGACCGCCGTGGTACGAGCCGTCCATCGGGCCGCTGCCTTCAGGCATGGCCATGGCAACGGTCGGCAGGGTGGCGGCGAACATCAGAGCGATAAGAGTCTTGCGCATGGTGAATCTCCTTGTCTCGTTCCCGGTACGTTCCGGATGAGTACAGATTACGCAGGTCAAGGTCAGCGGCGGTCAGCGAAGCGTAAAGCTTGGGTAAAGACGATTTCGTACCAACCTGACACTTCCACCACCTTTTGAATACGCACGCCCCCTGTAGCAGCTGTCGAGCCTCAGCGAGGCTGCGTCCGGCGGCGCAGCCGTCGTAAACACGGATAACGCGGTTTTCCTGAAAATCCGCAGCGTCTGATTTCACGACTGCTTCGCAGCCGAACGCAGCCTCGCTGGGGCTCGACAGCTGCTACAGGGAGTTGCGTTCAGGGCGTCGCGTTCTGCTTAGAGGCTGTAGTAGTAGCCACGGCTACGCAGGGCAACGATGCGCGGGCGGCCGTCGGGGTGCGGGCCGATCTTTTTGCGCAGGTTGCTGACGTGCATGTCCAGGCTGCGGTCGTACAGGGTCAGTTTGCGGCCGAGGGCGATCTGCGCCAGTTCCTGTTTGTCCAGAGGCTCGCCGGGTTGCTTGAGCAGGGCTTCAAGCAAACGGCTTTCGGAGACTGTGAGGGTGAACTCCTGTTCATTGATGCTGACCACGCCGCGCACCGGGCTGAAACACAAGTCGCCCAGTTCCATCTGGCTGGACACCGCCGCCGGATGGCTGCGGCGCAACACAGCGCGCAAACGGGCTGTCAGTTCCCGTGGGTCGCAGGGTTTGGCCAGGTAATCATCGGCGCCAAGTTCCAGGCCGAGGATGCGGTCCAGTGGCTCGCCGCGCGCCGACAGCATCAGCACCGGCAAGTCCGGGTGATCGCTGCGCAATTGCTTGAGCAGTTCCAGGCCGCTGCCGTCCGGCAGCATCACATCCAGCACCACGGCGGCCGGGGAGGTTTCGGCCAGCGCGCGGCGGGCACTCTGGCCATCGTGGCAAGCCCGGACCTGAAAGCCTTCCTGGCTCAACCAACTGCTCAGGAGCTCGCACAGCTCCTGGTCATCATCAATTAGTAACAGCTCGCTCATGAATCACTCAATTTAGCCATTGCCGACGTTTTCTGGTGGCGCCACTGGCGAAGATACCGCACAGCAGGGCCGATAGCGCAACTCCTGCTCCAATGACAAACCACTGCTGCTGATCGGTCAGTAGGCGCGGCAGTGGGCTGCTGGCCTGCGTTTCCTTGAGTTGCAGCTTGAGGCGCTGGTTCTCTTGGCGCAACCGGCCCAGTTGAGCGCCTTCGCGTTCGCTATCGGTATTTTGCAATTGTTTGTTCAGTTCTTCTCGTTGCTGTTCGCTTACCTTCAAGCGCTGCTGCAACTCGGCAATCTGGCTGCCGGCGCTCAGCGACAGTGGCGTCGAATTACCGCCCTCGGCGCTTTCTTCACCGTGAGCCGGGGCCACCATCGACAACGTCACCAACAACAGACACAACGKACCCTTGCGCATCGCGACTCCTGATTCCAATCGAGTGATTGGGCAGGTTGTCGGCAGGCAAACGAGAATAATGAGCGATTGAGAGCGCGATGAACCGACAAGGTTCACCGCGCGGGGGCATTTGTGGGGGGAAAGTTACGGCAGGACTTGCTTGAACGGCTTGACTGAAACGTTGGCGTAGACGCCTGCGGCGATATACGGATCAGCGTCGGCCCAGGCTTGTGCGGCGCTCAGGGAATCGAATTCGGCGACGATCAGGCTGCCGGTGAAACCCGCAGCACCCGGATCATTGCTGTCGACTGCCGGGTGTGGACCGGCCAAAACGATGCGGCCTTCGCCCTTGAGCACTTGCAGGCGCTCAAGGTGGGCAGGGCGCGCGGCCAGTCGGGCTTCCAGGGAGTTGGCGACGTCTGTGGCAATGATTGCGTAAAGCATGTCAGTCCTCGGTTTTTGGCGTGGTGATATCGGCGTCGTGCAGGTGGCGGGACAGGTAAATGCCCTGGCCAACCAGGAACAGCAGTGTCATGCCCAGGCTGCCGAAGACTTTGAAGTCGACCCAGTATTCTTGGTAGGTGAACGCGACGAACAGGTTGGCGGCACCGCAAAACAGGAAGAACGCGATCCAGGCGATGTTCAGGCGCGTCCAGACCGGCTCCGGCAGGGTCAGCGCGTGGCCCATGATGCGTTTGATCAACAGACTGTCACCGACGAAATGGCTGCCAATGAATGCCAGCGCAAACAACCAGTTCACCACCGGCGCTTTCCACTTCAGGAAGGTTTCGCTGTGGAACGCCAGGGTCAGGCTACCGAAGACCAGACAGGCGATGAGGGTCAGCCACTGGCTTTTCTCAAGCTTGCGCTGCTTGATGAACAGCGTGCCGTAAACCACCAGGGAGCTGATGATCAGCATCGCGGTGGCGCTGTAAATTCCGCCTACAGTCAACTCATGACCGCCGATGTCGACGACCCTTGGGTCAAGTTTGAAAACGATGAAAAACAGCAGAAGCGGGATGAAATCGATGAATTGTTTCACAGTGGCAGCCAGAAGCAGGATGTGGCGGCATAATAACAAACATATGGGCGCGCGATAGCGCCAGCTGATTTGAGGTAACAAAGTCCTGTGAATGTTGATTTGCACTGCCATAGCACGGCCTCCGATGGCGCCCTGGCGCCTGCGGTACTGGTTGCGCGTGCGTTCGAGAAAGGCGTGCGAGTCCTGGCCTTGACCGATCACGACACTCTTGAGGGCCTCGACGAGGCCCGCACAGCCGCGACCGCGCTGGGGATGCAATTGGTCAATGGCGTCGAATTGTCCTGCACCTGGGGCGGCGCGACCATTCATGTATTGGGTTACGGGTTTGATGTATCGGCGCCGCCGTTGGTCGAGGCGATTGCCAAACTGCACGATGGCCGTTGGCTACGATCCGAAGAAATAAGTCGCAAGCTGGCATTGAAGGGCATGCCGGGAGCGCTGGACGGCGCCCGGGCCATACAGCAGGAACTGGGCGACAGCGGCAACGCACCGGCCCGCCCGCACTTTGCCGACTGGATGGTGCGTGAAGGGTATGTAAAGGACCGCGCCGAAGCGTTCCGCAAATGGCTGGGCGCCGGCAAGCTGGGCGACGTCAAGCAACACTGGCCGACCCTGGAGGAGACCGTCGAAACCCTGCGCGCCGCAAAGGCCTGGGTCAGCCTGGCGCATCCCTGGCACTACGATTTCACTCGCAGCAAGCGTCGTCGGCTGATTTCTGACTATATTCAAGCCGGGGGCCACGCGATTGAAGTGGTCAATGGCCATCAGCCCGCCGAACAAGTGGGCAGCCTGGCGATTCTTGCTCGTGAGTTCGGTCTGCTGGTCAGTGCCGGCAGTGATTTTCATGGACCTGGAGGCTGGTCCGAGATCGGCGAATACCGCCCGCTCCCGGAGGATCTGCCACCACTGTGGTGTCGATTCAAACATGACCCAATTATTGCCGCCGTCTGAACAGGTAGAGAATGTGAGTCAATTTTTCCAGATTCATCCGGAAAACCCACAAGCGCGCCTGATCAAACAGGCTGTCGAGATCATTCGAAAAGGCGGGGTGGTGGTTTACCCCACAGACTCGTCCTATGCCATTGGTTGCCAGATCGGCGACAAGAATGCCGTGGAACGCGTGCGCCGTTTGCGCGGGCTGGATGACAAACACAACTTTACGCTGATTTGCAGTGACCTGTCGCAACTGGGGTTGTTTGCCAAAATCGATACCGGCACGTTCCGCTTGCTCAAGGCGCACTTGCCGGGGCCGTACACGTTTATTCTCAACGCCACCCGCGAAGTCCCGCGCCTGTTGCTGCACCCGAAAAAGCGCACCATCGGCCTGCGAGTGCCTAGCCATCCGATTGCCCTGGCGCTGCTGGAAGAACTGGGTGAGCCGCTGATGAGCGTGACCCTGATCATGCCCGGCGACACCGACCCGCTGACGGACCCGCACGAAATGCGTCAATTGCTTGAGCATCAGGTCGACCTGATCATTGACGGCGGTTACGGCGGGATCAAGGCGTCCACTGTGATCAGTCTCGCCGACGGTGAGCCGGAAGTGATCCGTGTCGGTTGCGGCGACCCTGCGCCGTTCATGGCCGAGGCGTAGATGTCTGCAGTAGAACCCGTTGTCGACAGTCAAGCCGGAGCCCAGCAAGAGCTGCCCTTCGCGATGGTGTATGGCCAGGCGGTTTTGGAAATGCCGCTGGACCTGTACATCCCGCCGGATGCACTGGAGGTGTTTCTCGAAGCCTTCGAAGGCCCGCTCGACCTGTTGCTGTACCTGATCCGCAAACAGAACATCAACATCCTCGACATCCCGGTAGCGGAAATCACCCGCCAGTACATGGGGTATGTCGAGTTGATGCAGTCGGTGCGCCTGGAGCTGGCGGCCGAGTACCTGGTGATGGCCGCGATGCTGGCCGAAATCAAATCGCGGATGCTGTTGCCGCGGGCCGAAACCATTGAAGACGAAGAAGACGACCCGCGCGCCGAGCTGATCCGCCGCTTGCAGGAATACGAGCGTTTCAAGGCGGCCGCCGAAGGTATCGATGGCCTGAGCCGTGTTGGACGTGACGTGGTGGTGCCCAAGCTTGATGCCCCGGAAGCCCGGGCGCGCAAGCTATTGCCGGACGTGCGTCTGTCGGAGTTGCTGTTGTCCATGGCCGAGGTCCTGCGCCGTGGTGACATGTTCGAAAGCCATCAGGTCAGCCGCGAGGCGCTGTCCACCCGCGAGCGCATGAGCGATGTGCTGGAACGGCTCAAGGGCGGCGGTTTCGTGCCCTTTGTCGAGCTGTTCACCGCTGAAGAAGGACGACTCGGGGTGGTGGTGACCTTTATGGCGATCCTCGAACTGGTCAAGGAATCCTTGGTCGAGCTGGTGCAGAATGAGCCGTTCGCAGCGATCCACGTGCGGGCCCGAGCCGAATAACGAGTTGAATCATGAACCTGACTGAACCCCGCGAGCTGGCGCCACTGCTTGAAGCCTTTCTGTTGGCCTCGGGAAAACCGCAATCGCTTGAACGCCTGTTCGAGCTGTTCGAAGAAGGCGAGCGGCCGGAGCCGGCGGTCTTCAAGAAAGCGCTGACGATATTGGCCAAGTCCTGCGATGGCCGCGCCTTCGAGCTGAAGGAAGTGGCTTCGGGCTACCGCCTGCAAATCCGCGAAAAGTTTTCGCCGTGGGTCGGGCGTTTGTGGGAAGAGCGGCCGCAGCGTTATTCCCGCGCCATGCTCGAAACCATTGCGCTGATCGCCTATCGCCAGCCGATCACCCGGGGCGAGATCGAAGACGTGCGGGGCGTGGCGGTCAACAGTCAGATCGTCAAGACGCTGATGGAGCGTGAGTGGATCCGCATCGTTGGCCACCGCGATGTGCCCGGCAAACCGGCGATGTTCGCGACCACCAAGGCGTTTCTCGATCACTTCAACCTGAAAAACCTCGACGATCTGCCGCCGCTGGCCGAACTGCGCGAGCTGGAGCCGGACCCGGTGCTCGATTTTGACGACGCCCCCGTGCCTGCCAGCCTGCAGGCATTGGCGGACGCCAGCGCCGAGCCGGAAGAGCCGAAGGAAGAAACCAGTTTCCACACGTTGTTGCTGGAGCTGGACACCATGGAAGAGGGGCTCAAGACTGATTTCGATGATTTGTTGCGCGATGGCGAAGTGACCGCGGTTGAGCCGGAAATCGACACTGAACTTCAGACAGAGCCCGAAGCCACAGTCGAAGAGGAGCAGGAGCCAGAGCTTGAAGACGACGTGCTGGGCGTCGCCGAAGCTCGCGAAAAACTCCTGGCTGCCGTCGCAGCCCTCGAACAACCGAAACCCGAGCCCGAGCCCGAGTTGAGCGACGAAGAAGCCGAAGCCCGGGCGCTCGCCGAAGCGATCGAGGCCGAACGCCGCGAGTTCGACGACTGATCCCATTTTTGTGAACACTGATATCCCCTGTGGGAGCGAGCCTGCTCGCGATAACGGTGTGTCAGGCAATAGTGATGTCGACTGGTACTCCCTCATCGCGAGCAGGCTCGCTCCCACAGTGGGTATTGTGTTGTTTGGGCGCCACCGGTCGGCGGAAAAGCAGGTAACTCTGCGTTCATCAGCTAGTCTCTGATGCGAAATCGCGCACATGAGCGTATGATTCGCGACCCTTTGGCGATCCCTTCGCCCAAGCGAACAGTTTTACATCGCTTCAGGCAAAAGCCTGAACAGACCACACCGGGAGGTGCCCAGATGAGTATCAACGACCAGAAAGACGACCAGGAAATCGGCCCAGCAGGCGAAAAACTGCAGAAAGTCCTCGCCCGTATTGGCGTCGGCTCGCGCCGTGACGTAGAAGCCTGGATCAGCCACGGCCGCATCAAGGTCAACGGCAAAGACGCCACGCTCGGTCAGCGTGTCGACATGCATGACGCCATCACCATTGATGGCAAGGTGATCAAGCGCGAAGAAGCCGCCGAGTCGGTACGCCGCGTGATCATGTACAACAAGCCCGACGGTGAAATCTGCACCCGTGTCGACCCGGAAGGCCGTCCGACCGTGTTCGACAAGATGCCGCGCCCGAAAGAAGGTCGCTGGATCAACATCGGCCGTCTGGACATCAACACTACCGGTCTGCTGATGTTCACCACCGACGGTGAGTTGGCCAACCGCCTGATGCACCCTTCCTACGAAATGGACCGTGAATACGCGGTACGTGTGCGTGGTGAAGTCGATGATGAAATGATCGAGCGTCTGAAAGCAGGCGTCGTCCTCGAAGATGGCCCGGCCAAGTTCACCGACATCAAGCAGGCGCCAGGCGGTGAAGGTTTCAACCACTGGTATCACTGCGTGGTGATGGAAGGTCGTAACCGCGAAGTTCGTCGCCTGTGGGAATCCCAGGGCCTGGTGGTCAGCCGTCTGAAGCGCGTGCGTTTCGGTCCGGTGTTCCTCAACTCCGACCTGCCGATGGGCCGCTGGCGCGAAATGAGCCAGTACGAAGTCGACATTCTGAGTGCCGAGGTTGGCCTGACGCCGGTCGCGATGCCGCAGATGAACGCCAAGAGCAAAGACAAGCTCGATCGTATGCAGCGTAAATCGTCGCGTCCGATGGGCAAGACCGAGCGCGTGCGCACGTTGCGTCCAGCGGCCGGTGCACAGCCGACTGTTGCTCCGCGTGATTCCCGTGAACCGCATATCGAAGGCGAGCGTCCAGCCCGTAAACCAGCAGCACCTCGTGCTGATGGCGAGCGCGGTCCACGCACGCCACGTCCGGCCAACGGTCGCACCGAGCGCGGCGAAGGCCGTGGTGCGCCAAGCGGCGGTCGCAGCGATCGCGGTGCTCCAGCGGGTCGTGGTGAGTCGGGTCGCGGTACGCCAGTGGCAGACCGTCCTTCCGACACCAAGCGCCCGGCCAAGCCAGCGCCGAAGAAACGCCCAGGCATCGTCCTGGTCGACAAGGACGCGCCATCGGGCAAGCGTCGCGGCGCGCCAGCCGGTTCGGGCCAGCGTCCGGGCTTTGGTCGTCGCAAGCCTGAGTAATCGGTAAGCGTCACATAAAAAACGCCATCCCTCGGGGTGGCGTTTTTTTTGTCTGGCTTTAAGTGTTGTGGTGAATGGTCGGGCGTCATCGCGAGCAGGCTCGCTCCCACAGTTGATCGCATTCCAATGTGGGAGCGAGCCTGCTCGCGAAGGCGCCAGTAGTGACACCGTCGTCAATGTGCAGTCGTCTGACTGACGAATCCGATCAGGAAAATATTCGTTACGGCATGTAAAGAAATCCTGACGAAATATCGCCTGAAACGCCTTGGGTTGACGTTCACGGAAGGGGTGTAAGGAAATCCTGCCGAAATCAATCTCCTCAACAATCTCCCAAGGCTCTGGCCCGCTTGTTTCGGCGGCGCCGTAAGGGTCAGATGCGCCACATGCCTGTCGTGCAGGTGCATAACAAGAAGGAGGCGCAATGTACGCCGTGACTCATCTCCATCTCCTATCGAGGGGCGATTTCTCGATTGCTCCCGTCACTGACCTGCAAAGGTCTGACTCAATTTTTGCAGCCACCCGAGATGCTCGGGGTGGACACAGGCAATCCCGGCAAACGACACGCTGATCAGGCGGGTCTGGTAGCAGGGGGTTACAGGTGTACAATGCGCCGCGTTTTAACTGTGACCTCCTGTGCATCAGCGCAAACCTCAAGGCTATCCGCCTTGTTCACTCCGCCACGCCACGAGTGTGTCGGGTTCGATTTCGTCACAGATAAAAACAAACAGGTGACGCATGACCGTTGTAAATACGCAGAACGTGAGACCCTTTTCATGAGTGGACAAACCTCGCAGTCAGGCGAGCTCAAACGCGGCCTGAAAAATCGCCACATTCAATTGATTGCCCTCGGTGGCGCGATCGGTACCGGCTTGTTCCTCGGCTCGGCCGGGGTGCTGAAATCCGCCGGCCCGTCGATGATCCTCGGCTACGCCATCTGCGGCTTCATTGCGTTCATGATCATGCGCCAGCTCGGCGAAATGATCGTTGAAGAGCCCGTTGCCGGTTCCTTCAGTCACTTCGCGCACAAATACTGGGGCGGTTTTGCCGGCTTCCTGTCGGGCTGGAACTGCTGGATCCTGTACATCCTGGTGGGCATGTCGGAGCTGACCGCTGTCGGCAAATACATCCACTACTGGGCGCCGGACATCCCGACCTGGGTCTCGGCAGCCGGGTTCTTCGTGCTGATCAATCTGATCAACCTGGCCAACGTCAAAGTCTTTGGCGAGGCCGAGTTCTGGTTCGCGATCATCAAGGTCGTTGCCATCGTGGGCATGATTGCCCTGGGCAGCTACCTGCTGGTCAGCGGCAATGGCGGCCCGCAAGCGGCGGTCAGCAACCTGTGGTCCCACGGTGGGTTCTTCCCGAACGGCGTCAGCGGTCTGGTGATGGCCATGGCGATCATCATGTTCTCCTTCGGCGGCCTGGAAATGCTCGGTTTCACCGCTGCTGAAGCCGACAAGCCGAAAACCGTGATCCCGAAAGCCATCAACCAAGTGATCTACCGGATCCTGATTTTCTACATCGGCGCGCTGGTCATTCTGCTGTCGCTGACGCCATGGGACAGCCTGCTGGCGACCTTGAACGCGTCGGGTGATTCCTACAGCGGTAGCCCGTTCGTGCAAGTGTTCTCGATGCTCGGCAGCAACACCGCCGCGCACATCCTCAACTTCGTGGTGTTGACCGCGGCGTTGTCGGTGTACAACAGCGGCACCTACTGCAACAGCCGTATGCTGTTGGGCATGGCCGAGCAGGGCGATGCGCCGAAGGCCTTGTCGAAAATCGACAAGCGCGGCGTACCGGTGCGTTCGATCCTCGCCTCGGCGGCGGTGACGCTGATCGCGGTGCTGTTGAACTACCTGATCCCGCAAAACGCGCTGGAACTGTTGATGTCGCTGGTGGTTGCGACCCTGGTCATCAACTGGGCGATGATCAGCTTCTCGCACTTCAAGTTCCGTCAGCACATGAACAAGACCAAACAAACACCGCTGTTCAAGGCCCTGTGGTACCCGTACGGGAACTACGTCTGCCTGGCGTTCGTGGTGTTCATCCTGGGCGTGATGCTGCTGATTCCGGGTATCCAGATCTCGGTGTACGCGATTCCGGTGTGGGTCGTGTTCATGTGGGTCTGCTACGGCATCAAAAACAAACGCAGCGCCCAGCACGCACTGCACGCAGCAGGCTCCAGCGCGAAGTAAGCGCAGAGCGCAGAAACAACAAACCCGGCCAATGTGCCGGGTTTTTTGTTCTTGTTGCGTTAACTTTAGTTTGCGCTGTAATCCCGTTCCTACATAAGTATTCAATTTTTACTACAGTGATTTCGGAAATTTTTAAAAAGTTGGCTGATGCTCGTTGATTCAGAAGCGGCCTACACCATGGTTAATACTTTTTTTGCGATAGTCTGGCGCTTTGAATACATCAAGGATTAGCGCTTATGGCCAGTCACAGTTACATGAGTATTACCGGTAAGCGACAAGGGCATATTTCTGTCGGCTGCTCAGGCCAAAGCTCACTGGGTAACAAGTGCCAGTTCGCGCATCAGGACGAAATCATGGTGCTGGCTTATTCGCACGATATGGTCACCGGTAATGATGGCAGCATTGCAGGTGGCCGCGGCCAGCACAGGCCAATCATGATTACCAAGGCTATCGATAAGTCATCGCCTCTATTGGCAAGTGCACTGCATGAACGTGAAGAGGTCGAGTGCATTATCAATCTCTATCGCACCGCCTCGGCTGGGGGGCAGGAGCGATATTATTCAATACATCTCACCGGTGCGCGAATTGCGCATATCAGTCAGCAAGTTCCCCACGCTATTCGTATGAACGATGCAGAACCGCAAGAGCTGGTGTCCATTCGTTATAGAGAGATTGCCTGGGCGCACGTTCCTGGTGCGACAAGTGCTTATAGTACTTGGGGGAATGAGGATGAATGAAGACTCCTGTGATATTCATGATGTGACGAAAGCGGCCTCTGACTTGGTGGCGGTTGGATGCAGCATTGGTTTGACTCATTTTTCTGATGGGATTACGCGGCTTCGCTTCGGTTCAATGATTTCATCTTATGCTAATGAGGTGATTCAGGCGGTTGATGAGGGGCTCATCAGCGCGTGGCAAGGACTTCAGGAGTTAAGAGCAGAACACGAAGAGTTATTGTCGAAGGCGCTTTTTTATACTCAAAACGGTATCGGTGTTTTGGCAGGAGGGATGCAAATTGAAGTCGGCATCGCGATTACGGGTGCGTCGTGGGGGATCGGGGTCGTGCCAGGTGCGCTTCTAATCGGTCATGGGACAAATAATATCGTCGAAGGGGTGGCGAATATTTATAACGGTCCCGATGCACCTAGTGTTCAAGGTCCCGTTAGGCGCGGCTATCAAGCTCTTTTTAGAGATAGTTATAACGGTAACATGGCGTATTATTCGACCGATTTGCTTTTGTCTGGCTATGGCATGTTTAGGACGGTACGCAAGCCTGGTTCATCGCAGCTTTTTAGGTATGATCCTATAAGTAATGTGCCGGCTTATCAGCAGTCGGGCACTCTAGCTTTGGTTTTTGAGGGTTTGGTTGATTCTATAACTTTAAATTCAATGCTTAAGGAGGAACCGTCGATGGCGCGTGGCAATTGATACCGTGCGGCATAATGATGTTATGCAGTTCCTCGTAGTTTTGGAATGTAGAAGCGCAAGCCAAATAATGCAATAGGTATATACGTTGCTATGTAGGTAATGTTTAAGGCTTGCCCCTCTAGCGGTACTGCTTCGGTTATTACCCAGACAACTGCTCCCATAATAGGAATTGAACAGCCTAAAACCAAGCAGGTCACTGCCAAATGGTATCGAATGTTTTCAAATGACATAAAATTATAGATCTCGTTGGTGTGGGGTCTGAGATTAATATAGCCATTCAAAACAAAGCAACTCCCCATTTGCAAATGCGAAAACGCTGTAAGAAAAGTCTGGCATGACTTTTTGACCTCACCTGCTCCAGTGAGTACCTGCTATTCAGACCAATATTCGCGGTATCCTGACCACCCTGAACCCGGACGCTTTTCCATGCTGGTGATTTCCAACAACGTGCATCTGCCGGATGCCGAGATCGAGTTGACGGCCATCCGCGCCCAGGGCGCCGGCGGGCAGAACGTCAACAAGGTTTCCAGCGCTGTGCACCTGCGCTTCGACATTCCGGCCTCGTCCTTGCCCGAGTTCTACAAGGAGCGGCTGCTGGCGCTGCGCGACAGTCGCATCACCAGCGAAGGCGTGTTGATCATCAAGGCCCAGCAATACCGCACACAGGAGGCCAATCGCGCGGATGCGCTGGAGCGCTTGACCGAGCTGATCCTCAGCGCGACCAAGGTCGAGAAGAAGCGCCGCCCGACCAAACCGACGCTGGGTTCAAAAAAACGTCGGCTTGAATCGAAGACCAAGCGCGGCAGCATCAAGGCCGGGCGTGGCAAGGTCGACTTTTAACGCGACTCGCGCGCTTCCCGTTGCTTCGGCGCTTGCCGGTACAAGTAAACGCTCAATGCCAAACCGCTCAGCGCGGCTATCGCGGCGAACAGGAAGATCGAAGCAAAACCAAACCCGGCCGCAATGGCCCCCGCCAGCGGCCCGGTAATCCCCAGCGACAAATCAATGAACAGCGAATAAGCCCCGACGGCCGCGCCACGGCTGGAGGCGGGCACCAGGTTGACCGCTTCCACGCCCAGCGCCGGAAAGACCAGCGAAAAACCGAAACCGGTCAGCGCCGCACCGGCCAGTGCCCAATGGGCATCCGGCGCCAGCCACAGCAGCAACAACCCCAGGGTTTCTACGGACAGGCAGGCAATCGCCACGCGGAACCCGCCGAGGCGGTTGATCAGGTTGCCAAACAGTAGGCGCGCGCCGATGAAGCTGGCACCGAACAAGCTCAAGCACAACACCGCGTTGTCCCAGTGTTGCGTGGCGTAATACAAAGTGATGAAGGTGGCGATGGTGCCAAAACCGATGGAGCCCAGCGCCAAGCCGCAGCCATGTGGCAACACGCGTCCCAGCACATGCATGAACGGCAAACGCTCACCGACCACAATCGGTGCGGCGGTTTTTGGCCAGGCCAGTGCCAGGCCCAGAACGGCCAGCAGCACAATGCTCACGCCCATGCTCCACAATCCCAACTGATGGACCAGCAGCACGCCCAGCGGCGCGCCGACGGCCAGTGCGCCGTAACTGGCGATGCCGTTCCAGGAAATCACCTTGGCGGTGTTTGCCGCACCGACCCGGCCGATGCCCCAGCCAATCGATCCCGAGCCGACCAGACTTTCCGCGCTACCCAGCACCAGGCGGCCAATCAGCAGGCTGATCAAGCTCAGCATTGGCAGACTTTGGGTCCAGGCTGAAATCAGCATGAACACACCGCTCAAGCCGCAACCGGCGAGGCCGTACATCACCGCCAGTTTGCTGCCCTTGTTGTCGATTATTTTGCCGGCATAAGGTCGGCTGAGTAGGGTGGCCAGGTATTGCACGCTGATCACCAGTCCGGCGATGACTGCGCCGAAACCGAGGTCACTGTGGACGTAGCCGGGCAATACGGCCAGGGGAATGCCGATATTCAGGTAGCCGATGAAGGTAAACAGAACGATGGAAACGACTTGCAGCGTGACCGCCAGGGGGCGCTGGTTTTCAGACATGGGTAAAGGTCCACGGGAAAGCAGGATAGATAGGCTGCTTATGATAGCGGTGCGAGCGGCTGCGGGTCGTGGAAAAAGTAAAACTATTTGCCGGGCGGCGTGAGTCAGGGTTTGGCGGGGGCAACCAATTGTGTTGTGACCAGGGCGGCCAGGGCGTTTTCTTCAGTGCCAAAACGGGCGAGCAAGGCGGCTTGTTTCTCGGGGGACAGGTGATTCCAGATCTCGATCATCTTCTCGGCGGTGCCGATCAGGACGCTGGCTTGGGTTTCTGAGAAGTCATCGGTCATGGTGCGGGGCTCAAGGTTCAGGCGGTGTGGAAAGCGCATGTTAGCGCTTTCCACACGGTCTGGCATTGCAGGTGTTTCAGTCTTCGCTGTCGGCCTGGCGGCGTTCAGTAGCTTCTTTCAGTTCGGGCTGTTGGGCGCCGGCTTGTTGCGTGGTTGTCTGCTCAGTTTCGTGCAGGCTTGGGAAGGGGAGATTAGGAATCTCGTGCATATTTCGCGCTCCTCGCAAAGTCTGTTGATAGATCTGGTAGATCCGCGCTTATACAAAGCCTGGGCAGGATACAGCAGTAAAAATGACTATCAGACTTTTATATCCATTTGTTTCGACGGATGGGGTTGTCTAGACAGGTCTGCAGGTGGGAACACTGCAAAACAAATGTGGGAGCGAGCCTGCTCGCGAAAGAGGTGGCACATCCGACATCAATGTGACGGATAGACCGCTTTCGCGAGCAGGCTCGCTCCTACAGGGGGATTATTTGCAGACTTCAGCAATGGCTTCAGCCAGCAAATCCAGACGCGTCGCATCAATCCCCGCCACGTTGGCCCGGCCGGAGTTGACCATGTACACGCTGTGATGATCACGCAGCTGTTTAACCTGTTCAGCCGTCAAGCCGGTGTAGGAGAACATCCCGCGTTGTACGCCAATGTGCGCAAAACGCTCGCGCAAACCATAGGGTTCCAGCGCTTCGACCAGACCGCTACGCAACTGGGCGATACGCAAACGCATGGCTTCCACTTCGTCGGCCCAGAGGCTTTTCAGCTCTGGATCGCCAAGAATGGTCGCCACTACGGCTGCACCGTGATCCGGCGGCGTCGACCACAGATTACGGGCGATGTTGGCCAGTTGGCTGCGGATGTCCACGAGCTTGTCAGCGGTTTTTGCGCAGACAATCAGCGCTCCGGTGCGGTCGCGGTACAACCCGAAGTTCTTCGAGCACGAACTGGTGATCAGCACTTCCGGCAACGCGTCAGCGAACAACCGGGTCGACCAGGCATCCTGCTCCAGTCCATCGCCGAAGCCTTGGTAGGCGAAGTCGATCAACGGCAACAGATCACGACTGCGCACCACGTCCAGCACACGGCGCCAGTCGTCATGGGAAAGATCGAAACCGGTCGGGTTGTGGCAGCAGGCGTGCAGCAACACGACGTCGCCCTTCGGCGCTTCACTCAGTATCGCGAGCATGGCGTCGACGTCGAGGCGGTTGTCGCTGCCAACGTACGGGTAATGGCTGACCTTGACCCCGGCCGCCGCGAAAATGGTTTCGTGGATCGGCCAGGTCGGATTGCTCAACCACACGCCACGGCCCGGCAGGCACTGGGCGATGAAATCGGCGCTCAAGCGCAATGCACCGGTGCCGCCCGGGGTCTGGGTCGCCCCAGCGCGTTGCCCGGCGATCAGCGCGGAGTCCGCACCGAGCACCAGCTCGCTGATGGCTTTGCCGAACGCCGGTTCACCGTGACCACCGATGTAGGTTTTGGTGGTTTGACGATCCACCAGACGCTGCTCGGCAAGCTTCACCGATTGCGGAATTGGCGTCAGGCCCTGGGCGTCTTTATAGACACCCACGCCGAGGTCGAATTTGCGCGGGTTCGGGTCCTGCGCATAGGCTTCCATCAAACCGAGAATCGGATCGCCGGGGACTCGACCTATGGCGTCGAAATGCATTATTTGCGGCCCTCGGCGTCCTTGGCCACTTCATCAGTGCGCGCGGCCATGATGAAGTCGTTGCGGTGCAGGCCCTTGATGGAGTGGCTCCACCAGGTAACGGTGACTTTGCCCCACTCGGTCAGCAGGCCTGGGTGGTGACCTTCAGCCTCGGAGATTTCACCGACGGCGTTGGTGAACGCCAGGGCGTGTTTGAAGTTTTTGAACAGGAACTGTTTTTCCAACTGCATCACGCTGTCGCGGACTTCGATGTTCCAGTCCGGGATCTGCTTGATCAGTACCGGCAATTCTTCGTCGCTGACCTGAGGGGCATCGGCGCGGCAGGCTTCGCAGTGGGCTTGGTTCAATGTGGACATGATGAATTCCTGAAATCGAATTATTGGAAATCGGCCGTCAGTGTCACCACGCTAAACCAAAGCGTCGGTTCCTGACAGGCTCACTTGATTCTAAAAGCAGCGGATCACGCAGCCTTTGGCGGAAATTTTGGTGTGTGCAAGCCCAGCTGCATACCTTGTTTGACCATGCTCATGATGTCTTCATGAGCCACATCAAACAGACGCTTGAGGTTCGGCAAGACAAAGTACAGCGGTTGCAGGATGTCGATGCGATACGGCGTGCGCATGCATTCCAGCGGATCGAAGGTCTGATGGTCAGGTTCGTTCGACAGGCAGTAAACGGTTTCTTTTGGAGAGGAAAGAATGCCGCCGCCGTAAATGCGCAGGCCTTCAGCTGTATCGACCAGACCGAACTCGATGGTCATCCAGTACAGGCGAGCCAGGTACACGCGTTCTTCCTTGGTCGCTTGCAGGCCAAGTTTGCCGTAGGTGTGGGTGAATTCAGCAAACCAGGGGTTGGTCAGCAGCGGACAGTGGCCAAAAATCTCGTGGAAAATGTCTGGCTCTTGCAGGTAATCCAACTCTTCGCGGGTACGAATAAACGTCGCCACCGGAAACTGCTTATTGGCCAACAATTCGAAAAAAGTCTGGAAGGGGATCAGCGCCGGAACTCGGGCCACTTGCCAGCCGGTGGTTTCACCAAGGACTTTGTTGATTTCACCGAGTTGCGGAATGCGGTCGTGGGGCAGACCGAGTTTTTCGATACCGTCCAGGTATTCCTGGCACGCACGACCCTCGATCACTTTCAATTGACGAGTGATCAGCGTGTTCCACACCGCGTGTTCTTCAGCGGGGTAGTCGATAAAACCTTGCGCATCGGGCTCGCGAGCCACGTATTGCGTCTGCTTCATGCTGCTCTCCTGCTAGGGGATTCGTTCTTGTTATGTACTGCTATTGACCTAGAAATACCCCAAGGAGTGCGGCGTTGCAGCAGGCGTTCTGCTCTTTGCGTAGGAATATTCGCCATTTTTCGTAAAGTATTCGTTACGGAATCACTGCAATGGCGCAGCTACTGAGATTTTCCGGTTTGAAAAGGCGTTGGGGTGTCACATAATCTTGACGACTACTTTGGCGCCAGCGCAGAAAAATTCTTGCGCGGGGCCTCGATTCCCCCTTTCTTTGGGCCTTTATATGCGTATCAAAGTCCACTGCCAGAACCGCATCGGTATCCTGCGCGACATTCTCAACTTGCTGGTGGAATACGGGATCAACGTCGCTCGTGGCGAGGTCGGCGGTGAGCATGGCAATGCGATCTACCTGCATTGCCCGAACCTGATCAACATTCAGTTCCAGGCCCTGCGTCCGAAATTCGAATCGATAGCCGGCGTATTCGGCGTCAAGCGTGTAGGGCTGATGCCCAGCGAGCGTCGGCACATGGAGCTCAATGCCTTGCTCGGTGCCCTGGAGTTTCCGGTGTTGTCGATCGACATGGGCGGCTCCATCGTCGCGGCGAATCGTGCGGCGGCGCAGTTGCTCGGGGTGCGGGTGGATGAAGTGCCGGGGATTCCGCTGTCGCGTTACGCCGAGGATTTTGATTTGCCGGAGTTGGTGCGGGCCAACAAATCGCGCATCAACGGGCTGCGGGTCAAGGTCAAGGGCGACGTGTTTCTGGCCGACATCGCGCCGTTGCAATCGGAGCATGACGACAGTGAAGCCATGGCCGGTGCGGTATTGACGTTGCACCGCGCTGACCGGGTGGGCGAGCGCATCTATAACGTACGCAAACAGGAACTGCGCGGGTTCGACAGCATCTTCCAAAGCTCGAAAGTGATGGCAGCGGTAGTGCGCGAAGCACGCCGCATGGCGCCATTGGATGCGCCGCTGTTGATAGAAGGCGAAACCGGCACTGGTAAAGAGTTGCTGGCACGCGCCTGTCACCTGGCTAGCCCGCGCGGGCAATCTCCATTAATGGCGCTCAATTGCGCCGGTTTGCCGGAGTCGATGGCCGAGACTGAATTGTTCGGTTACGGCCCCGGCGCCTTCGAAGGCGCGCGTGCAGAAGGCAAGCTTGGGCTGCTGGAGCTGACGGCGGGCGGTACGCTGTTTCTCGATGGCGTGGGGGAAATGAGCCCGCGCTTGCAGGTGAAATTGCTGCGTTTCCTGCAGGACGGTTGCTTCCGGCGTGTGGGCAGCGATGAAGAAGTTTATCTGGATGTGCGGGTGATCTGCGCGACTCAGGTGGATTTGTCTGAGCTGTGCGCGCGGGGCGAGTTTCGCCAGGATCTGTATCACCGTTTGAACGTGCTTTCGCTGCACATTCCGCCACTGCGTGAATGCCTCGATGGTTTGACGCCGCTGGTGGAGCACTTCCTCGACCAAGCCAGCCGGCAGATCGGTTGCCCGTTGCCGAAACTGGCGCCGGCAGCGATGGAGCGGCTCAGTCATTACCACTGGCCGGGCAATGTCCGGCAATTGGAAAACGTGTTGTTCCAGGCGGTTTCGTTGTGTGAGGGCGGGACGGTCAAGGCCGAGCATATTCGCCTGCCGGATTACGGTGTGCGTCAGCCGCTTGGCGATTTTTCGCTTGAAGGCGGGCTTGACGAGATTGTCGGTCGTTTCGAGAAGGCTGTGTTGGAGAGGCTGTATTCCGAGCATCCGAGCAGTCGGCAACTGGGCAAGCGGTTGGGGGTTTCGCATACGACCATTGCCAACAAGTTGCGTGAGTACGACGTCGGCAAAGAACCGGGAAGCGCATAGACCCCTGTAGCAGCTGCCGAGCCTGCGAGGCTGCGTCCGGCGGCGAAGCCGTCGTGAGTTCAGGCACTGAGATCCTTCAGGTAAACCGCATACTTAGGGTTTACGACTGCTTCGCAGCCGAACGCAGCCTCGGCAGCTGCTACAGGGATCCCATTGAGTTCATGAGGTCAAGCGTTGCCACCCACCGGCATAACACCGCCGGTTTTTCGACTTTGACACAATCTCTCATTCCTCTCTGAAACCCCTCAAGTCCTTTGTTTGCCGGGCCTGGCGCCGCAAAAAAAAAGTTGGTCTGCAAATTGCTTGACGCTCAGCAGTACAGCGGTGGGCGGCAAACGTCCGGCATGCAGAGGAAAGAGCGTGGACAAGTACCTTTATGTGGCAATGACCGGCGCCAGCCAGAATGCACTGGCGCAGAAGGCTCATGCCAACAACCTGGCAAACATCTCCACCAACGGTTTTCAGAAGGACCTGGAACAGGCCCGTTCGATGCCGGTGTTTGGTGACAGCTTTCCGGCGCGTGCGTTTGCCATGACCGAGCGCCCGGCCACCGACTTCTCCCCTGGTTCGCTGGTTGAAACCGGTCGTGACCTCGATGTCGCGGTGCAAGTCAACGGCTGGATCGCCGTGCAGACCCCCGATGGCGCTGAAAGCTACGTGCGCACCGGTAGCCTGAACGTGGACGCCCTTGGCGTGCTGCGTGCCGGCAACGGTATGCCGGTGATGGGCAATGGCGGACCGATCGCCGTGCCGCCCGAGCAGCAAATCGAAGTGGGTGAGGACGGCACCATCAGCATCCGTGCGATGGGCGAAGGCCCGCGCGTGATGGCTGAAGTCGATCGCATCAAGTTGGTCAACCCTGACCTGAGGAACATGACCAAAGGCCTGGACGGTTCGATCCACACCAAGGACGGCAAGCCGGCGCAAGCCGATTCCGGCGTCAAACTGGTGTCCGGGTTCCTGGAATCGAGCAACGTCAACGCCGTGGAAGAAATGACCTCGGTGCTGGCGCTGGCCAAGCAGTTCGAGCTGCACATCAAGATGATGAACACCGCCAAAGACGATGACCAGGCCATGGCTCGGGTCTTGCAGATCAGCTAATTACCAGAACGTCGCGCCGTAAAACAGGCGCACGAGGAGAATCGAATGCTTCCGGCTCTATGGGTTGCCAAAACAGGTCTGTCCGCCCAGGACACTAACCTGACCACCATTTCCAACAACCTGGCTAACGTGTCGACCACGGGTTTCAAACGTGACCGCGCCGAGTTCCAGGACTTGCTCTATCAGATCAAACGCCAGCCAGGCGCCCAGTCGACCCAGGACAGCGAACTGCCGTCGGGCCTGCAAGTGGGTACCGGTGTGCGCATCGTCGGCACCCAGAAAAACTTCACCGCCGGCAGCCTGCAAACCACCGAGCAGCCGCTTGACTTGGCGGTCGACGGTCGCGGTTTCTTCCAGATCCTGCAGCCGGACGGCACCACGTCCTACACCCGTGACGGTACGTTCCACCTCGATTCCAACGGGCAGGTCGTCAACGCCAGTGGCTTCGCCCTGGAGCCGGCCATCGTTATTCCCAACGAAGCACAGACCTTCACGGTCGGTCGCGATGGCACCGTGTCCATCACCGTTCCGGGTAACCCGGCCAGCCAGGTGATCGGCAACCTGCAAACCGCTGACTTCATCAACCCGGCCGGTCTGCAAGCCGTGGGTAACAACCTGTTCCTGGAAACCGCTGCCAGCGGCGCACCGCAAGTCGGTACACCGGGCCTGAACGGTTTCGGCACCACGCTGCAGAACACCCTGGAAACCTCCAACGTCAGCACCGTTGAGGAGATGGTCAACATGATCACCACTCAGCGCGCTTACGAGATGAACTCCAAAGTGATCTCTACCGCCGACCAGATGCTCTCGTTCGTAACGCAGAATCTGTAATCAAGTCTATGAGGCGGCCATGAGGTCGCCTGCAACACCGTGAGGTAGGGTCATGAATCGCTTTGTATCTGTTCTGGCACTGAGTGGGGCTGTTGTGCTCGCGGGCTGCGTCCCAACGACGCCCAAGCCCAATGACCCTTATTACGCCCCGGTGTTGCCGCGCACACCGTTGCCGGCGGCCGCGAACAATGGCTCGATTTACCAGGCCGGTTTTGAGCAGAACCTGTACACCGACCGCAAGGCGTTCCGAGTGGGTGACATCATCACCATTACCCTGAACGAGAGGACCCAGGCCAGCAAAAACGCCAACTCGCAAATTGGCAAGAACAGCAAGGCCAACATTGCCCTGACCTCGTTGTTCGGCTCCACACCCAACACCAATAACCCGTTCGGCAGTGGTGACCTGACGCTGGACGCCAGCTATGAAGGCGACCGCGCGACCAAGGGTGACAGCAAGGCGGCGCAGGGCAACACGCTCGTGGGCTCGATCACCGTTACCGTTGCTGATGTATTGCCCAACGGCATCATCGCAGTACGTGGCGAGAAGTGGATGACCCTCAACACCGGCGATGAGCTGGTGCGGATTGCCGGGCTGGTGCGCTCCGATGACATCTCGACCGACAACACTGTTTCGTCGACCCGTGTCGCCGATGCGCGCATCACCTACTCGGGCACCGGTTCGTTTGCCGATGCGAGTCAGCCAGGCTGGTTCGACCGTTTCTTCCTCAGCCCGCTGTTCCCTTTCTAGGTGGCTACGTTGAATTTCAAACACCTGATGGTGGCCGCCTTGTTGCTGTCTGCGGCGTTCAACGCGCAGGCCGAGCGGCTGAAGGATATCGCCAGTATTTCTGGCGTGCGCTCCAACCAATTGATCGGCTATGGCCTGGTGGTCGGGCTTAACGGCACCGGTGACCAGACGACCCAGACGCCTTTCACCCTGCAGACCTTCAACAACATGCTCTCGCAGTTCGGCATCAAGGTGCCGCCGAACTCGGGTAACGTGCAGTTGAAGAACGTTGCAGCGGTCTCGATCAGTGCGGAACTGCCGGCGTTTGCCAAGCCGGGTCAGCAGGTCGACATCACCGTTTCCTCCATCGGGAACTCCAAGAGCCTGCGCGGCGGCACCTTGCTGCTGACGCCGCTCAAAGGTATCGACGGCAACGTCTACGCCATCGCTCAGGGCAACCTGGTGGTGGGCGGTTTTGATGCGGAAGGTCGTGATGGTTCGAAGATCACCGTCAACGTTCCGTCAGCGGGTCGTATCCCCGGTGGTGCGTCGGTCGAGCGTTCAGTGCCAAGCGGTTTCAACCAGGGCAATAGCCTGACGCTGAACCTCAACCGTTCGGACTTCACCACCGCCAAGCGCATCGTCGACAAGATCAACAACTTGCTGGGTCCTGGCGTTGCCCAGGCCATTGATGGTGGTTCGATTCGTGTCAGCGCCCCCCTTGATCCAAGCCAGCGCGTCGACTACCTGTCGATCCTGGAAAACCTTGAAGTCGATCCGGGTCAGGCGGTGGCGAAAGTCATCATCAACTCGCGCACCGGCACCATCGTGATCGGCCAGAACGTCAAGGTTTCGCCAGCCGCCGTGACTCACGGCAGCCTGACCGTGACCATCACCGAAGACCCGATTGTCAGCCAGCCTGGCGCTTTTTCCAACGGTCAGACGGCCGTTGTTCCGCGCTCGCAGGTTAACGCGGTGCAAGAAGCCAAGCCTATGTTCAAGTTCGGCCCGGGCACTACCCTCGACGAAATCGTCCGTGCGGTGAACCAGGTCGGCGCGGCGCCGGGTGACTTGATGGCAATCCTTGAAGCATTGAAACAGGCTGGCGCATTGCAAGCCGACCTGATCGTGATCTAAGGGCGGCTGTCATGGATATGCGCAAAAGTGGTCTGGTCAGCAGCAGCGACTCCGGTTCCTATTCGGACTTGAATCGCTTGAACCAGCTCAAGGTGGGCGACAAGAACAGTGACGGCAACATGCGTAAGGTTGCGCAGGAGTTCGAATCGCTGTTCCTTGGGGAAATGCTCAAGTCCATGCGTTCGGCCACTGAAGCGCTGGGCCAGGACAACCCGCTCAACACCCCGGCGGCCAAGCAATACCAGGAAATGTACGACCAGCAGTTGGCCATTTCCATGTCCCGCGAAGGCGGTGGTATTGGTCTGGCAGACGTGCTGATGCGCCAGATGTCGAAGAACAAACCGCTGGCGCCCGGTGAGGCGGCGGCCCTTTCTGCCGCCAAGCAGGAAGCGGCGAAAGCGGCGGTGTCGACGCCGATCGCGGCAGGCACTGTGGCCACCGACGGTCCGCTGTCGCGGCTCAATGGTCAGCGTCCGTTGTGGGCATCGCGTTCGGTGAAAGCGCCGACAGGCGAGGGCGCGCATCGCAATGACATGGAGCTGATCAATCAGCGCCGTCTGGCCTTGCCGCCGAAACTGGCGGATCGCTTGCTCGCCGGTTTGGTGCCTTCGGCCACGACCACAGCGACTGCCAGCAAACCCTTGTTGCCTGAGCGAGACGCCGCGACGCCGACGGTCGCAACCGGTGCCGGCCCGCTGTTCAACGGCGATTGGCTGGCCTCGCAAACAGACACCAAATCGAGCGGGCGCCTGCAGATTTACGGCCGTGCCATGGCGCAGATTCCCTTGGCACCGCCAAAGAAAGCTTTCAGTTCCGCCGACGAATTCGTCAACACCATGCTGCCGATGGCCAAGGAAGCGGCCGAGCGTATTGGCGTCGATCCGCGTTACCTGGTGGCCCAGGCCGCCCTGGAAACCGGTTGGGGTAAATCGGTCATGCGTGCCCAGGATGGCAGCAGCAGCCACAACCTGTTCGGCATCAAGACCGGTAGCAGTTGGAAGGGTGATTCGGCGCGGGCAATCACCAGCGAATTCCGTAACGGAGAGATGGTCAAGGAGACGGCCGAGTTCCGTTCCTATGACTCCTACAAAGACAGCTTCCATGACCTCGTGACTTTGTTGCAAAACAATAATCGCTATCAAGATGTCGTGAAGTCTGCCGACAACCCAGAACAGTTTGTACGCGAGTTGCAGAAGGCCGGGTATGCAACCGACCCGGATTACGCAAGCAAGATCTCGCAGATCGCCAAGCAGATGACGAGTTACCAAAACTACGCTGCAGCGAGCGCTTCCACCACGCCTTTATAGGCACAAGGCATAAGGTCTGAACCATGAGTTTGCTCAATATCGGGATGTCGGGTCTGGCCGCTAGCCACGCTTCGTTGGTGACTACCGGTAACAACATTTCCAACGTCGATACCGTCGGGTACTCGCGCCAACAAACTGTGCAGGGCAGCAAAGGCTCTATTCAGTATGGCAATGTGTTCATCGGCACCGGTACGACCTTGGCCGATGTGCGTCGGGTGTACAACAGCTACCTCGATTCGCAGTTGCAGACCACTACTTCGCTCAACGGTGACGCGCAGGCTTATCTGGGGCAAGCCACTCAATTGGACAAGTTGCTGTCTGACAGTGGCACCGGTATTACCAAAACGCTGCAATCGTTCTTCTCATCGTTGCAGACGCTGTCCGCCAACTCCAACGACAACGCTGCACGTCAGGCCCTGTTGACCAATGCCCAAGGCTTGAGCGGCCGCTTCAATACTTTGTCCCGGCAGTTGACTCAGCAGAGCACTTATATCAACGATCAGTTGGGCTCGATGGCCGAGCAGGTCAACAAGCTGGCCTCGACCGTCGCGGCCTACAACAAGAAAATCAATGAAGTCAGTGGTTCGGGTGGCACGCCCAACGAGTTGCTGGACCAGCGCACCGAAACCATTCGCCAACTCAACGAACTGATCGGCACGCAGGTCACCCAGACCGAAGGCCAACTGGATATTTACCTGGGCAGCGGCCAGCCGCTGGTCGTCGGCGATACCGTCAACAAGTTGCGTGTGGGCGTCGACCCGTCCGACCCGAGCCGTTCCTCGATCATCATGGATCGCAACGGTTCGTCGATCGACATCACCAACGTGATGAGCGGTGGCGAGATAGGCGGGTTGGTGCGTTATCGCAATGAAGTGCTGACGCCAGCGGTCAATGACCTGGGTCGCATCGCCATGGTCGTGGCCGATCAGGTCAACAAGCAACTGGGGCAGGGCCTGGATCAGAACGGCAACTTCGGCGCGGCGTTGTTCAACAACATCAACAGCGCGGCGGCCATCAGTCAGCGCAGCATTGCCAATGCGGACAACGATCCGGCTTCTGGCAACCTGAACGTCACCATCAAGGACACAAGCAAGCTGCAAGCCAGCGATTATCAGGTGAGCATCACTGCCACGGGCTACAACGTGCGTCGCCTGTCCGATAACACCAACATGGGCAACTTCGCCTTCGCCACACCGCCTGCCGCTGATCCGGTCATCGATGGCTTCAGCCTGAGCCTGAACGCGGGTTCGGTCACCGCCGGCGACAGTTTCAAGATTACCCCGTCGCGCAGTGCCGCCGCAGACATGACCACGGTCATGACCGACGCCAAAACCCTGGCCACGGCCGCTCCGCTGACGTCCACCAAGGCCTCGGGCAATGACGGCACCGGTGCTGTCAGCCAGGCGAAACTGAACACTGCCCTGGATATCTACGATCCGGCCCAGCGTCTCGAAGTACAGACTGCGGTCAAGGCATCGATGCCGGTTCGCATGCTCATGACCAGCGCCACTGCCTATGAAGTGTTCGACGCCAAAGGCACCAGCATCGGCACCGGCAACATCGTGCCTGGCCAGAACAACGACTTGAATATTGCGGTGCCTTACACCGATGCCGGTGGCAATGCCAAAACCTTCAGTGTGGGGATGACCGTCAGCGGCAGCCCTGCTTCAGGTGACAGTTTCAATATTTCCATGACTTCGGCCGACAGCACCGACAACCGCAACGCTCAGGCGTTGCTCGGTCTGCAAACCAAGGCGACGGTTGGCGCCACGGCCACCAACCCGGGTGTGAGTTTTACCGATGCGTATGGTGGTCTGGTGTCGAACGTCGGCTCCCAGGCCAAGCAGGCTCAAATGGATGGCACAGCCACTGACACCATCTTGACCGGTGCCCGAAACGCCCGTGACTCGATGTCGGGTGTCGACCTCGATGAAGAGGCCGGTAATCTGACCAAGTATCAACAGTACTACACGGCCTCTTCGCAGATCATCAAGGCTGCGCAGGAAACTTTCAGCACTCTGATCAATGCCCTTTAAGGAGCCGTAGAACATGCGAATTTCTACCGCACAGTATTACGCGACGACGGCTGCCAACTACTCTCGCAACCTCAATAACGTGATGAAGACGGCCGAGCAAGCCAGCAGCGGCATCAAGCTTGAAACGGCAGCGGATGATCCTGTCGGTGCGGCCCGGTTGCTGCAACTCGAACAGCAAAAAGCCATGTTGGGTCAGTACACAACTAACATCAACGCGTTGAACACGGCTCAAGTTCAAGAAGAAAGCGTGCTGGACAGCATCAACAACGTGCTGCAAAAAGTCAGCGAGTTGGCGGTGCGTGCCGGTGGTGGTTCGTTGAACGACGATGACCGTAAATCCATTGCTGCAGAACTCAAACAGTCCGAAGAACAATTGCTGAGTTTGATGAACAGCAAGGACGCCAACGGCAAGTACATCTTCTCCGGCGCCAGCAACAACACTCAACCGTTTGTGCGCAACAGCGACGGCACCTACAGCTATCAGGGTGACCAGACTCAGCTGGAGCTGAAAATTGGCGATTCGATGTCGCTGGGTTTGAATGATACCGGTTGGGATGTTTTCCAGCAGGCGATCAACGCTGCCCGCAGTTCGACCACCATGCTCACGCCGCCAGTGGATGACGGGCGCGTGAAGCTGTCGCCAGGTCTGGTGAGCTCTGGTCCGGCCTTTGATGCGAACTTCCGCAGCGGCGAGCCTTACAAGTTGCAGTTCACCAGCAGCACCCAGTACGTAATCACCGATGCCGCGGGCAATGACAGAACCGCAGAATCGACTCAGGGGGGCGTGTTCGACCCGAATGCCGAGGGCGGTTCCGACATCAACTTCCGTGGTGTGACGTTCAAGCTGGACATCACCCCACAGGCTGGCGATAACGCCACCAACATCGATGGCTTCATCGCCACTCACAGTTTCGAGTTGTCGGCCAAACCGGACAGCTTCGTCAGCAACCGTGCCCCGAGCAACGTCTCGACGGTTGTCATGAGCAACGCAACAGTGAGCAACACCGCTGATTACAACAGTTTCTTCCCTGAAGGCGGGGCGGTCATGAAGTTTACCGGCCCCGGGACCTTTGAACTCTATGCCCGCCCGTTGACCAGCAGCAGTACGCCGGTAACCTCCGGGACCGTGGTGGCAGGCGTGGCAACAGCGGCCGGAGTTGACTTCACCCTCACTGGCGGCACCCCGCCGGGTGTGCTCAATGCGGGTGATCAGTTCGATATCGCGGTCAACACACACCAGACCCAGAACGTCCTCGACACCATTAGCCAGTTGCGCTCGGCGCTCGACTCGCCAACCCAGGGTAACCCGACCGCCCAGCGCTTTCTGGAAGACACGATAGCGTCGTCCATTGCCAACCTGAACAACGGCAAGAATCAGGTCGACCTGGCTCGTGGCGCGATCGGTGCCCGGGGCAATATGATGGACATGCAGACTGATCAGAACACCAGCACCAGCCTGATCAACGAATCGACAAGCAACTCGATCAAGAACGCTGATCCGGCGGAAGTGCTGACCCGCCTGACCTTGCAGCAAACCATGCTGCAGGCCGCGCAGTTGGCATTCGCCAGGGTTTCCCAGTTGAGCCTGTTCAACAAGCTCTGAGTCGGTCTTGACCGCTCGCAGCCAGTCCCTGTCAAAGGGGGCTGGCTTTTTTTTCACTTTTTTTTGAGAAGAGGCGAGGCCGTTTGGGGTTGGATCCGGACCACAAAATCAAAGAAAGCAGCGATCTCTGAGTGACCCGTCAGTCAAAACGCRCATCTTCACTGTATCCTGTCTGCGGGCGGTGAAGGTGGCGGGTTGTTCAAGGTGTGTGCTTGAGCCCCGACGATGCCTCCTCTGGGGGCCAGCCCTGACTGTAGACGCCCTCGATTCAGCGAGCGGCGATGTTCAGCTGTTTATTATTGGGAAGCCATAATGATTGGCATAAAAAATATAGCGAGTTACGTGCCGGCAGCCGGGATTGATAATTACGCCCAGGGTGCAAAGTTCGACAAGGACGAAACCTTTATTCTAGGAAAAATCGGTTCTGCGTTTTTACCGCGCATGGGTGCCGATCAGGAAACGTCCGACCTGTGTGTCGAAGCAGCCAATGCGCTGTTCGCCGCCAGTCCCGAATTAAAACGTGAAGCCATCGACTGCTTGATCGTCGTCACCCAGAACGGCGATGAAGAAGGGTTGCCGCACACCGCTGCAATCGTTCAGGACAAGCTGGGCTTACCGACGCATGTCGCTGCATTCGATATTTCCCTGGGCTGCTCCGGCTACGTTTACGGCATCTATGTAATCAAAGGCTTCATGGAAGCGGCAGGGCTGAAAAATGGCCTGCTGATCACTGCCGATCCTTATTCGAAGATCGTCGATCCGGAAGATCGCAACACCACCATGCTGTTCGGCGATGCCGCTACCGCCACCTGGATGGGCGAAAATGCGGTCTGGCAACTTGGCAAGTCGAAGTTCGGCACTGACGGTTCCGGCGCGCCGCACCTGAAGGTCAGCGACGGGGTGTTCTTCATGAATGGTCGCCAGGTGTTCAACTTTGCTTTGTTGAAAGTCCCGGCGCATTTGCATGAGTTGCTGGAAGAATCCAATTTGCAGGCGGCTGATATCGATGCCTTCTGCATTCACCAAGGCAGTGCGGCCATCGTCGATGCCGTGGCACGCCGCTTCGAAGAAGGTGAGCCGGAGAAGTTCGTCAAGGACATGCTCGAAACCGGTAACACGGTGTCGTCGAGCATTCCGCTATTGCTGCAGAACCACGTTTTCGATTCCAAGTGGACGCGCGTGGCCATCAGTGGCTTCGGTGTCGGTTTGTCGTGGGGCTCGGCGATTCTCTATCGCGGCTGACCCGCTCAACCATCGACGTAAAAAAACGCCCGGCAACCTGAGTTGCCGGGCGTTTTGCGTTTTTCTGGCGCCGATTTTCTGGCTCCCAAGCCATGAAAATAAAGGGCTGGCACCCTGCCACTAAAAATTTTCAAAAAACTGCTCAAGCAAAGCCGCATCACGACGATAACTATTACGTAGGTTCTCTAGGCCACACCCGGCGGTTGCCAGGGCCGGAAGCCGCAGTATCCATCCAACGAGGATTTCGTCATGGCTTTAACCGTAAACACCAACCTTGCTTCCTTGACCGTTCAGAACAACCTGAACAAAGCTTCCGGTAACCTGCAGACCTCCATGCAGCGCCTGTCCTCCGGCCTGCGTATCAACAGCGCAAAAGATGACGCGGCTGGCCTGCAAATTTCCAACCGTCTGACCAGCCAAATCAACGGCCTGGGCACTGCCATCAAGAACGCCGGTGACGGTATCTCCATCGCGCAAACAGCTGAAGGCGCGATGCAAGAATCCACCAACATCCTGCAGAAAATGCGTACTCTGGCTCTGGCTTCCGCGAACGGCTCGCCAAGCGCTGAAGACCGTAAGTCGAACAACGCTGAATACTCGGCTCTGACTTCCGAACTGACCCGTATCGCTACCACCACTACTTTCGGTGGTCGTAACCTGTTGGACGGTTCTTTCGGTACTACTGCTTTCCAGGTTGGTGCTAACTCCAACCAGACCATCAACATGACTCTGGGCGATGTATCGGCTAACAACATCGGCTCACAGCAGATGAAGAGTGCTTCCATCAAGCCGGGCGCTGGTGTGACCACTGGTTCTGTCACTATTGTTGGTAGTGGTCAGACAGCAACTTTGACTATCGGCACTGCTGACTCTGCTAAGACTACCGCAGCTCAGTTTAACGGCGCTATCGGTGGTCTGAGTGCCACTGCCAGCACTGAAGCCCAGTTCACCTTTAACGCTGCTGTTGTCAACGCAGCTACTCCTGCTAACTTCACCATGAAGGTGGGTGGTGCTTCGGTAGCCTTTGTTGGCGTAACTAGTGCTGCCGATATGGCTGAACAGTTGAAGTCCAACGCAGCAAAACTGGGTATCAGTGTTAATAACGATGCCAAAACTGGCTTGTCGATTAAGTCCGACACTGGTGAGAACATCAGTTTCACTGCTGGTGACGCCGGCGCTCTTGGTATCTCGATTGCAACCAAAAACGGTGCTGGTACTCTCGGTGCCTCTACGGCCATTGCCGCAGGTGTAATTGCCACTGGTGCTATGAAGCTGAACTCCACCAACGGTTATTCTGTTAGTGGTACCGCAGCGACTGTGGCTGATTTGTTCGGTGCCACTACCGCCTCTGCCAAATTAGCTGTTTCCAACACTGACGTGACCACTGCGGCGAACGCGCAAGACGCAGTTGATGTGATCACCCAGGCAATCGCCAACATCGACTCCCAGCGTGCTGACCTCGGTGCTGTACAAAACCGTTTCGACAGCACTGTATCGAACCTGCGCAGCATCTCGGACAACTCCACTGCTGCTCGTGGCGTGATCCAGGACGTTGACTTCGCGGCCGAAACTGCTCAGTTGACCAAGCAGCAAACCCTGCAACAGGCGTCCACCGCGATCCTGTCCCAGGCTAACCAGCTGCCATCGGCTGTGCTGAAACTGCTGGGTTAATTCCAGTAGTTGGTGAATGACGGAAGGGCGCGTTTACGTGCCCTTTTGTCTTTTAAGCGATGAGGAGATTTAACATGGACATGAGCGTCAAGTTGAACCTGTCTTATCCCGCGGTTGCCCAGCAGAGCGCAACGCCGTCTGTTACCGGCAAACAGGATCAGCCCAAGGCTGAAGCCGTCGAATCGTCGGGCTCCGAGCCCAAGCGCGACGAGCTGGAAAAGGCCGTGACTGATATTCAGGAGTTCGTCCAGGCTGCCCAGCGCAATCTGGATTTTTCCATTGATGATTCCACCGGCCGGGTCGTGGTCAAGGTCATCGCCACCGAAACGGGACTCGTGATTCGTCAGATCCCGTCGGAAGCTGCACTTAAACTGGCACAAAGCCTGTCGGACGCCAGTAGTTTGTTGTTTAACGACAAAGTCTGAACTGGCATGAATTTTGTTGTTGTTACCGTTTAAGACGTTCCCGGTCAAGAAAACGGCAGCCACTGGATAAGGAGAGAGAGGATGGCGGGTACATCGGTTAGCGGTATTGGTTCGAACATCGATACCCAAGCGATTGTGAAGTCTTTGGTGGACTCCGAAAGAGCGCCAAAACAGACGCAAATCAACAATCAGACGCTGAAAGCAACCACCTCGCTATCGTCCATTGGCAAAATCCAGGCGGCGCTGGATGCCTTCCGTGGTGCGTTGGATAACATGAAGACCGCCTCCAGCTTCAGCGGGTTGAGCGGTTCGTCCTCCGATGAAAAAGTCGCCACCGTAACCACGGGTACAGGTGCGGCACCGGGCAATTTCTCGCTGTTGGTTACCCAGTTGGCAACGGCTTCGAAAATTTCCACCAAGGTCTTCACCGGCGGCGCTTCTTCGGTGGTAAACGCCGGTTCGGTGCCGTCCACGCTGAGCATCAAGCAGGGCAGCAACACCTTTGATGTCAGCATTCCAGCTGGCGCGACGTTGCAGCAGGTTCGCGACTCAATCAACTCCCAGTACGCGAACCAGGGCTTGAGCGCTAACATCCTGACCGACGCCAATGGCTCTCGCATGGTGCTGACGTCCAGTACCACGGGTGTCGGTTCGGACCTGACCTTGTCGGGCAACTCCGGTCTGGAATCCGGCACTTCGGTCCTCGCTTCGCCACAGAATGCCAAGTACACACTTGATGGCGTGGTAATGGAGTCCAAAACCAATACCATTGCCGACGCAGTGAGCGGGATTACCGTCAAGCTGACGGGTGTTTCTCCGGTTCCGTCCGGCGGTGGTGCGGCAACGCCCTCCACAATCACCGTGTCAGCCGACACTACGACGCTGAAGTCGTCGGTCAAGGGTTTTGTCGACACCTACAACGCGCTGATCAAGGCTATCAGTACCGAGACCCAGGTCACTACCAATGCCGATGGTTCTTTGACGTCGGGCGCGCTCACGGGTGATGCCTCTTTGCGTTCGTTGGTATCCTCGGTACGTACCGAGTTGAACGCCATGGGTGGCACCGGTCAGATGAAGTCCCTCGCACAGTTCGGAGTCGAGACCGACCAGAAGACAGGATTACTGTCGATCGACGACAAAGTATTTGGTGCGGCGGCGCTCACCAATGCCGCCGATATCAACGGGATCTTTACAGGCGATACCGGTTTGCTTGCGCGCATGAAGTCCGCGACCGACAGCTTCGCGCAGAAAAATACCGGGGTTTTTGCAGCGCGTTCGGCGAGCTTGAGCGACAGCCTGAACGACCTGAAGAAGCAGCAGGAAACCCTCGATACACGCATGACCAGCCTGCAAGCGAGCCTGAGCGCCAAGTACTCGGCGATGGACTCCCTGGTGGCTCAGCTGCGCGCTCAAAGCGACAGCATCATGACCACATTGAATGCGCTGAACAATCCCAAGTCCGACTGATCCGGATCAGGCATAAAAAAACCCAGGCCGTCTGAAATGACAGTGCCTGGGTTTTTTTCTTTGGTGGCGGGTCTGCGTTAAAGTTATGGGTCGATCAGTCGACATAAAGATCAGAGCAATCCCTTTCAAGTTGTTGTCCGTCACGAGGTAGAAACATGAACCCCATGAGAGCCCTTCGCCAATATCAGAAGGTCAATTCCCATGCTCAGATCTCTGAAGCCAACCCCCACCGCCTGGTGCAGTTGCTGATGGAGGGTGGACTGGACCGCATGGCTCAGGCCAAGGGCGCCATGGAGCGTGGCGACATCGCACTCAAGGGGTTGATGATGGGCAAGGCCGTGGACATCATCATCGGCCTGCGCGATGGCTTGAACCCGGAAAAGACCGAAGATCCGGCTTCGCTGCAGCAGCTCGACAATTTGTACGCCTACATGATGACGCGCTTGATGGAAGCCAATCGCAATAGCGATGCGGCGATCATCGACGAAGTATCAGGTTTGCTTGAAACCCTGAAAAGCGGTTGGGATGCAATTGCCAATCAATAGGCCTGCGGGTCTAAGGATGACGTCATGAGTCAAGCACTGCGGCGAATAGAGGAAACCCGTGAAGCCCTTGTCGACGCCCTGGCGGCGCGCAATTGGGATGCTATCGGCGAACTCGATACGGCCTGTCGAGAATGCGTTGACGAGGTGCTGAGCGAGGCGCCTATCGACGAAGAAGCATTGCGCAGCAATCTGGAAAGGTTGTTAGCGGTATACAAAGATTTATTGACGGCGACGATGGGCGAGCGTCAGGCGATAGTCGATGAAATGTCTCAGATCAATCATGCGAAGAGCGCGGCAAAGGTTTACCATCTGTTCGGTTAATTAATCCTCAGTTAATCCAATGATAGTGCGCCATAAATTTGACTGTGCACGGTTTTTTGACTTAACTAGTGGCTGGTTCCAGATTTCAGTCGTCTTCAGGCATATCAGGCCTGCAAGCGTTTAGCTTGCCCCAGCATTTTGGGCATTGAGTTGACTAGGGAAGTTGCTATTGCATGTGGCGTGAAACCAAAATTCTGCTGATTGATGACGATAGCGTCCGCCGCCGCGATTTAGCGGTGATTTTAAATTTTCTTGGTGAGGAAAATTTACCCTGTGGTAGCCATGACTGGCAGCAGGCTGTCGGCTCTTTGTCTTCAAGTCGTGACGTGATCTGTGTCCTCATCGGGACGGTCAATGCTCCTGGCGCACTTGCGGGCTTGCTAAAGACACTCGCAACCTGGGATGAGTTCCTTCCGGTTTTGTTAATGGGCGATAATTCTTCCGTTGACTTGCCAGAGGACCAGCGACGTCGAGTGCTGTCGACCCTGGAAATGCCACCCAGCTACAGCAAATTGCTCGACTCCCTGCACCGTGCCCAGGTCTATCGCGAAATGTACGACCAGGCCCGCGAGCGCGGTCGTCACCGTGAGCCTAATCTGTTTCGCAGCCTTGTCGGCACCAGCCGGGCGATTCAACACGTCCGTCAGATGATGCAGCAAGTGGCCGACACCGACGCCAGCGTACTGATCCTTGGCGAGTCCGGCACCGGCAAGGAAGTGGTTGCGCGCAACTTGCACTATCACTCCAGGCGTCGTGACGCGCCGTTCGTTCCGGTCAACTGCGGGGCGATCCCGGCCGAGTTGCTGGAAAGCGAATTGTTCGGCCACGAGAAGGGTGCCTTCACCGGGGCGATCACCAGCCGTGCCGGGCGTTTCGAACTGGCCAACGGCGGCACCCTGTTTCTTGATGAAATCGGCGACATGCCGCTGCCGATGCAGGTCAAGTTGCTGCGTGTTCTGCAGGAACGCACCTTCGAGCGCGTGGGCAGTAACAAGACCCAAAGTGTCGACGTGCGCATCATTGCCGCGACCCACAAGAATCTCGAAAGCATGATCGAGATCGGCACGTTCCGCGAAGACTTGTATTACCGCCTGAACGTGTTCCCGATCGAGATGGCGCCCCTGCGTGAGCGTGTCGAAGACATCCCGTTGCTGATGAACGAGTTGATCTCGCGCATGGAGCACGAGAAGCGCGGGTCGATCCGTTTCAATTCCGCCGCGATCATGTCGTTGTGTCGTCACGGTTGGCCGGGCAACGTTCGCGAACTCGCCAACCTCGTGGAGCGCATGGCGATCATGCACCCGTACGGGGTGATTGGTGTGGTCGAGTTGCCGAAGAAATTCCGCTACGTCGATGACGAAGACGAACAGTTGGTCGACAGCCTGCGCAGTGATCTTGAAGAGCGGGTGGCCATCAATGGTCATTCCCCGGACTTCACCACCACTGCCATGCTGCCCCCGGAAGGCCTGGACCTGAAGGACTACCTCGGTGGTCTGGAGCAGGGCCTGATTCAGCAAGCGCTGGATGATGCCAATGGCATTGTGGCGCGCGCAGCTGAACGCCTGCGTATTCGTCGCACCACGCTGGTGGAGAAGATGCGCAAGTACGGCATGAGCCGTCGCGACGGTGATGAACAGGCAGATGATTGACGCCTGTTTTTCAAGTCCTTCATATTTGGGCGGTTTTTTTTAGGCACGGGTATTGCTAAGTCCCTCGCAACGTTCCGTTTAACTGACGGTCAGCCAAGCGAGAGAGCACAATGCCCCAAGCCGCCCAGTTGTCTCCTGTCCCTGACGCTTCGGGACAGTCGTCCGTAGAGCAGGCAAGCCGGCTTGGCCTTGAGCAGGCGTTTGCGCTGTTCAGTCAGATGTCGAGTCAATTGACCGACTCCTACAGCCTGCTTGAAGCCCGTGTCACCGAGCTGAAGGGCGAGTTGGCGGTGGTCAGTGCGCAGCGCATGCAGGAGCTGGCGGAAAAAGAACGCCTGGCTAATCGTCTGCAAAATCTCCTCGACCTGTTGCCCGGCGGCGTCATCGTTATCGATGCCCAAGGCATTGTGCGCGAAGCCAACCCGGCGGCGTACGAATTGCTCGGTCTGCCACTCGAAGGTGAGCTCTGGCGGCAGGTCATCGCCCGTTGTTTCGCGCCTCGCAAAGACGACGGTCATGAGATCTCTCTCAAGGACGGTCGGCGTCTGTCGATTGCCACTCGCTCGCTGGACGCTGAGCCGGGTCAGTTGGTGCTGCTGAACGACCTGACTGAAACCCGTCACCTGCAAGATCAACTGGCCCGTCACGAACGCTTGTCTTCCCTCGGCCGAATGGTCGCCTCGCTGGCTCATCAAATTCGTACGCCGTTGTCAGCTGCTTTGCTTTATGCCAGTCACTTGGCTGAGCAAGAGCTGCCAGTCGCTACGCAGCAGCGTTTTGCCGGTCGCCTGAAAGAGCGTTTGCATGAACTGGAACATCAGGTTCGCGACATGCTGGTGTTCGCGCGCGGTGAGCTACCGCTGACCGATCGCATCACGCCGAAACAGTTGATGCAATCGCTGCAAGCGGCAGCACTGACGCATGTTCAAGACCTGTCAGTCCGTTGGCAGTGCGACAGTCACGCTGGCGAGTTGCTGTGTAATCGCGACACGCTGATCGGGGCGATCCTCAATCTGGTCGAGAATGCGATTCAGGCGAGTGCCGGCGATGCCCGCTTGAAAGTTCACTTTTATACCCGTGAAAACACCCTGCGCGTGTGCGTCAGTGACAGCGGCAGTGGCATCGACAGCCACGTTCTGGCACGTCTGGGCGAGCCGTTTTTCACCACCAAAACCACTGGAACCGGGTTGGGTCTGACCGTGGTCAAGGCGGTGGCGCGTGCGCATCAGGGAGAATTGCAGCTGCGTTCGCGGCCGGGTCGGGGCACGTGTGCTCAAGTGATTCTGCCGCTTTTTTCGGGTGAAAAGCCCATTGCCCGGGGAGTGGAATGAAAGGCATGGCAATCAAGGTTTTACTGGTCGAGGATGACCGCGCGCTACGCGAAGCATTGGCCGATACGCTGATGCTGGCGGGGCACGATTTCAAGGCGGTCGGTTCGGCAGAAGATGCGTTGGCGGCGGTGGCAGTCGAGGCGTTCAATCTGGTGATCAGTGACGTCAATATGCCGGGCATGGACGGGCACCAGCTGCTCGGTTTGCTGCGGGCGCGTCATCCGCAATTGCCGGTGCTGCTGATGACGGCCCATGGTGCCGTCGAACGGGCAGTCGATGCGATGCGCCAGGGGGCGGCGGATTATCTGGTCAAACCGTTCGAGCCCAAGGCATTGCTTGATTTGGTGGCGCGTCATGCATTGGGCAATCTCGGTGCGGTCGACGGCGAAGGGCCGATCGCGTTCGAACCGGCCAGCGCGCAATTGCTGGAGTTGGCCACCAGAGTGGCACGCAGTGATTCCACGGTACTCATCTCGGGCGAGTCCGGCACCGGCAAAGAAGTGTTGGCGCGCTACATTCATCAGCATTCCCATCGCGCCAGTCAGCCATTTATTGCGATCAACTGCGCAGCGATCCCCGACAACATGCTTGAAGCCACGTTGTTCGGTCACGAAAAGGGTTCGTTCACGGGTGCCATTTCAGCGCAGGCCGGCAAGTTCGAACAAGCTGACGGCGGCACGATTCTGCTCGACGAAATTTCCGAAATGCCCCTCGGCCTTCAGGCCAAGTTGCTGCGCGTTTTGCAGGAGCGTGAAGTCGAGCGGGTGGGCGCACGCAAAACGATCACGCTGGACATTCGGGTCGTGGCCACCACCAACCGCGATCTGGCCGGCGAAGTGGCGGCGGGGCGTTTTCGTGAAGACCTTTACTATCGGCTGTCGGTGTTTCCGCTGGCCTGGCGTCCGCTGCGCGAGCGCACTGCGGACATCCTGCCGCTGGCCGAGCGACTGTTGGCCAAACACGTCAATAAAATGAAGCATGCAGCTGCGCGACTGTCGCCCGAAGCGCAGGCGTGCCTGATCGGTTATCCGTGGCCTGGCAATGTGCGTGAGCTGGACAATGCGATCCAGCGGGCCTTGATTCTGCAGCAGGGCGGTTTGATCCAGCCGCAGGATTTCTGTTTGTCCGGGCCGGTTGCGTGTGCGCCGTTGCCAACATGGGTAGTCGCACCGGTACGCGCCGTAGAAGTTGACGCTGAATCGGCCGGCGCACTGGGCGATGATCTGCGGCGCCGCGAATTCCAGATGATCATCGATACCCTGCGTTCTGAGCGCGGCCGTCGCAAGGAAGCTGCCGAGCGACTGGGCATCAGTCCGCGTACGTTGCGCTACAAGCTGGCGCAGATGCGTGATGCCGGAATGGATGTGGAAGCCTGTTTGTTCGCCACCTGAAGGTTTGGCGAACAACCATTCACGCTGCAACACAAACTTCTGTAGGAGCTGGCTTGCCAGCGAATCAATGGTGGCCGTGACGCCGACTTCGCTGGCAAGCCAGCTCCTACAGAAGTTTGTGTGAAGTCTGGAGAGGGCTTTTGTTTGGCGTGGTCGCGTAGCTGGCACCCTTGTTGCTAACACCTCACTACCCGCCGAGTGAGTGTCAAAAAATTGCGGGTCGTCAACGAGAGTGGATCATGAGCCAAGGTATTGAATTTAATCGGTTGATGCTGGATATGCGTTCCATGCAAATGGATGCCATGTCTGCGCCTAAATCGACTGCCGCAGTCCCTGAACTGGGTGGCAGCAGCTTTTCCGACATGCTCGGTCAAGCCGTCAATAAAGTGAACGACACTCAGCAGGCGTCCACTCAGTTGGCCAGTGCTTTCGAGATCGGCAAGAGCGGCGTCGACCTGACGGACGTCATGATTTCCTCGCAGAAGGCTAGCGTGTCTTTCCAGGCGTTGACGCAAGTGCGTAACAAGCTGGTTCAGGCTTACCAAGACATCATGCAGATGCCGGTTTAAGGACAAATTGAGTCATGGCAGAAGCAGTCGCCGATAACGTTCCGGCCAAGGTCACTCCAATAGACGGCAAACCGCCGCTGTTTGGGTTGTCCTTCCTGGAAAACCTCTCCGAGATGACCATGTTGCGTCAGGTGGGCCTGTTGGTCGGCCTGGCTGCGAGCGTGGCGATTGGTTTTGCCGTGGTGCTGTGGTCTCAGCAACCGGACTACCGGCCTCTGTATGGCAGCCTTGCCGGTATGGACGCCAAGCAGGTCATGGATACCCTGGCCTCCGCCGATATTCCTTACACCGTTGAACCGAACTCTGGCGCTTTGCTGGTCAAGGCCGATGATTTGTCCCGTGCGCGACTGAAGCTCGCGGCGGCTGGTGTCACTCCCAGCGATGGCAACATCGGCTTTGAAATCCTCGACAAGGACCAAGGCCTCGGGACCAGCCAGTTCATGGAAGCGACCCGTTATCGTCGTGGCCTCGAAGGCGAACTGGCGCGCACCATTTCCAGCCTGAACAACGTCAAGGGCGCCCGCGTGCACCTGGCGATTCCGAAAAGTTCGGTGTTCGTGCGTGACGAACGCAAGCCGAGCGCTTCGGTTCTGGTTGAACTGTATTCCGGTCGCTCGCTGGAGCCCGGTCAAGTGGTCGCGATCATCAACCTAGTCGCGACCAGTGTTCCTGAACTGAGCAAGTCGCAGATCACCGTCGTCGACCAGAAGGGCAACCTGCTGTCGGATCAGGCGGAAAACTCCGAACTGAGCATGGCCGGCAAGCAATTCGATTACAGCCGCCGCATGGAAAGCATGCTGACCCAGCGCGTGCACAACATCCTGCAACCGGTGCTGGGCAACGATCGTTATAAGGCTGAAGTGTCAGCCGACGTCGATTTCAGTGCCGTCGAGTCAACCTCCGAGCAGTTCAACCCTGATCAACCGGCGTTGCGCAGCGAGCAGTCGGTCAACGAACAACGCACCGCCAGCAATGGCCCGCAAGGTGTGCCGGGTGCCTTGAGCAACCAGCCGCCGTCGCCAGCCTCTGCACCGCAATCCACCGGTGGCACTGCTGCTTCGGCCGGCATGGTGCAGCCAGGTCAGCCGTTGATCGATGCCAACGGTCAACAAATCATGGACCCTGCCACCGGTCAGCCCATGCTGGCGCCGTACCCGGCAGACAAGCGTCAACAATCCACCAAGAACTTCGAACTCGACCGCTCCATCAGCCACACCAAGCAACAGCAGGGCCGACTGAATCGCCTGTCGGTGTCGGTGGTGGTGGACGATCAGGTCAAGGTTAACGCCGCCAACGGCGAAACTACCCGGGCACCGTGGACTGCCGATGAATTGGCGCGCTTCACCCGTCTGGTGCAGGACGCGGTCGGTTTCGATGCCAGCCGTGGCGATAGCGTCAGCGTGATCAACATGCCGTTCTCCGCAGAACGCGGTGAAGTGATTGCCGATATTCCGTTCTACTCGCAGCCGTGGTTCTGGGACATCGTCAAGCAATTGCTGGGTGTCTTGTTCATCCTGGTGTTGGTGTTCGGCGTGCTGCGTCCGGTACTCAACAACATCACCGGTGGCGGCAAAGATAAGCAACTGGTCGGCAGCGACGTCGAGTTGGGTGGCATGGGCGGCCTGGACGGCGAACTGGCCAACGACCGCGTCAGCCTCGGCGGCCCGCAAAGCATCCTGCTGCCAAGCCCGAGCGAAGGCTATGACGCACAGTTGAATGCAATCAAGAGTCTGGTGGCAGAAGATCCGGGTCGTGTGGCCCAGGTCGTGAAAGAGTGGATTAACGCAGATGAGTGATAACCGAGCCGTTGCCGCCAAACTGTCCAAGGTCGACAAAGCCGCGATTCTGCTGCTGTCCCTCGGTTCGACCGATGCTGCCCAGGTATTGCGTCACATGGGTCCTAAAGAGGTCCAGCGCGTGGGTGTGGCGATGGCCCAGATGGGCAACGTGCACCGCGAGCAAGTCGAGCAGGTCATGAGCGAGTTCGTCGACATCGTCGGCGACCAGACCAGCCTGGGCGTCGGCTCCGACGACTACGTGCGCAAAATGCTTACCCAGGCCTTGGGCGAAGACAAGGCCAACGGCCTGATCGATCGCATCCTCTTGGGTGGCAACACCAGTGGCCTCGACAGCCTGAAGTGGATGGAGCCGCGCGCCGTCGCCGACGTGATCCGTTACGAGCATCCACAGATCCAGGCGATCGTGGTGGCGTATCTCGACCCGGATCAGGCCGGCGAAGTACTCGGAAACTTCGACCACAAGGTCCGACTGGACATCATTCTACGAGTCTCCTCGCTGAACACCGTGCAGCCGGCGGCCCTGAAAGAACTCAACCAGATTCTCGAGAAGCAGTTCTCCGGCAACTCGAATGCCTCGCGCACCAACCTGGGTGGCATCAAGCGCGCGGCCGACATCATGAACTTCCTCGACAGCTCGATCGAAGGTCAGCTGATGGACTCGATCCGCGAAGTTGACGAAGACCTGTCCGGTCAGATCGAAGACCTCATGTTTGTGTTCAACAACCTGTCCGATGTCGACGACCGCGGGATTCAGGCGTTGCTGCGCGAAGTGTCCTCCGACGTGCTGGTGCTGGCCCTCAAGGGGTCGGACGAAGGCGTCAAGGAAAAGATCTTCAAGAACATGTCCAAACGGGCGGCCGAACTGTTGCGCGACGACCTCGAGGCCAAAGGCCCGGTGCGTGTCAGCGATGTGGAAACCGCGCAGAAAGAAATCCTCACCATTGCCCGCCGTATGGCCGAAGCCGGAGAAATCGTTCTCGGCGGGAAGGGCGGCGAAGAGATGATTTAAGGTCACTATGTCGTCCAAACATGATGAGTCCCAGACCGACCTGATTCGTGGCAAGCACGTTGCCGCTTTCGACGTCTGGGCGCTGCCCAGTTTCGACCCTTTCGTGCCAGAGCCCGAGCCTGAACCTGAGCCCGAGCCGCCAGAGATGGAAGAAGTGCCGCTGGACGAAGTCCAGCCACTGACCCTCGAAGAACTCGAAGCGATTCGCCAGGACGCCTACAACGAAGGCTTCGCCGTGGGCGAGAAAGAAGGTTTTCACAGCACCACGCTCAAGGTTCGTCAGGAAGCCGAAACGGCACTGGCGCCGAAAATCGCGGGGCTGGAGCAACTGATGGTCAACCTGTTCGAGCCTATCGCCGAGCAGGACACCCAGATTGAAAAGTCGCTGGTCGACCTCGTGCAGCACATCACCAAACAAGTGATTCAGCGCGAACTGGCCATCGATTCGACGCAGATTGAACACGTCATGCGTGAAGCGCTCAAGCTCTTGCCTTTAGGCGCGGGCAATGTGCGCTTGTACATCAATCCGCAGGACTTCGCACAAGTCAAAGCGTTGCGCGAACGCCATGAAGAAACCTGGCGCATCGTCGAAGACGAGTCGTTGTTGCCCGGCGGTTGCCGAGTTGAGACGGAACACAGCCGAATTGACGCCACCGTCGAAACCCGCGTTGCCCAAGTCATGGCCAAGCTGCTCGATCAGCTACACGATCAGGCGTTGCACCCGTCTGCGCCGGATTTGAGCCTGGAATTGCCGGTCGACGAAACGCCTGCTGTCGAGCCGCAACTGGACGACCCCGATGCGCCTTGATCGCACCAGCTTCGCCAAGCGCCTGGGCGGTTACGCCGAGGCCACGGAGCTTGCCGGCGCGCCGGTTCTGGAAGGCCGCTTGCTGCGCATGGTCGGCCTGACCCTCGAAGCTGAAGGCTTGCGCGCTGCCATGGGTAGCCGCTGCATAGTCATCAACGACGACAGCTATCACCCGGTGCAGGTCGAAGCCGAGGTCATGGGTTTCTCCGGCAGCAAAGTCTTCCTGATGCCTGTAGGCAGCGTTGCCGGCATTGCCCCCGGTGCCCGGGTGGTCCCGCTGGCCGATACCGGCCGCTTGCCAATGGGCATGAGCATGCTGGGTCGGGTGCTCGATGGCGCCGGTCGTGCGCTGGACGGCAAAGGCGGGATGAAAGCCGAAGACTGGGTGTCGATGGACGGTCCCACCATCAACCCGCTCAAGCGTGAACCGATCAGCGAACCGCTGGATGTGGGTATTCGCACCATCAACGGTTTGTTGACGGTCGGTCGCGGCCAGCGGCTCGGGCTGTTCGCCGGTACCGGTGTCGGTAAATCGGTGCTGTTGGGCATGATGACTCGCTTCACCGAGGCCGACATTATCGTGGTCGGGCTGATCGGTGAACGGGGTCGCGAAGTCAAGGAATTCATCGAGCACAGCCTCGGTGAAGAAGGGCTCAAGCGTTCCGTGGTTGTGGCGTCGCCGGCCGACGATGCGCCGCTGATGCGTCTGCGCGCGGCGATGTACTGCACGCGCATCGCCGAGTATTTCCGCGACAAGGGCAAGAACGTCCTGTTGCTCATGGATTCCCTGACCCGTTTCGCCCAGGCCCAGCGGGAAATTGCCCTGGCCATTGGCGAACCGCCGGCCACCAAGGGGTATCCGCCGTCGGTATTCGCCAAGTTGCCAAAACTGGTGGAGCGCGCCGGTAACGCCGAGAAGGGCGGTGGTTCGATCACGGCGTTCTATACCGTGTTGTCCGAAGGCGATGATCAGCAGGACCCGATTGCCGATGCCGCGCGTGGCGTGCTCGACGGGCACATCGTGTTGTCGCGCCGACTGGCTGAAGAGGGTCATTACCCGGCCATCGATATCGAAGCGTCCATCAGCCGGGTCATGCCGTCGGTCGTCAGCCCGGAACACATGACTCGCGCGCAGATGTTCAAGCAGTACTGGTCTCGCTATCAGCAGAGTCGTGATTTGATCAGTGTCGGTGCTTATGTGCCGGGCGGTGATCGTGAAACCGACACGGCGATTTCGCTCCAGCCGGCCATGGTCACTTACCTGCGTCAGGGTTTGAACGACAACATCGGCATGGGCGCCAGCGTAAACCATCTCGCTTCCATCTTCGCTCCGGCAGCGGGCGGCTAACCGAGCATGGCCGTGAGTCGAGCCGCGCGCCTGGCGCCGGTGGTGGACATGGCCGAAAAGGCCGAGAAAACCGCCGTCCTGCGCCTCGGGCATTTTCAGGGCCAGGTGCGCGTGGCAGAAAGCAAGCTCGCCGACCTTGAAGCCTTCCGCCTCGAATACCAGGAACAATGGATCGTGCGCGGCAGCAGTGGCGTTTCCGGCCAGTGGCTGCTTGGGTATCAGGGCTTTCTGGCGCAACTGGGCACCGCCATCGATCAGCAGCGCCAAAGCCTGAACTGGCACCAGAACAACCTGAGCAAGGCGCGCGACACCTGGCAGCAGGCATTCGCGCGTGTCGAAGGCTTGCGAAAACTTGTACAGCGTTACAGAGATGAGGCGCAGCAGTTGGAAGACAAGCGCGAGCAGAAATTGCTGGATGAGTTGTCGCAGCGCTTGCCCAGGCATGATCCGTATTGAACAATCGGAAGCGGTTAAATGACAGTCCATAAAGAAGTCTCCCAGGATGGGAAAAAGCTGACGATTTCGATCAAGGGACGATTCGATTTCACCAAGCATCGGGAGTTTCGTGAGTCTTACGAAGATAAGGCGCTCTCGGCGGTCGTCGTCGACTTGAAAGAAGCGACCTACCTCGATAGCTCGGCGCTGGGCATGTTGCTCCTGCTGCGGGATCACGCCGGTGGCGACGATTCCGATATTCGCGTGGTCAACTGCAGTTCGGACGTGAGGAAGATCCTCGCCATCTCCAATTTCGACAAACTGTTCGGCATCAGTTGACTGCCATGCAGTCACTCGAACCCCTGACGATCCTCATCGCCGAAGACAGCGCGGCCGATCGCATGCTGCTGTCTCACATCGTCCGCCGCCAAGGTCATGACGTGTTGACGGCCGCCAACGGTGCGGAGGCGGTCGACGCATTTCGTGAGCAGCGACCGCACCTGGTGTTGATGGACGCCATGATGCCGGTGATGGACGGTTTCGAGGCCGCGCGGCAGATCAAGTTGCTGGCCGGGGAAACCCTGGTGCCGATCATCTTCCTGACCTCGCTCAGCGAAAGCGAAGCCCTGGCCCGATGCCTGGAGGCTGGCGGCGATGACTTTCTGGCAAAGCCGTACAACCCGGTCATTCTGGCGGCCAAGATCAAGGCGATGGATCGCTTGCGCCGCTTGCAGGCCACCGTGCTGCAGCAGCGTGACCAGATCGCCAAACATCACGAGTATTTGCTCAATGAACAGCGGGTGGCCAAGGCGGTATTCGACAAGGTCGCACATTCCGGCTGTCTGAGTGCGCCGAACATCCGCTACCTGCAATCGCCTTACGCGCTGTTCAATGGTGATCTGCTGTTGGCCGCCTTCACCCCGGCCGGTGATATGCATGTGCTGTTGGGGGACTTCACCGGCCATGGTTTACCAGCGGCCGTGGGCGCCATGCCACTGGCCGAAGTCTTCTACGGCATGACGGCCAAGGGCTACGGCTTGCCTGAAACCCTGCGTGAGATGAACGCCAAGCTCAAACGCATCCTGCCGGTGGACATGTTCTGCTGCGCCACCTTGCTGTGTTTGAGCTTTCAACGACGCTCGGTGGAGGTCTGGAATGGCGGAATGCCGGACGGCTATTTGCATACTATCGCCACGGGGGAGCGCAAGCCGCTGACAGCGCGTCACCTGCCACTGGGCGTGCTGAGCCTGCAAACCTTCGATGACCGCACCGAAGTGTTCCCGATGGCTGTCGGGGATCGAGTGTTCCTGCTGTCCGACGGGGTCATCGACACGTGTGATGGCGATGAACAATTGTTTGGCGTGGAGCGGTTGCGGCAGGTGTTTGCGGCCAATCGTCAGCCTGACACGCTGTTCGAGGAAATCGAACAGGCCCTGCGGGATTTTGGTGGCGAAGCCCGCGATGACGTGAGCATGGTCGAGGTCAGTCTGCTGGAGGCGGCGCTACTGACCCCGCCTGCGCTGGTGTACTCCGACAGCGGCCAGTCCTGTCCACTGGACTGGTCGGCAAGTTTTGAGTTCCGCGCCGCTACCCTCAAGCGTTTCAATCCGTTGCCCTACCTGTTGCAGTTACTGCTTGAGGTTCACGGGTTGCGGGCTCAAAGCGGCGCGCTCTACAGTGTGCTCGCCGAGTTGTATTCCAATGCACTGGAGCACGGCGTGCTGGGTCTGGATTCAAGCCTCAAGAGCGATGCATCGGGCTTTGCACGCTATTATCTTCAGCGCAACGAGCGGCTGGATGCATTGCAGGACGGTTATGTGCGGGTGCATTTGCAGGTCACGCCAGAAGGCAAGGGCGGTTGCCTGACTGTTCGGGTTGAAGACAGTGGCAATGGTTTTGACGTGGCGCGGGTGCTGGAGCGGTCGCTTGATAGTGTCCGTCTCTCGGGCCGTGGCGTCAGCCTTGTCCGCCAGTTGGGCCGTAATGCGAGCTGGTCTGACGAGGGGCGCAGTGCGTGCGTGGAGTTTTTCTGGGACGCTCTGGCATAATTCACGGATTCTTGATCAAGGAGTGAACAAGTGGCTGACACACATCTGGACTGTGACGTGCTGAGCGCGTTGCAGGAAATTATGGGAGACGGGTATCCAGAATTGCTCGATACCTTTCTCGCCGATTCCGAAGAGCGCTTGAGTCTGCTGCGGCAGGCTGACGATGCCGAACGGTTAGGCGCCACTGCGCACAGTTTCAAGGGCAGCAGCAGCAACATGGGCGCCGTTCGCCTGGCTGCGCTGTGCCATGAGCTGGAGCAGCATGCCAAGCAAAAAAATTTGGCGGAGATTGAAACACTGGTTCAAAGCATCGACGGCGAATTCGCCATCATCCGGCCGCTTTATGAGGCTGAAAGGCAGCGATCTCTGTCCGGTTAATCCGACCATTCGATGCTTTTAACGCCGCTTTGGTCATGATGGCCCGACCCTTGCAGTCAACTCACTCAACTGTACCTACGATCCAGTGCAGCGGAGACCGTTTCATGCCCGTTACCCCAAATTCCCTTCTTCAGGCCAGCCCAGCGGCCAAGACACTCGCCGTTTCCGCCAATACCCCGGCGGCGGCTGCTGAGCCCGGGGACAAGGCGTCCAGCTTCGCTAAGGTTTATGCCAATCAGGCTCAGGACAAGCCTGCTGCGGGCGCGAATAAATCCGCCACGCCGGCAACTGACACCGCTGCACAAGGCACCGCAAAATCCGACGTTAGCAGCGACAACGCTGCCGCCCCGGAACCTGCGGTTGCCGATAGCGGCAACTCCTTGCCCGCCGAAAAACCGGCGCCGGTCGAGGATGCCAACGATCTCGCGCCGGATACCATTGAGGCGCCGGTGGTCGACACCACCCCAATGGATCCGTCCCTTGCCCCGGCCTTGATGGCTGCAGTGCAACCGCAGGTCGCGGCGCCTGTAGCTGCCGTTTCGGTGCCAGCCACTGCAACCACCGGCAGCGACTTCGATCCTGAAGCCGATCCGCTTGATGCACTGCCGGCAGTGCGTTTGGCCATGGAGCAAAGTGGTCACGTTTCCGCTTCCAGCCAGGCCCAGCCCAAACCATCTGCGACCCAGGCCCAGGCTGACAGCGAACCGACCTCGGTGCAGAGCTTTGCTGCCGGCATGGCGAATATGCTCGACGTACAAACCGACAAGGACAGCACCAGTCAAGGCGGCGAGAAAGCGTTCAGCGGTCTCATCGATGACGGCCTGAAAGACCTGAAATCCGCCAGCAGTGATACCCGTGTCGATGACTTCGCCAACCGCCTGGCGGCATTGACTCAAGCGGCCACACCTAAAACGGCCAACGCGTTGCCGGTGAATCAGCCAATCGCCATGCATCAGAGTGGCTGGACCGAAGAAGTGGTCAACCGCGTCATGTACCTCTCCAGCGCCAACCTCAAGGCGGCCGATATTCAGTTGCAACCGGCCGAACTGGGTCGCCTCGACATTCGGGTGAACATGGTTCCGGACCAGCAGACCCAGGTCACCTTCATGAGCGCCCATCCAGGCGTACGCGAAGCGCTGGACAGCCAAATGCATCGACTGCGTGACATGTTCACGCAACAGGGCATGGGGCAGGTCGACGTCAACGTGTCTGATCAGTCGCGTGGCTGGCAAGGCCAGGGGCAGGGGCAGGATCAGGCGCAACAGGGGCAGGCAGGTCGCACCAGCGCCAGCGGCGGTCGCGTTGATTCCATGGATGATGAGCTTGCGCCGTCTGTGGCAGAGGTGTCGGAAGCCGCTACCAGCGTGATCGGCTCCAGCGCCGTCGACTACTACGCCTGATAAAACGCAGGACCCCTTGTGGGAGCGAGCCTGCTCGCGAAAGCGGTGTATCAGCCAACAACTTTGTTGGATGTGAAGCAGCCTTCGCGAGCAGGCTCGCTCCCACATTGATTTGTGCTCCGCCAACTCCTCCTGAGACTTGGTACCAGTGGTTGTCGCTTCAACTACTTAGCCTGATAAAACGCAGGACCCCTTGTGGGAGCGAGCCTGCTCGCGATAGCGGTATATCAGTCAGTAACTCTGTTGGATGTGAAGTCGCCATCGCGAGCAGGCTCGTTCCCACATTTGTTTTGATGTGCCCCCTAAGTCCCCGTCCCCCCCGACACTTCTGGCATAACACTTGCTCTTGCCTTGCCGTGCGACTGTGAAAACCCGAATAGTGACGGATTATTGGCATGGCGAAGAGCGACGCAGCAGTAAAAGCCCCCGCAACCAAAGGCAAGATCAAGCTGATCATTTTGATCGTGGTGGCCTTGCTGCTGGCGATCGGCATGTCCGTGGGGGCGACCTGGTTCTTCATGCACAGCGCCCAGAGCAAGCCTGCCGCGGTGGAAACCGCAGTGGTCGGCAAGCAGCCAGCAATTTTTGAGCCCTTGGCGCCGGCCTTCGTGGCCAACTTCAACCAGAATGGCCGTCAGCGCTACATGCAGGTGAGCATCACCATGCAGGGTCGCAATCAGGCCGATCTGGAAGCGCTCAAAGTGCACATGCCGGTGATCCGCAACAACCTGGTCATGCTGTTCTCCGGTCAGGATTTCACCACCCTGGCCACGCCGATTGGCCAGGAAATGTTGCGTCAGAAGGCCACGGCCAGCGTGCAGGAAGTGGCGCAGAAAGAGCTCGGCAAAGTGGTGATCGAACAGTTGCTTTTCACTAATTTCGTACTGCAGTAGGAACACGACATGGCCGTGCAGGACCTGCTGTCCCAGGATGAGATCGATGCGCTGTTGCATGGCGTCGACGATGGTCTGGTACAGACCGATGACGCTGCTGAACCCGGCAGCGTCAAAAGCTACGACCTGACCAGCCAGGATCGCATCGTTCGCGGACGCATGCCGACCCTGGAGATGATCAACGAGCGCTTCGCCCGCTACACCCGCATCAGCATGTTCAACATGCTGCGCCGCTCGGCGGACGTTGCCGTCGGTGGTGTGCAGGTGATGAAGTTTGGCGAATACGTGCACTCGCTGTACGTACCGACCAGCCTCAACCTGGTCAAGATCAAGCCGTTGCGCGGTACCGCACTGTTCATCCTCGACGCCAAACTGGTGTTCAAGCTGGTGGACAACTTCTTCGGCGGCGATGGCCGTCACGCCAAGATCGAGGGGCGTGAATTCACCCCGACCGAACTGCGCGTGGTGCGCATGGTGCTGGAGCAGGCCTTCGTCGATTTGAAGGAAGCCTGGCAGGCAATCATGGAAGTGAACTTCGAGTACATCAATTCGGAAGTCAACCCGGCCATGGCCAACATCGTTGGCCCGAGCGAAGCGGTGGTGGTGTCCACGTTCCACATCGAACTCGATGGCGGTGGCGGCGACCTGCACGTGACCATGCCGTATTCGATGATCGAGCCCGTGCGCGAAATGCTCGACGCCGGTTTCCAGTCGGACCTCGACGATCAGGACGAACGCTGGGTCAATGCCCTGCGTCAGGACGTGCTGGATGTCGACGTGCCGATCGGTGCCACGGTTGCCCGTCGCCAGTTGCGCTTGCGCGACATCCTGCACATGCAGCCGGGGGACATTATCCCGGTCGAGATGCCGGAAGAAATGATCATGCGCGCCAACGGCGTGCCTGCCTTCAAGGTCAAGATGGGCTCGCACAAAGGCAACCTCGCGTTGCAAGTGATCGAGCCGATCGAGCGCCAATGACCGGCGCTCAACCTCCTTTGTTTCAACAGACTGCTACTCACTGAATTTTTGCCCGCCGAGGACAAATGATGAACGACGATATGAACGCCATGGACGACCAGGCACTGGCTGATGAGTGGGCTGCGGCCCTGGAAGAAACCGGTGACGCCGGTCAGGCCGATATCGACGCCTTGCTGGCTGCCGATCGCGCTGGCTCGTCGTCCAATCGTCTGCCGATGGAAGAGTTTGGCAGCGTGGCGAAAAGCAAAGATCCGGTCAGCCTGGAAGGTCCGAACCTGGACGTGATCCTCGATATCCCGGTTTCGATTTCCATGGAAGTGGGCAGCACAGACATCAACATCCGTAACCTGCTGCAACTCAACCAGGGGTCGGTGATTGAGCTGGATCGCCTGGCCGGCGAGCCGCTGGACGTACTGGTCAACGGCACGCTGATCGCTCACGGCGAAGTGGTGGTGGTCAACGAGAAGTTCGGCATCCGCCTGACCGACGTGATCAGCCCAAGCGAACGCATCAAGAAGCTGCGCTAAGTGAAAAAGGTTCTGGGGTTTGTGCTGTCGATGCCGTGCAGTGTGCTGGCTGCCGAGCCGGTAGCGACCGCTACTGCGGCTGCCGCGCCGGCGGTCAGCAGTGGTGTGGCCGGGCAATTGACGCAATTGGTATTCGGCTTGCTGCTGGTGCTGGGGTTGATCTTCTTCCTCGCCTGGTTGTTGCGCCGGGTTCAACAAGCCGGGCCGGCTGGCAAAGGGCAGGTGATCGAGCTGATCGGTTCCCGCGCGCTGGGTCCTCGCGACCGTTTGATGCTGGTGCAAGTCGGCAACGAGCAGATCCTGCTCGGCCTCAGCCCTGGCACCATCACCGCGCTGCATGTGCTCAAGGAGCCGGTGCAAGTGCCGGGCGGGACTGAGAAAGCGACCCCCGAGTTTGCCCAGCATCTGTTGAAGATGCTCGGCAAGGATCAGAAGGATAAGAAGTAATGGGTGCGTTACGCATCGTCTTGACGCTGGCCCTGATGCTGGCCGCGCCGCTGGCGTTCGCCGCCGATCCGTTGTCGATCCCGGCGATCACCTTGGGCACCAATGCCAATGGCGCTCAGGAATATTCGGTCAGCCTGCAAATCCTGCTGATCATGACCGCGTTGAGTTTCATTCCGGCGTTCGTCATGCTGATGACCAGCTTCACCCGGATCATCATCGTCTTCTCGATCCTGCGCCAGGCCTTGGGCCTGCAGCAGACGCCGTCGAACCAGATCCTTACGGGTATGGCGCTGTTTCTGACGCTGTTCATCATGGCGCCGGTGTTTGACCGGGTGAATCAGGACGCCTTGCAACCGTATCTGGCGGAAAAACTCACCGCTCAGGATGCCGTGGCCAAGGCCCAGGTGCCGATCAAGGACTTCATGCTGGCGCAAACTCGCAGCAGCGATCTTGAGCTGTTCGTGCGCCTGTCCAAGCGTACCGATATCGCCTCGCCGGATCAGGCGCCGCTGACCATTCTGGTGCCGGCGTTTGTCACCTCCGAGCTGAAAACCGCGTTTCAGATCGGCTTCATGATCTTCATTCCGTTCCTGATCATCGACCTGGTCGTGGCCAGTGTGCTGATGGCGATGGGGATGATGATGCTCTCGCCACTGATCATTTCCCTGCCATTCAAGATCATGCTGTTCGTGCTGGTGGATGGCTGGGCGGTGATCATCGGCACTTTGGCGAGCAGCTTCGGCGGTGTGTCGCCATGACGCCGGAAGTGGCGGTAGACATCTTTCGCGAAGCGCTGTGGCTGACCACCATGATGGTCGCTGTGCTGGTGATTCCCAGCCTGTTGGTCGGCCTGTTGGTGGCGATGTTCCAGGCGGCTACGCAGATCAACGAACAGACCCTGAGCTTCTTGCCGCGCTTGCTGGTCATGCTGGTGACGCTGATTGTTGCTGGTCCGTGGCTGGTGCAGACGTTCATGGAATACATCCTGCAGCTGTACGGCAGTATTCCTCAGGTCATCGGCTAAATCATGCCGTCGCTGTTGCAGCTGACCGACACACAGATCAGTACCTGGGTGGCGACGTTTATGTTGCCGCTGTTTCGCATCGGTGCACTGCTGATGGTCATGCCGGTGTTCGGCACGACCCTGGTGCCCAAGCGTGTGCGTTTGTACTTCGCGCTGGCGATCACCGTGGTGATTGCGCCGGGCCTGCCGCCGATGCCGCCGGTCAATGCGCTGGACTTGAGCGGGCTGCTGCTGATTGCCGAACAGATCCTGATCGGCGCGGTGCTGGGTTTTTCCTTGCAGCTGTTCTTTCAGGCCTTCGTGGTCGCCGGGCAGATCGTCTCCATTCAGATGGGCATGGGCTTCGCTTCGATGGTCGACCCCACCAACGGCGTTTCCGTGGCGGTGATCGGGCAGTTCTTCACCATGCTGGTGACGCTGTTGTTCCTGTCCATGAACGGGCATCTGGTGGTCTTCGAAGTCCTCACTGAAAGCTTCACCACCATGCCGGTCGGTAGCGGGTTGATGGTCAATCATTTCTGGGAGCTGGCCGGCAAGCTCGGCTGGGTCCTGGGTGCCGCGCTGTTGCTGGTGCTGCCAGCAATTACGGCGCTATTGGTGGTCAACATTGCGTTCGGCGTGATGACCAGGGCCGCGCCGCAGCTGAACATTTTCTCTATCGGTTTCCCGCTGACCTTGGTGCTCGGGCTGTTCATCGTCTGGGTCGGGCTGGCGGACATCATTAATCAGTATCAACCGCTGGCCACCGAGGCTCTGCAGTTTTTACGCGAACTGGCACGGGCGCGCTGAGTCATGGCTGAGAGCGAAAGCGGTCAGGACAAAACAGAAGACCCCACGGAGAAACGCAAAAAGGACTCCCGGGACAAGGGTGAGATAGCACGCTCCAAGGAGCTCAACACCTTGGCGATCATGCTCGCCGGTGCCGGCGCACTGCTGATTTTCGGCGGTGCCCTGGCACAGGAGATGATGGAGCTGATGCGCATGAACTTCACGCTCTCGCGGGAAGTGATACTGGATCAGCGCAACATGGGCACTTTCCTGCTGCATTCGGGGCAGATTGCGCTGGTGGCGATTCAGCCGGTGATGATCACCTTGCTGCTGGCCGCGTTGATCGGTCCGATTTCCCTCGGTGGCTGGTTGTTCGCGGCGGGCTCGATGGCGCCCAAATTCAGTCGAATGAACCCTGGCGCGGGGCTCAAGCGGATGTTCTCGGCCAAGGCCATCGTCGAGTTGCTCAAGGCATTGGCGAAGTTTCTGATCGTGCTGTTCGTGGCGCTCGCCGTGCTGTCTTCCGACATCGACGACTTGATGCGCATCGCGCACGAGCCATTGGAGATGGCGGTCGTTCACAGCCTGCAAGTGGTCGGCTGGAGCACCTTGTGGATGGCCTGCGGGCTGATCATCATCGCCGCCGTCGACGTGCCGGTGCAGCTATGGGAGAGCCACAAGAAACTGCTGATGACCAAGCAGGAAGTGCGCGACGAACACAAGGATCAGGAAGGGCGGCCCGAGGTCAAGCAGCGCATTCGCCAGTTGCAGCGCGAGATGTCGCAGCGGCGGATGATGGCGGCCATTCCCGAGGCCGACGTGGTCATCACCAACCCGACGCACTATGCCGTCGCCCTCAAATACGATCCGGATAAAGGCAGTGCGCCGGTGTTGCTGGCCAAGGGTAGCGATTTCCTGGCCTTGAAAATCCGTGAAATCGCCGTGGCCAACGACGTGCTGCTGCTCGAATCGCCAGCGCTGGCGCGTTCGATCTATTACTCCACTGAGCTGGAGCAGGAAATTCCTGGCGGGCTGTATCTGGCGGTCGCTCAGGTATTGGCCTACGTCTACCAGATCCGCCAGCACCGTGCGGGCAAAGGCAAACCGCCTGAGCCGCTCAAGGATGACTTGCCGATCCCGCCGGATTTGCGCCGCGACTCCTGACCCCTGTAGCAGCTGCCGAGCCCGCGAGGCTGCGTCCGACTGCGCAGCAGTCGTAGATTCTTGACCGCGCGACCGCTTCGCAGTCGAACGCAGCCTCGCGGGCTCGGCAGCTGCTACAGGCCGGTGTCCGAATCCCGCTCGTCTGAAAGCCCTGCCTACCTGTTAGTTCTGACAGTAGACAGTCAGCGCTCTCAAGCGCTTTCATTGTCCGGGTAATTCTCCCGGCGATGTCCCTTCAGTAGCGGCTCTGATCCTTTTAGTTGAGCGCCAGAGATGCGCCTTGTTCAGTTCTAAGAGGCTGCAATCATGGAAGCGCAACCGTTTAAAAAGCTGCTGGGCATGGAGGTGGAGTTTGTCTCGGGTACGTTGGAAGAATATCCACGTGATCGCGCAATCGGTTACTCCGTCACTTTTAAATTGATGCTGGATTTCACCCATTTTGTGCAGATGGCAAATGTCTTCATTCCGGGCTATCTGGGAGAGCGGACTAACGCGATTCGTCCTGAATTGGGAGGGTTGGCTTATCACAATACCTACAGTCCGTTTAACAGTGCTGCCGGGAACATCATCAACAACGCAAAGCTCTTCGAACTCTTCACGAGTCCGGATTCATACATGGAAGGCTGGATCAGCGAGGCGATGGAAAGGCGCTATCACAGGCCACAATTCAAAATAGAGGGAGACCTGCTGTTTATTACCGCCAGGCAGGATTTTCGGTGGGAAGATCCTGAGCGGCAGATCGGGATCAAAGATCTTGGAATCATCCCCTTTCATTGGGCGCTGACCCTGATAGTACAAATCAAGAAGGAGCCTGAAATAGTAACGCCAGTGTCTATGGTGACGCTGATGTACACGCAGGAGGACCGAGTCGTCATCGATGGCGTTGAAGTGCTCAAGGGCGCACGCTACATCAATGGCAAAACATTGAGTTTTGGTCCAATCACTGGCAAACAGGTTCTGACCGCGGGTTAATCAATCGAATCGTCCCTCGGCAGCTGCTACAACAAAACCCCCAATCGATCCCTCCATTTATCACCATTGCAAAAGTTGGAAGGCTTCTTGCAGTAGCCGCCCTGCGCCTGCTTCATGCGTCAAAAGTTTGCTTTAAAGGAACGGGGAAAACCGGTGGATCGCTCTCAGTTATTCAACAATGCCCGCACAAACGTTGCCGACTTGAGTCGGGGCAATCTGGGTGTGCCGTTGTTGTTGCTGGTCATGCTGGCCATGATGATGCTGCCGGTGCCGCCGTTCCTGCTCGACGTGTTCTTCACGTTCAACATTGCGCTGTCCATCGTCGTGCTGCTGGTCTGCGTCTACGCCTTGCGGCCACTGGATTTTGCGGTGTTTCCGACCATTCTGTTGGTGGCGACACTGTTGCGACTGGCGCTGAACGTGGCTTCCACGCGGGTGGTGATGCTCCACGGTCAGGACGGTCACGCCGCTGCCGGCAAGGTGATTCAGGCTTTCGGTGAGGTGGTGATTGGCGGTAACTATGTCGTCGGTATCGTGGTCTTCGCGATTTTGATGATCATCAACTTCGTCGTGGTGACCAAGGGTGCCGGGCGGATTTCCGAGGTGAGCGCGCGATTCACCCTCGATGCGATGCCCGGCAAGCAAATGGCAATCGACGCCGATTTGAACGCCGGCCTGATCGATCAGAACCAGGCCAAACTGCGCCGGATGGAAGTGGCCCAGGAAGCCGAGTTCTATGGTTCCATGGACGGTGCCAGCAAATTTGTGCGCGGTGACGCCATCGCCGGTCTGCTGATTCTGTTCATCAACCTGATTGGCGGCATCGCCGTCGGTATCTTCCAGCACAACATGAGCTTCGCCGACGCCGGCAAGGTTTACGCGCTGCTGACTATTGGTGACGGTTTGGTGGCGCAATTGCCATCACTGCTGTTGTCCACCGCGGCGGCGATCATGGTGACCCGTGCTTCCGGTTCGGAAGACATGGGCAAGCAAATCAACCGCCAGATGTTCGCTTCGCCCAAAGCGCTGGCCGTCGCAGCGGGTTTGATGGCGGTGATGGGGCTTGTGCCGGGCATGCCGCACTTCTCCTTCCTGAGCATGGCGGCTGTCGCTGCCGGTGGTGCGTACCTGTTCTGGAAGAAGCAGAACGTGGTCAAGGTCCAGGCCCAGCAAGAGGTCAAGCGTCAGCAGGAACTGCTGCCTTCGCCAGCCCGCGCCATGGAAACCAAAGAGCTTGGTTGGGACGACGTCACGCCGATCGACATGATTGGTCTGGAAGTCGGCTATCGCCTGATTCCACTGGTGGACCGCAATCAGGGCGGTCAACTGCTGGCGCGGATCAAGGGCGTGCGCAAGAAGCTGTCCCAGGACCTGGGCTTCTTGATGCCGACGGTGCATATACGTGACAACCTCGACCTGGCGCCGAGTGCCTATCGCCTCACGTTGATGGGGGTGATCCTTGCCGAGGCGGAGATTTACCCTGATCGCGAACTGGCGATCAACCCGGGGCAGGTCTACGGCACGCTTAATGGCATAACCGCCAAAGATCCGGCTTTCGGGTTAGAGGCGGTCTGGATCGAAATCAGCCAGCGCGCGCAGGCGCAATCCCTTGGTTACACCGTGGTCGATGCCAGTACGGTCGTGGCCACCCACTTGAACCAGATTCTGTACAAGCACTCCAGCGAACTGATCGGTCACGAAGAAGTCCAGCAACTCATGCAATTGCTGGCCAAAAGCTCGCCTAAATTGGCTGAGGAGTTGGTGCCGGGCGTGGTTTCGCTGTCGCAGTTGCTCAAGGTGTTGCAAGCGCTGCTGGCCGAGCAGGTGCCCGTGCGAGACATTCGCAGCATCGCCGAGGCGATCGCCAATAATGCCGCCAAGAGTCAAGATACTGCCGCTCTGGTCGCAGCTGTGCGCGTCGGCGTGTCCCGCGCAATCGTCCAAAGCATTGTAGGCACTGACTCTGAGCTACCAGTGATCACTCTGGAGCCAAGGTTGGAACAGATATTGCTCAATAGTATTCAGAAGGCAGGACAAGGCTCGGAGGAGGGCGTTCTGCTGGAGCCAAGCATGGCTGAGAAACTGCAGCGCTCGTTGATCGATGCCGCGCAGCGTCAGGAAATGCAAGGTCAACCGGTGATTCTGCTGGTGGCCGGCCCGGTTCGCGCCATGTTGTCGCGATTCGGCCGACTGGCAGTCCCGGGTTTGCATGTGTTGGCTTATCAGGAAATTCCTGACAACAAGCAAGTGACCATCGTTGCGACAGTAGGGCCCAACGGCTGAGGTAGTGGTTTATGCAAGTTAAGCGTTTTTTCGCCGCCGATATGCGTCAGGCCATGAAGCTGGTTCGTGATGAGCTGGGCGCTGATGCCGCCATTATTGGCAATCGCCGGATTGCCGGTGGTGTCGAGTTGACGGCTGCGCTGGATTACAAATTGTCGGCGCTGGCCCCGCGTGTTCCGAACATGGAACTCGAGGATGAGCTGCGCAAGACCCAGTCGCGCATCGTGACTGCACAGGCCGAATTGAGCCTGCGTGGCGACGGCGAAACCGAAGGCGACAAGACCACCAATCGCCAGTTGTTCGCCGGCCTGCCACTCACTGCTGCCGAGCCGCTGATCGAACCGACCTACGCCGAACCGCGTCGCGCGCAACCCACCCCGGCACCTGCCGCCGGTGGCGTTGACCCACGTGCGTTCGACTCGATGCGTTTCGAGCTCAATAGTCTGCGCGAACTGATGGAAGTACAGCTCGGCTCGCTGGCCTGGAATCAGCTGCAAGGCAGCCGTCCGGCTCAGGCCAACCTTTGGCGTCGCCTGCAACGCATCGGCCTGTCCGGCCCGTTGTCCCGCGATTTGTTGGCTATGATTCCCGACATTGATGAGCCTCGTCAGGCTTGGCGCATGTTGCTGGCGCACTTGGCGCGGATGATCGCCACACCGGAAATCGAACCACTGGAAGAGGGCGGCGTGATTGCCATGGTCGGTCCTGCCGGCATGGGCAAGACCACCACCCTGGCCAAGCTCGCCGCCCGCTACGTGCTCAAGTACGGCGCGCAGAATATCGCGCTGGTGAGCATGGACAGCTTTCGCATAGGCGCCCAGGAGCAGCTCAAGACGCTCGGGCGGATTCTCAATGTGTCGGTGACCCACGTCGATCCGGGGCAGTCCCTGGTTCAGGCAATGGAACCACTGCTGCGTAAACGCGTGGTGCTGATTGATACTGCGGGTCTTCAGGCCAGCGATCCGGCACTGCGCATGCAACTCGAAAGCCTGGCCGGACGTGGCATCAAATCAAAAAATTATCTGGTGCTGGCAACCACCAGCCAGAAACAGGTTCTAACGGCCGCTTATCATAGTTACAAGCGTTGCGGGCTCGCTGGCTGCATCCTGACTAAACTGGATGAAACGGCAAGTCTGGGCGAGGTGTTAAGCCTGGCGATCAGTCATGAGTTGCCGGTGGCCTATCTGACCGATGGCCCGCGGATTCCGGATGATTTGCATCTGCCGCGTCGTCATCAGTTGGTCAGCCGCGCCGTCAGTGTGCAAATGCAGGAAGAACCCAGCGAAGAAGCCATGGCTGATATGTTCGCTGACATTTACCACAGCCCGACCAAGCAGGTCGGCTAAGGTAGTAATGAACAGTTTTTGTACCTACATCGATGGCCTGCCATGCATTGTTCCTTTAGCGAACGCGCAGCCAGTAATGTGGCCTCCGTCTATGCAWGACAAGGTAAAGAAATAACATGGGCAGCATGCATCCCGTACAGGTGATCGCGGTGACCGGCGGCAAAGGTGGCGTCGGCAAGACTAACGTGTCAGTGAATTTGTCACTGGCCCTGGCCGAACTCGGCCGTCGCGTCATGTTGTTGGACGCTGACCTGGGCCTGGCGAATGTCGACGTCCTGCTGGGACTGACACCCAAAAGGACCCTGGCTGACGTGATTGAAGGCCGCTGTGAGCTGCGCGACGTTCTGTTGCAGGGCCCAGGCGGTATTCGAATCGTTCCGGCGGCCTCCGGCACACAGAGCATGGTTCATCTGAGTCCGGCTCAACACGCCGGCCTGATCCAGGCCTTCAGCGACATTGGCGACAACCTCGACGTCCTGGTGATCGACACCGCCGCGGGTATAGGTGACTCGGTAGTCAGTTTCGTTCGTGCAGCGCAAGAAGTCTTGCTGGTGGTCTGCGACGAACCGACTTCGATTACCGACGCCTACGCCCTGATCAAACTGCTTAACCGCGATTACGGCATGAACCGCTTCCGCGTCCTGGCCAACATGGCCCAGAGCCCGCAAGAAGGTCGCAACCTGTTCGCCAAGTTGACCAAGGTCACCGATCGCTTCCTCGACGTCGCCCTGCAGTACGTCGGCGCGGTGCCTTACGACGAAAGCGTGCGCAAGGCCGTCCAGAAGCAGCGCGCCGTTTATGAAGCCTTCCCGCGTTCCAAGTGCGCCCTGGCGTTCAAGGCCATCGCGCAAAAAGTCGATACCTGGCCATTGCCTGCCAACCCGCGTGGGCACCTGGAGTTTTTTGTCGAGCGGCTCGTGCAGCAGACCGCGGGACCCGTCCTATGACAGCCAGTGGCTACAACCTCTACAAGATGTCGGCACGTGACGCGCAGTACGAGCTGATCGAGCGTTACGCGCCACTGGTCAAACGCATTGCATACCACTTGCTGGCCCGTCTGCCAGCCAGTGTCCAGGTTGAAGACCTGATCCAGGCCGGGATGATCGGCCTGCTTGAAGTGTCGACCAAATACGACGCCAGCAAAGGCGCGAGTTTCGAGACGTACGCGGGCATACGAATCCGCGGCGCCATGCTCGATGAAGTGCGCAAGGGGGACTGGGCACCGCGTTCGGTCCACCGAAATACCCGCATGGTCAGTGACGCGATTCGCTCTATTGAAGCTAAAACCGGCCGTGACGCTAAAGATCACGAGGTTGCGGCCGAACTCCAATTGAGTCTCGACGATTATTACGGGATTTTGAACGACACCCTGGGCAGCCGTTTGTTCAGTTTCGACGATCTGTTGCAGGACGGCGAACACGAAGGGCTGCACGAGGATGGCGCGAGTGCTCATCTCGAGCCGTCACGCGACCTGGAAGATGAACGCTTCCAGGCTGCGCTGGCGGACGCGATTGCCAATTTGCCGGAGCGTGAGCGACTGGTGTTGGCGCTGTACTACGACGAAGAGTTGAATCTCAAGGAAATCGGTGAGGTCCTGGGGGTCAGTGAATCGCGGGTCAGCCAGTTACACAGCCAGTGCGCGGCCCGTTTGCGGGGGCGTTTGGGGGAGTGGCGAGCGCGCTGAAGGCAGTGTGGGGACACTGCGAACGAGACTGGTGTGGTTTTGAACGGCACCGGTCGCGATCTGTTGTGCTCCAGACAGTCATCGAATGCATTGCCGGATTGATTGAAATGGCGCGTCCAGGTGCTGGGCGCGTTTAAGACTGCTTGGAGGTCGAATTGGACAAGAACATGAAAATCCTCATCGTTGATGACTTCTCAACGATGCGGCGGATCATAAAAAACCTGTTGCGTGACCTTGGGTTCACCAACACGGTCGAGGCCGACGATGGCACTACTGCCATTCCGGTTCTCAACAGCGGAAGCATCGACTTTCTGGTGACCGACTGGAACATGCCTGGCATGACCGGTATCGACTTGCTGCGCCACGTGCGCGCCGATGAAAAGCTCAAGCACCTGCCGGTGCTGATGGTAACTGCTGAAGCCAAGCGCGAGCAGATCATCGAAGCGGCCCAGGCCGGTGTAAACGGCTATGTGGTCAAACCCTTCACGGCCCAGGCGTTGAAAGACAAAATCGAGAAAATTTTCGAACGCATCGGTTGATCCACTGCGCCACGGGGGAGCTATGGAGCATAAAGAATCTTCACAGGGCGATTTCGAAACGACCCTGAAAAAACATGCTGTCGAACTGGTCGAGAGCCTTGAAAAAGGCAGGTTCGGCGACGCTGTGCAATTGATCCATGAGCTCAATCAGACCCGTGACCGCGGCCTGTACCAGGAAGTGGGCAAGCTCACTCGCGAGCTGCACAGCGCGATCGTCAATTTCCAGATTGACCCGAACATGCCGCAAGCCGAGGAAGTGTCGCAGATCACCGATGCCACCGAGCGTCTGGGATATGTGGTCAAGCTGACCGAAGCCGCGGCCAACCGCACCATGGATCTGGTGGAAAACGCCACGCCGCTGGTCAATAGCCTGGCTGACGAAGCCCGGGCGTTGAGCACGGATTGGGGACGGTTCATGCGCCGCGAAGTTGGCGCTGAAGAGTTCCGCGAACTGGCTCGCCGGATCGACGGTTTCCTGGCACGCAGCACCGAAGACAACCGCAGGGTGTCGAGCAACCTCAACGACATTTTGCTGGCTCAGGATTACCAGGACCTCACCGGTCAGGTCATCAAGCGCGTGACCCAATTGGTCACCGAAGTTGAAAGCAACCTGCTCAAGCTCGTACTCATGGCCAGCCAGGTAGACCGCTTTGCGGGTATCGAACATGACCGTGAATCGATGCGGGCTGAAAAAGATCCGCAAAAACATCTCTCTCAGGGTGAAGGTCCGCAGATTCATGCCGATAAAAGAGAAGACGTTGTGTCCGGCCAGGACGATGTGGACGATTTGCTATCCAGTCTTGGATTTTAGGTTTTTTAGGTTTTTAAACCTGTTAGGAGCACCCCCTTAATGAGCTTCGGCGCCGATGAAGAGATCCTTCAGGATTTCCTGGTTGAGGCCGGCGAGATTCTAGAGCAACTGTCCGAACAGCTGGTCGAGCTTGAAAGCCGACCGGATGATGCGGACTTGCTCAATGCAATTTTTCGCGGTTTTCACACTGTAAAAGGGGGCGCCGGCTTCCTCCAGCTCAATGAGCTGGTGGAGTGCTGCCACATCGCCGAGAACGTATTCGACATCCTGCGCAAGGGTGAGCGTCGCGTTGATTCGGAACTGATGGACGTGGTCCTTGAAGCGCTGGACGCGGTGAACAGCATGTTCGGCGAAGTCCGCGAGCGTAGCCCGGTTACGGCTGCGACACCTGAATTGCTGGCGGCTCTGGCCCGTCTGGCCGAGCCGCAAACAGCTGATGAACAAGCATCGGTTGCTGAAGTGGCGCAAGCACCTGCCGCTGACAGTGAATCGGACGACATCACCGATAACGAATTCGAACAACTGCTGGACTCGCTCAACGCCGTCAAGGCTGAGGCCGAAGCTCCGGTTACTGCACCAGCGCCGGTCAACGATGCCGCTGCCAGCGACGAAATCACCGATGCCGAGTTCGAGTCGTTGCTCGATCAGCTGCACGGTAAAGGCCAGTTCGCTGTCGACGCGGTGGCCGCTGCGCCAGCCGCGCCTGCAGCCCCGAAAGCAGCAGGCGACAGCTCCGACATTACCGACGACGAGTTTGAAGCACTGCTCGACCAGCTGCACGGCAAAGGCAACTTTGCGGTGGATGCGCTGGAGTCGGCCATTGCCGCCGTCCCAGCTCCGGCTGCGCCAACCGCTAAAGCGGCCGGCGGCGATCTGATCTCCGATCACGAGTTTGAAGCGCTGCTCGACGAATTGCACGGCAAAGGCAAGTTCAGCGAAGTCGGCACAGGTTCTTCCACCTCTTCCGTCGCCGCCCCAGTCGCCAAGGCAGTCGCACCGGCACCGGCACCGGCACCGGTTGCCAAGGCGCCTGAGCCGAAAGCCGAAACGCCGAAACCGGTCGCYGCCGCTGCACCGGTCCCGGCCCGTGCTCCCGCCGCGCCGCCACCGGAAAAACCGGCCAGCGAAGCCGAGACCACGGTGCGGGTCGATACCGCGCGTCTCGACGAAATCATGAACATGGTGGGTGAATTGGTACTGGTGCGTAACCGCCTGGTTCGCCTGGGTGCCAACAGTGCTGATGAGGCCATGTCCAAGGCTGTGTCAAACCTTGACGTGGTGACGGCTGACCTGCAAACCGCGGTCATGAAGACCCGGATGCAACCGATCAAGAAGGTGTTCGGGCGCTTCCCGCGTCTGGTTCGCGACCTGGCTCGCCAGCTCAAGAAAGAAATCAACCTGGAGCTGGTTGGCGAAGAAACCGACCTCGACAAGAACCTCGTCGAGGCTCTGGCCGACCCGCTGGTCCACTTGGTCCGCAACGCGGTCGACCACGGCATCGAGTCGCCGGAAGAACGCGAAGCGTCGGGCAAGTCCCGTGGTGGCAGGGTGATCCTTGCGGCGGAACAGGAGGGCGACCACATCCTGCTGTCGATTTCCGATGACGGCAAAGGCATGGACCCGAATGTCCTGCGCTCCATCGCGGTAAAACGCGGTGTGATGGACAAGGACGCAGCGGATCGCTTGAGCGACACCGAATGCTACAACCTGATTTTCGCGCCAGGGTTCTCGACCAAAACCGAGATCTCCGACGTGTCGGGTCGTGGCGTGGGCATGGACGTGGTGAAAACCAAGATCTCCCAGCTCAACGGTTCGATCAACATTTACTCAACCAAGGGCCAGGGCTCGAAGATCGTCATCAAGGTTCCGTTGACCCTGGCGATCATGCCGACGCTGATGGTCATGCTCGGCAACCAGGCGTTTGCGTTCCCGCTGGTGAACGTCAACGAGATCTTCCACCTCGATCTGTCGACCACCAACGTGGTGGACGGCCAGGAAGTGGTCATCGTGCGCGACAAGGCGCTGCCACTGTTTTACCTCAAACGCTGGCTGGTCAGCTCCGCCGCTCACGAAGAGCAGCGCGAAGGCCATGTGGTGATCCTTTCGGTGGGCACACAGCGGATCGGATTTGTCGTCGATCAGTTGGTGGGCCAGGAAGAAGTGGTCATCAAGCCATTGGGCAAAATGCTCCAGGGAACCCCGGGCATGTCGGGCGCCACCATCACCGGTGACGGCCGTATTGCGCTGATTCTCGATGTACCGAGCATGCTCAAGCGTTACGCCACGCGGCGTATTTGATTCTGGTGGAGCGGGGCGACTGAGCCTCGCTCCGTCTAATGGAGTGTTTATGGCAGTCAAGGTCCTGGTGGTGGACGATTCGGGGTTTTTCCGCCGCCGCGTCTCGGAAATACTTTCAGCGGATTCGAATATCCAGGTCGTCGGTACGGCGACCAACGGAAAAGAGGCGATCGATCAGGCCCTGGCCCTCAAGCCGGACGTGATCACCATGGACTACGAGATGCCGCTGATGGACGGCATCACAGCTGTTCGACACATCATGCAGCGCTGCCCGACGCCCGTGTTGATGTTCTCGTCGCTGACCCACGAAGGTGCCCGGGTCACCCTCGATGCGCTGGACGCCGGCGCCGTCGATTTCCTGCCGAAGAATTTCGAAGACATTTCCCGTAACCCGGAGAAGGTCAAGCAACTGCTGTGCGAGAAGATTCTCAGTATTTCGCGCAGTAACCGTCGCGCCAATACCTACAGCGCACCGACCCCTGTCGCCGTGCCAGTCCCGACGCCAGCGCCTGTGCCTGCAAGCGTCAGCAGTTACGGCAGCAGCGCACCGTCGCGCCCAGCGCCGGCACCGATACTGGCCCGCACACACACCACCGCTCCGTCTGCCCCCTCGTTGCCCGCACCGAAACGCAAAGCCTACAAACTGGTTGCCATCGGCACGTCCACCGGCGGTCCGGTTGCGCTGCAACGGGTCCTGACCCAGTTGCCGGCCAACTTCCCGGCGCCGCTCGTGTTGATCCAGCACATGCCGGCGGCGTTCACCAAAGCCTTCGCCGAACGCCTGGACAAGCTCTGCCGCATCCGCGTCAAGGAAGCCGAGGATGGCGACATCCTGCGCCCTGGCCTGGCGTTGCTGGCACCGGGTGGCAAGCAAATGATGATCGACGGCCGTGGCGCGGTGAAAATCCTGCCGGGCGACGAGCGTCTGAATTACAAACCGAGCGTGGACATCACTTTCGGTTCGGCCGCCAAGTCCTACGGCGACAAAGTTCTGGCGGTCGTTCTGACCGGCATGGGCGCCGACGGTCGCGAAGGTGCTCGCTTGCTCAAGCAGAGCGGCAGTGCGATCTGGGCTCAGGATGAAGCCAGTTGCGTGATCTACGGCATGCCGATGGCCATCGTCAAAGCCGACCTCGCGGACGCGATCTACGGGTTGGAAGATATTGGCAAGCACCTTGTCGAGGCCTGTATCTGATGGATGTTTTAAGCCTTATCGGCATCATCATGGCGTTCGTCGCCATCATTGGCGGCAACTACCTTGAAGGCGGCCACCTCGGCGCACTGGCCAACGGACCGGCAGCGCTGATCGTCCTCGGTGGGACCATCGGCGCAGCGTTGCTGCAATCGCCGATGAGCGCCTTCAAGCGCGCCATGCAAATCCTTGGCTGGATTCTGTTTCCGCCTCGCGTTGACCTGGCCGGCGGCATTGATCGCGTGGTGAACTGGAGCCTGACCGCCCGCAAGGAAGGTTTGCTCGGCCTGGAAGGGGTGGCTGATGCCGAACCCGACAGCTACTCGCGCAAAGGCTTGCAACTGCTGGTTGACGGTGCCGAACCGGAAGCGATTCGCAGCATTCTGGAAGTCGATTTCTACACCCAGGAAAGCCGCGATATCGAAGCCGCCAAAGTTTTCGAAAGCATGGGCGGCTATGCGCCGACCATCGGCATCATCGGTGCGGTAATGGGCCTGATCCATGTCATGGGCAACCTGGCCGATCCGAGCCAACTGGGCAGCGGCATTGCCGTGGCCTTCGTCGCCACCATCTATGGCGTGGCCAGTGCCAACCTGGTGTTGCTGCCGATTGCCGCCAAGCTCAAGTCCGTCGCCTTGCGCCAGTCGCGTTATCGGGAAATGTTGCTGGAAGGGATCCTGTCGATTGCCGAAGGTGAAAACCCTCGCTCTATTGAGTTGAAGCTTCAGGGCTTCATGGATTGAGGGAGTGATGGACTATGGCTCGTCGCAGGCAACCTGAAGAACATGTAAACCATGAACGTTGGCTCGTTTCCTACGCTGACTTCATTACTTTGCTCTTCGCATTCTTCGTGGTGATGTACTCGATTTCTTCGATCAACGAAGGCAAGTACAAAGTCATCTCGCAAGCGTTGATCGGGGTCTTCACCGACGCTGATCGCTCTCTCAAGCCGATCCCGATCGGCGAAGAGCGGCCGATGACGGTGACGCCGGCCAAGCCTTTGGTGAAGGACAGCGAACAGGTCGATGCCGGTGTCGCCGGCTCCACCGACCCGCTGAAAAGCATCGCCGATGACATCAGCGCGGCGTTCGGTGACCTGATCAGTTCCAATCAGATGACCGTGCGTGGCAATGAGTTGTGGGTTGAGATCGAGCTCAATTCCAGCCTGTTGTTCGGCAGTGGCGATGCCATGCCCAGTGACATCGCGTTCAATATCATCGACAAGGTGGCCCGGATCCTGAAACCGTTCGACAACCCGATTCATGTCGAAGGCTTTACTGATGATCAGCCGATCCGAACCGCGCAGTACCCGACCAACTGGGAACTGTCTTCGGCTCGTTCCGCGAGCATCGTGCGCATGCTGGCGATGCAGGGCGTAAACCCCGGGCGCCTGGCGTCCGTGGGATACGGCGAATTCCAGCCGGTGGCCAACAACGCCACCGCTGAAGGCCGCGCTCGCAACCGTCGAGTGGTGCTGGTGGTTTCGCGCAATCTCGATGTACGCCGCAGCTTGACCGGCACCGGTACCGCTCATGCGCAACCGGATGCCGCGTTGAAGCGTGCTGGCACACAAACTGCACCAACCCCGCTCAAGTCGCCGGGACGAGAGAGCGCCGTCAATTCTCCGTCACCCGCATTAACACGTTGAGCTATTTCTCGGTCGACCCTGTCGACCGAGCGGAACCCTTCGAATGAGAGTCTGGGCAGTTGCCAATCAAAAGGGTGGTGTTGGTAAAACCACTTCCTCTATCGCTTTAGCCGGTTTGCTGGCCGAGGCGGGCAAACGCGTGGTTGTGGTCGATCTCGACCCGCACGGCTCCATGACCAGCTACTTTGGCTACGACCCCGACACTCTGGAACACAGCAGCTACGACTTGTTCCTGCACAAGGGCAGTGTGCCGCAGGGCTTGCCCGGTCAGTTGTTGTTGCCCACCAGCCACGAAAGCATTTCGCTGTTGCCCTCCAGCACCGCGCTCGCCACGCTTGAGCGTCAGTCGCCGGGGCAGAGTGGTTTGGGCCTCGTCATCGCCAAGAGCCTGGCGCAGTTGTGGCAAGACTTCGATTACGCCGTGATCGACAGCCCGCCGTTGCTCGGCGTACTGATGGTCAATGCCTTGGCGGCAAGCCAGCAATTGGTGATCCCGGTACAGACCGAGCACCTCGCCGTCAAAGGTCTGGAACGCATGGTCAATACCCTGGCGATGATCAACCGCTCGCGCAAGCAGGCGCTGCCGTTCACCGTCATCCCGACCTTGTTCGACCGCCGCACCCAGGCTTCCCTCGGGACCCTGCGGGTGCTGCGCGACAAGTACCCGGAAGAAATCTGGCAAGGCTACATCCCGGTCGACACCCGCTTGCGGGATGCGAGCAGGGCCGGACTTACGCCTTCGCAGTTTGACGGCAAGAGCCGCGGCGTTCTCGCGTACCGCGCACTGCTCAAGCATTTGCTGGTGCAGCAATCTGTTGTGCAGGTGGCTTGAGATGAACCTTCCTTGCGGGGTGCTTAAATGAATCGGCCGGTGAAAATCACCTCTCGGCCGCAGCTCGCGCTCCAGAATTACCTGGACGGCTTGCTGCAGGACGCGACCGAGGAGCTGGCGCCGCACATCGAAGCGCTAGTCGAGGTGGGCGAGCCAGAAAGTACCCTGGATGAGTTTCAGTTGGCGGTGCTCGAAGAGCAGGCCCGGGATGCGCGCCCTGTGGCGGTGGTTGCAGCCCCTGTGAATGCCCCCGTGACCAAAGCGCCAGTGCCTGTCATGGAGGTGCCGGCACCTGTCCTGGCGCCGGTATCGACCGTCGAACCATTGCTGCAAACGTTGGTGCCGCCGGTCGTCGACGTTCACTTGCCACCGAGCAACTCTCCGCCTCCGGTGGAAACCGATGGTCGTCCATCATGGGCCGCCGAGCCCTTCGAGTGCCTGTTGTTCGACGTCGCTGGCCTGACACTGGCGGTGCCATTGGTGTGCCTGGGGTCGATTTATTCCTTGGCTGGTCACGAGCTGACGCCGCTGTTCGGTCAGCCAGAATGGTTCCTCGGGATTCTGCCGAGCCAGGCTGGCAACCTGAAAGTATTGGACACCGCGCGTTGGGTCATGCCTGACCGCTACCGTGATGACTTCCGTCAAGGCCTGCAATACGTCATTTCGGTTCAGGGTTATGAGTGGGGGCTGGCGGTGCATCAAGTCAGCCGCTCGTTGCGCCTGGACCCCAACGAAATCAAATGGCGCAGTCACCGTGGTCAACGGCCATGGCTGGCGGGCACCGTAATTGAACACATGTGTGCATTGCTCGACGTTTCCGCGCTGGCTGAGCTAATCGCCAGTGGCGGCGCAAAGCACCTGAGCAGTGTTAAAAAGCCGGCTCACAAACCAACATAAAAACACGCGACGGCAGTGACTGCCGACGTACAGAACACACACCGCCAGGGCGGTTTTTTGAGGGGTCAGGGTATGAATGATAAGGCGACGGCTGCAAAGGGTTCCGAAGATCCGATCCTGCAATGGGTAACCTTCAAGCTGGACAATGAAACCTACGGCATCAACGTGATGCGCGTTCAGGAAGTCCTGCGCTACACCGAAATCGCCCCGGTTCCGGGTGCTCCGAGCTACGTCCTGGGCATCATCAACCTGCGCGGTAATGTGGTCACCGTGATCGACACCCGTCAGCGCTTCGGCCTGATGAACGCCGAGATCAGCGACAACACCCGTATCGTCATCATCGAAGCCGACAAGCAGGTTGTCGGGATCATGGTCGACAGCGTGGCTGAAGTGGTTTACCTGCGTCAGTCGGAAATCGAAACCGCGCCAAACGTCGGTAACGAAGAGTCCGCCAAGTTCATTCAAGGCGTGTGCAACAAGAACAACGAATTGCTGATCCTGGTCGAGCTGGACAAGATGATGAGCGAAGAAGAATGGTCGGATCTGGAGAACATCTGATTGATTCTTGAGGTTGCGGTCACTGTCCTGTTCCTCTTCTGGGCGGGCACGCTGGCGATGTTTCTGGCGTATATACGCGGTCAACGACTGATCGCCGCACAACAGGCTCAGGGCGATGCGCTACGGGATCAGCGCATCAAAGACCTGGCCAAACGCGTGGACGACTACCAGAACGGCAACGTGCGCATGGGTGAAGACCTGCATGAACTGCGCGCGGTGGTCCGCCCGTTGCCGGACAAACTGGCTCAACTGGAGCAGCGCGACCCGACGAGCCTGTCGTTCGCCCAGGCGGCACGACTGGTGGGGATGGGCGCTACAGTTGATGAACTGACTCAGTCCTGCGGGTTGACCCAGGCTGAGGCGGAGTTGATGCGTAAGCTGCACAAGAACTGAACTGATCAAAAGATCGCAGCCTCGTTTCACTCGACAGCTCCTACACAGTAATGGCGTACGCCCTGTAGGAGCTGTCGAGTGAAACGAGGCTGCGATCTTTTTGCATTCAACAAAGATTCAGTAATCATCCCCGCGTTCCGTGACATCCTTCTTTATCTTGGATTTTTCGCGGTTTGGCCCGGCTTGTGATTGCCGACCACCCTCGGTAACGTGAACGCCGCTGATAAACGACGCCTGTTTCAGACATTGCAGTGCCAGGGAGGCCTATGCTCGACATTCTGCGTGGTACACCGCTATGGGTTTATGCAGTCTTTTTTATCCTGACTTACTACGGTGTAAGTGCGTGTTTCAAAAGGCATGAGTCGAAGAGGTCGTTGCAGATCACGCCGGCTATATTTATTGCCATTTCCCTGGCCTCGCTGAAGTTCTCCCAAGGAACTGCGATCCCGCTCTCGATGTATGCGCTGGGATTACTGGCAGGCTGGATTCTGGCGTTGCGCTTTTACTCCTACCAAAGTGTAGAGCGCGATGGGAACCGCCTACTTTTGGGCGGCACAATCAAAGTATTGATGGTGTATTGGTGTTTCTTTGCTTGGCGTTATTACAACGGATACCAGGCGGCCATGCATCCGGAAATGGCTGAGGAAGTGTCGGCGGTGGCATGGTCAGCATTGGGGGCTGGCCTTATCAATGGCTTGATTGTCGGTCGCAGCCTCAGGCTTTTGCGTTTTTTCAAAACTGAGGGCGAGACGACGGTGGCGCTGGCGGACAAATTGCCTAAGAGCTGATTTTTGTGATTCGGCTGAGATTGTTATCGCGAGCAGGCTCACTCCCACAGGGGATCGGTGGCGAACGCACAATGTGTGAGCGCCTCCAATTCATTGTGGGAGTGAGCCTGCTCGCGATGGCGTCCTCGAAAACTCAGTAATCATCCCCGCGATCTGTGACGTCCTTCTCCACCATTCCCACCTCCGAATCATGCCCCGCCGGAAACTTGCCCTTCAAATTCCACGCAAACGCAATAATCTCGGCAATCGTGCGGTACAACTCCTCGGGAATACTGTCCCCCAATTCCATCTTCGCCAGCAGCCTCACCAGCTCGGGGTTTTCGTAGATCGGCACGTCGTAGTCGCGGGCGATCCGTAGAATCTCTTCAGCCAGCTCTTCGTCACCCTTGGCCGTGAGGGTAGGGGCGTGGCTGCCGTCGTACTTGAGGGCGATGGCCTGGCGTGGGGCGTGGGGGCTTTTCATGCGGTTTCGTCGACCCAGCGTTGTTCGAGGCGGGTTTGCAGGCCTTGGGGCGGCTTGCCCAGGTGGCAATCCAGATCGCCGACGTTCAGGCCCGATGCGAGCAGGCGTTCGCGCAGTCCGGCCAGGTTATTTTCGATCAGGGTGGCGGTGTATGGGCGTTCGGCCCAGAGCTGACTGGACAGGCTGCCCTTGATCAGCTGCGCCTGAATCTGCAGCGGGCCCAGCGGCTCCATGTCGAACGCGAGGTCGACGCGCCACAGTGGCAGTTTCGGTTCGCGTTCGTCGCGACGTTCGTGCGGTTGTTCTTTCTCGGGGGCTTCTTCGCGTTGGAACTTGACCTGCAACGGCACGATGTCCTGTGCGTTGCGCATCGGAATTTCCAGCTGCCAGGTGCTGAGCAGGCGGCCATCGTCCGTCACGCCGGTTTGCTCCAGGCTCGACAGTTGATGGCTTTGCAGACGCGAAACCGCTGCCGCTGCCAGACGCAGCAAATGCTCCAGATCACCTTCGCCGTCCTGGCTTTGCAGCAGTCGTTCGGGCAGCGGGAAATGGGTCGGCAGCGGTTTGGCGCTGACCTGGCCGAGCATGCCGAGGGCGCTGCGCACGAAACTCGGCATTGCCTGCACCAATGTGTTGGCGGCGATGATTGCGTTGAGGTTGGTATTGGCTGGCAGGCCTGGCGTCATTTGGGCGATCAGCTTGAGCAGGTCACCTTTCATGTCGGGCGCCAGCGTCGGGTTTTGTCCGGTCAGCAATTTGGATTCGAGGAACAGGCCGCTATTGGCCAACGCCTGGGCCAGGCCTTTGGGTGTACTCATTTGCTGAATGTCTGGCAGGCCGGCGAGCAATTTGTCCACGGCGGCGCGCAGGTCGCTGGAGGTCTGATCCGACGGCGGCAAGTTTTGCAGGACTTTGATCAAGCCATCCAGAGAACCCTGGCGACTTTGCTGGCTGACCAGTTGTTGGGTCACGGCCAATTGTTCCTGACGGCCGCTCAACGGGACAAATTTCAGCGTCTGGGTGTCTTGCACCATTGCACTTAACAAGGTGCCGATGCGCAGGGGCGTCGGGCTGTCGATGCTCAGTGTGCTGCCGTTCAGCACTGTGTTCAGCAAGCTCACCATCGAGCGAAACACCGTCGGTTGCCCCGGCACCTGTGGCATCACCTGGGAGGTCAGCACTTTGCCTTGCAACAATGTCCCGACCGGCAGTTTCGCGGTGTCGATGCGGGTGAGGGTGGCGACGCTTGTGGCAATGGCCTGTTGCACGGTGATGGCCAGGTTGGTCGCCGACGGTTGGGTGATCGCCAGGCGGGTGCCTTGGGGCAGCGGTTGAGTGCTGGTGGCTTGGACCGTGTTCTGGCGACCGCTGTCGAGGGTGACTTTGAGCAACAGTTGAAAGGTCTGATCCGTCTGCTTGAGCGACAGCACTTCAGCCTTGGCGGTCTGCCCGACGGCGATCAGGCCCTCCATCGGCGTCAGCAACTTCAGCTGGTTGTCACTGACCATCAACGGCCGCGAAGTCGCGGGTGTAGTCTGCGGCAGTGGGAGTATGTTCATTTCGCCTGTCATACGCGGTCACAACCTGAGGAAAATGCACTCTTTAGAGTAGGGGATGGCATGTATAATGCCGCCCGTCTTTCGGGGAGTGGCGAAAACATTGCAATTGTTTGACGCAGCTCTCTAGAACAGACCGCCAATGCATCTATGCTGCATCTCTTTAGCGGCCGCTTCGCCGCCGACTTGAACCGCAAAAGGCCCGTGATCCCTTGACCAGCCCTGTCCTGCAAACCGTTGCCCTTGCTTGTGAGCGAGACCTTCGGCTGCTCTTCGAAAATCTCGATTTGAGACTGGCCAGTGGCGAAATGTTGCAAATTAGCGGCCCCAACGGCAGTGGCAAGACCAGCCTGTTGCGCCTGCTGTGCGGCTTGATGCAGCCGACCGCCGGTCAGGTGCTGCTCAACGGCCAGCCGCTCCATGAGCAACGTTTCGAGCTGGCGCGCAACCTGCTGTGGATCGGTCATGCCGCCGGCATCAAGGAGCTGCTGACGCCCGAGGAAAACCTCAGCTGGCTCTGCGCCCTGCATCATCCGGCGTCCCATGAGGCGATCTGGCAGGCATTGGCGGCTGTGGGGCTGCGCGGTTTCGAGGATGTTCCCTGCCACACGCTGTCTGCTGGCCAGCATCGTCGTGTGGCGCTGGCGCGGTTGTACCTGGACAGCCCGCCGCTGTGGATTCTCGATGAGCCATTCACCGCACTCGACAAGCAAGGCGTGGCGCAGCTCGAAGAACACCTGGCCACACACTGCGAGCAGGGCGGCATGGTCGTTTTGACCACGCACCATACGCTGACCCGGATGCCGGGCAGCTATCGCGACATTGATCTGGGGAATTGGGCCGTATGAGTGTTTTCGGCCTGTTGGTCGCCCGTGAGGCCCGATTGTTGTTCCGCCGTCCTGCAGAGTTGGCGAACCCGCTGGTATTCTTCGCTATCGTGGTTTCGCTGTTCCCGTTGGCGGTCGGCCCCGAGGCTCAATTGTTGCAAACCTTGTCTCCGGGACTGGTCTGGGTGGCTGCTCTTTTATCGGTTCTGCTCTCGCTGGACGGGCTTTTCCGCAGTGATTTCGAAGATGGATCGCTTGAACAGTGGGTCCTTTCGTCGCACCCCCTGCCTCTTCTGGTTTTGGCCAAGGTACTGGCACACTGGGCCTTCTCTGGCCTGGCACTGGTTTTGCTCGCTCCACTGCTGGCGTTGATGCTCGGTCTACCTGCCGCTTGTCTGCCGGTGTTGCTGCTTTCTTTATTGCTCGGTACACCGGTACTGAGCCTGCTCGGTGCGGTGGGCGCAGCCCTGACGGTGGGATTGAAGCGCGGTGGCCTGTTATTGGCCCTGCTGATTCTGCCGCTGTACATCCCGGTGTTGATCCTTGGCAGTGGCGCCTTGCAGGCAGCCTTGCAGGGCATGCCGGCGACCGGTTATCTCCTGTGGCTTGGTAGCCTGACCGCCCTGGCGATAACCCTGACACCGTTTGCAATAGCTGCTGGCCTGAAGATCAGCGTCGGCGAATAATGAGGTCTGGTTAAAATTTAACCAGTAAAGACCCAGCCCTTCACAGCGAAGGGCAACCGTGATGGAAACAGTATGAACTGGACGTGGTTTCACAAGCTCGGCTCGCCCAAATGGTTTTACGGCATCAGCGGCAAACTGCTGCCCTGGCTGAGCGTCGCGGCGTTGCTGCTGATCGGCGTGGGAGTCGTTTGGGGCCTGGCCTTCGCGCCGCCCGACTACCAGCAAGGCAACAGCTTTCGCATCATCTATATCCACGTTCCTGCCGCGATGCTGGCGCAGTCCTGCTACGTGATGCTGGCCTTGTGCGGCATTGTCGGGCTGGTCTGGAAGATGAAACTGGCCGACGTCGCCCTGCAATGCGCGGCGCCCATCGGTGCCTGGATGACCGCCGTGGCGCTGGTCACGGGCGCGATCTGGGGCAAGCCGACCTGGGGTTCGTGGTGGGTCTGGGATGCACGACTGACGTCCATGCTTATTCTGCTGTTTCTGTACTTCGGTCTTATTGCGCTGGGCAACGCCATCAGCAATCGTGATAGCGCCGCCAAGGCGTGTGCGGTATTGGCGATTGTCGGCGTGATCAACATCCCGATCATCAAATACTCGGTGGAGTGGTGGAACACCCTGCACCAGGGCGCGACCTTCACCCTCACCGAAAAACCGGCGATGCCGGCTGAAATGTGGCTGCCTCTGCTGCTGACGGTGCTGGGCTTCTACTGTTTCTTCGGCGCGGTCTTGTTGCTGCGCATGCGCCTTGAAGTGCTCAAGCGCGAAGCGCGGGCCAGTTGGGTCAAGGCCGAAGTACAGAACAGTCTGGAGGCCGCTCGATGAGTTTTGCTTCATTCGGCGACTTCCTCGCCATGGGCCATCACGCCCTGTATGTCTGGTCAGCCTATGGCATTTGCCTGACGGTGCTGGCCCTCAACGTGGCGGCGCCGATCCTGGCCCGCAAGCGGTATCTGCAACAAGAGGCGCGTCGTCTGCGCCGGGAGAACGGCAAGTGAATCCGCTGCGCAAAAAGCGTCTTATCATCATTCTCGCGATCCTGGTCGGTGTCGGCGCTGCCGTCGGCCTGGCCCTGAGCGCCCTGCAGCAGAACATCAATCTGTTTTACACCCCGACCCAGATCGCCAATGGCGAAGCGCCGCAAGACACGCGCATCCGTGCGGGGGGCATGGTCGAGCAAGGTTCTCTGCAACGTTCCGGCGACTCGCTGGACGTGAAATTTGTCGTCACCGACTTCAACAAATCCGTGACCATCACCTATCGCGGCATTCTTCCGGACTTGTTCCGTGAAGGGCAGGGCATCGTCGCCCTGGGCAAACTCAACGCCGACGGCGTGGTGGTGGCTGACGAAGTGCTGGCCAAGCATGATGAAAAGTACATGCCGCCGGAAGTGACCAAGGCCCTGAAAGACAGCGGCCAGTCGGCGCCCACACAAGCCAAAGAGGGTTAATTGATGACGTCCGGAATCTTTATCCCTGAGCTTGGCCACTTGGCCATGATTCTGGCGCTGTGTTTCGCGCTGGTTCAGGCCGTGGTGCCGTTGCTCGGTGCCTGGCGCGGTGACCGTTTGTGGATGAGCCTCGCGCAGCCGGCCGCCTGGGGTCAGTTCACTTTTCTGGTGTTCGCCTTCGGTTGCCTGACCTACGCGTTCATGACCGACGACTTCTCGGTCGCTTACGTCGCCAGCAACTCCAACAGTGCCTTGCCGTGGTACTACAAATTCAGTGCAGTGTGGGGCGCGCACGAAGGCTCGTTGCTGCTGTGGGCATTGATTCTGGGTGGCTGGACCTTCGCGGTGTCGGTGTTCTCCCGACAGTTACCGCAGGTCATGCTGGCGCGGGTATTGGCCGTGATGGGCATGATCAGCACGGGTTTCCTGCTGTTCCTGATTCTCACCTCCAACCCGTTCAAGCGCATCCTGCCGCAAATGCCCAGCGATGGCGCCGACCTCAATCCGTTGCTGCAAGACATCGGCCTGATCGTTCACCCGCCGATGCTGTACATGGGTTATGTCGGTTTCTCGGTAGCCTTCGCCTTCGCCATTGCGGCGCTGATGGGCGGTCGCCTTGATGCCGCGTGGGCTCGCTGGTCGCGTCCGTGGACCATCGTCGCCTGGGCGTTCCTTGGTATCGGCATCACCCTCGGTTCGTGGTGGGCGTACTACGAACTCGGCTGGGGTGGCTGGTGGTTCTGGGACCCGGTTGAAAACGCTTCCTTCATGCCTTGGCTGGTGGGCACCGCGCTGATTCACTCATTGGCGGTCACGGAAAAACGTGGCGTGTTCAAGAGCTGGACCGTGTTGTTGGCCATTGCCGCGTTCTCGCTGAGCTTGCTCGGTACGTTCCTCGTGCGTTCCGGCGTGCTGACCTCGGTTCACGCGTTTGCGTCCGATCCTGAACGCGGTGTGTTCATCCTGATCTTCCTGCTGTTTGTGGTCGGTGGTTCGCTGACGCTGTTCGCCCTGCGTGCACCCGTGGTCAAGAGCCAGGTGGGCTTTAACCTCTGGTCTCGGGAAACCCTGCTGCTGGGGAACAACCTGGTGCTGGTGGTGGCGGCTTCGATGATCCTGCTCGGCACCTTGTACCCGCTGATTCTGGATGCGATGACCGGCGCCAAGCTGTCGGTCGGCCCACCGTACTTCAACGCGCTGTTCATTCCGTTGATGGCGTTGCTGATGGTGGTGATGGCGGTCGGCATGCTGGTGCGCTGGAGGGACACCCCGGTGAAGTGGCTGATGAGCATGCTCACCCCGGTGTTGCTGGGCAGTGCTGCACTGGCTGTAATTGCCGGCGTCGCTTACGGCGATTTCAACTGGGCAGTCATCGCGACCTTCATGCTCGCGGCCTGGGTGTTGTTGGCTGGAGCGCGTGACATTGTCGACAAGACTCGCCACAAAGGCCTGATCAAAGGCCTGCCGACCCTGACCCGCAGCTATTGGGGCATGCAGGTCGCTCACCTCGGCATCGCCGTGTGCGCTCTCGGCGTCGTGCTGTCGAGCCAGAACAGTGCCGAGCGTGACCTGCGCCTGGCGCCGGGCGAGTCCATGGATCTGGGCGGTTATCAGTTTGTATTCGAAGGCGCCAAGCACTTCGAAGGCCCGAACTTCACCTCCGACAAGGGCACCGTTCGGGTGATCCGCGACGGCAAGGAAGTCAGCGTGTTGCACCCGGAAAAACGCCTCTACACCGTGCAGAACTCGGTGATGACCGAAGCCGGGATCGACGCCGGTTTCACCCGTGACCTTTACGTCGCCCTCGGCGAACCGCTGGGCGATGGCGCCTGGGCCGTGCGCGTTCACGTTAAACCGTTCGTGCGCTGGATCTGGTTCGGCGGCCTGCTGACCGGCTTCGGCGGATTGCTGGCGGCGCTGGATCGGCGTTATCGGGTCAAAGTGAAAAGCCGCGTGCGTGAAGCACTGGGCATGACGGGAGCCGCTGCATGAGACGTTGGTTGATGCTGTTGCCACTGGTGATTTTTCTGGTGGTGGCTGTTTTTCTGTATCGCGGGCTCTATCTGGACCCGGCCGAGTTGCCTTCGGCGATGATCAACAAGCCGTTCCCGGAGTTTTCCCTGCCGAACGTGCAAGGTGACAAGACACTGACCAAGGCCGACATTCTGGGTAAACCAGCGCTGGTCAATGTTTGGGGCACCTGGTGCATTTCCTGCCGGGTCGAGCACCCGGTACTTAACAAGCTGGCCCAGCAGGGCGTGGTGATTTACGGCATTAACTACAAGGACGTCAACGCTGATGCCTTGAAGTGGCTGGTGGAGTTCCACAATCCGTATCAACTGGACATCCGTGACGACGCTGGCACCCTGGGCTTGAACCTCGGTGTCTACGGCGCGCCGGAAACCTTTTTCATCGATGCCAAGGGCATCATCCGCGACAAGTTTGTCGGCGTGATCGACGAGCAGGTCTGGCGCGAAAAACTGGCCGCCAAGTATCAGGCACTGGTCGATGAGGCCAAGCCATGAAACGCTGGATAGCTGCTGTGGTATTGGGCTTGAGCATGGCCGGCGTGGTGCACGCCGCCATCGACACCTACGAGTTCGCCAAAGAAGGTGATCGCGAGCGTTTTCGCGAGCTGACCAAAGAACTGCGTTGCCCCAAGTGCCAGAATCAGGACATCGCCGACTCCAATGCGCCGATCGCCGCCGACCTGCGCAAAGAGATCTTCCGCATGCTCGGCGAGGGCAAGGACAATCAGCAGATCATCGACTTCATGGTCGACCGCTACGGTGATTTCGTCCGTTACAAACCCGCACTCAACGCCAAGACGGCACTGCTCTGGTTCGGCCCGGCCGGCCTGTTGCTGGGCGGTTTTGTGATCATCGCCGTGATCGTCCGCCGTCGTCGCGTACAACGCGCTGAAACCCCGGACGCGCTTTCTGCCGAGGAGCGTGAGCGCCTCGACCACCTGTTGGATAAAACCAAGAATGATTGATTTCTGGCTTGCTGCAGGTCTGCTACTTCTGGTTGCCCTGAGTTTTCTGTTGATCCCGGTTCTGCGTGGTCGTCGCGCGCAACTTGAAGAGGATCGTACTGCCCTGAACGTCGCGCTGTATCAAGAGCGCGTGGCTGAGTTGCAGACTCAGCAGGAAGAGGGCGTGCTCGATGCTGCGCAAATGGACACCGGCCGCGCCGAAGCGGCCCGTGAGCTGCTCGCCGACACCGAAGGCGTTGCAGCGCCGCGAGTGACTCGCCTGGGCAAGCCGTTGCCGTTGCTGGCGGCGGTGCTGGTTCCGGTGCTCGGCCTTGGCTTGTACCTGCATTTCGGCGCCAGCGATAAAGTCGAACTGACCCGCGAATTCGCCCAGGCGCCGCAGTCGATGGAAGAGATGACCCGTCGCCTGGAGCGCGCCGTCGCCGCTCAGCCGGACTCGGCTGAAGGCCTGTATTTCCTCGGTCGCACGTACATGGCTCAGGACCGTCCTGGCGATGCGGCGAAGATCTTCGAACGCACGGTGAACCTGGCCGGTCGTCAACCGGAACTGCTTGGCCAATGGGCTCAGGCCCAATACTTCGCCGATGGCAAAAAGTGGTCGGACAAGATTCAGGCGCTGACTGATGAAGCGCTGAAAGCCGATCCGAAAGAAGTCACCAGTCTGGGCCTGCTCGGCATCGTGGCGTTTGAAAGCCAGCGTTATCAGGACGCCATCGACTATTGGAATCGCCTGCTGGAGCAACTGCCGCCCGAGGACAACTCCCGTGCCGCACTGCAAGGCGGTATCGCCAAGGCCACCGAGAAACTTGTAGCCAGCGGTGGCAAGGTTGCTCAGGCACCCGTGGCCAAACCTGCAGCGTTACTGAAAGTCACCGTAGACCTGGCGCCAGCGCTCAAAGCCAAGGTCCAGCCGGGCGACAGCGTATTCATCTTCGCCCGCGCCACCTCAGGCCCACCTGCGCCGCTGGCGGCCAAACGCCTGACCGTGGCCGACTTGCCGGTGACCGTCGAACTGGGAGATGCCGACGCAATGATGCCGCAGTTGAAACTGTCCAACTTCCCTGAAGTCCAACTGGTTGCGCGCGTCTCCCGTGCCGGCCAACCGACTGCCGGAGAGTGGGTCGGTCGCAGCCAGCCTCTGGCCAGCAGCACCACCGCGCCGCAGACACTGACTATCGACAGCCCGGATAAATAACAGGAAAACGCCACATGACCGCTATTGCTCGTATCACCCTGCTCAGTCTGGTTTTGGGGTTAAGCGCATGTGCGGTCCAGCCGCCGGAGACCACGTCGCCGCCGCCGATTCCGCCGTCGCAGCCAAGACCTACACCGTCGCCAACACCTTCGCCGAGCAAACCGGGCATCCCGGCCAAGCCCGCCAAACCGATGCCACGCACCTCCGCCAGCTTCGCACCACCACCGGGTGGCAACAGCCATTGGGATGCCAAGCTCGGCGTCTATGTGCTGGATGATCAGACCAACACCTTCTACCGCCAGCGCACCTACTACCGCTGGAACAACGGCTGGAGCCGCTCGATCAGTCCGAACGGGCCGTGGGAAGACACGGATATCCATGGCGTGCCGGGCGGGTTGGGGCGGCAATTCGGGCAGTAACGCACAGGCGACCTTCGGGTCGCCTTATTTGTACCTACTCAAAAAACTGATTTATCCCAAAACCCTGTGGGAGCGGTGTTTTTCAGGACTCAACCGTAAAAGACAATGCCTCACTCGTATCCTGTCCTTAACGCTTGTGCTTGCTCCGCGAGAAGCGTCATTGCTTGCTCGCTGGCAGTGTCGCGCCGGTTTTTATAGTCCATCAAATCGGCAAAGCGCACACGTCGGTGCTTGCCGGTTTTGTGGTAGGACAAGTCGCCGGATTCGAGCAGTTTGATCAGGTGCGGGCGTGAGACGTTGAGCAGGTCAGCGGCTTCCTGGGTGGTGAGTCGGCGTGAACCGGAACCACTTTGACGGCGTTACCCGCCGCGAGCTAAGCCAGGATGTTGACTAGCAATCGGAGTGCCGAGGTGGGCAATTCGACGGTGTGAGCTTCGTTGCGCTCATCAAAAATCTGGATGTGCTGGGTTTCGAATTGAGTCGCCAGGTAGGCCGCCAAGGCGCGCTGACCCTCGATGGCAGCTTTTACTTCGCGCTCCATAGGCAAGGTGATTGCAGGGTTGATGACAGGTGACATGGCGGTTTCCAATATTCTGAATTATCGAAGCTGGCAGGCTATTCGAATTAATCGAAACGTCAGGCTTCTTTCACCAACAACCCCTGCACATACTCCACAAACGCCCGAGCCTTCGCGCTGGCCATTCTTCCGGTGGGAAACACCGCCCACAAATCCTGGTTCGGCAGTGTCCAGCCCTTCATCACTTCCCTGACCGCACCACTGGCCAGTTCCGGGGCAAACATCCATTCGGAGGCCATGGTCAGCCCCAAGTGGGCGAGGACTGCTTCACGCAAGCCTTCGGCGGCACTGACGCGAATTCGGCCGCTGATGATCACGGCCTGCTCTTCGGACGCGTTGCGAAATTGCCAGTTGGCGCCGCCGCCCAGGGCGTAGACCACCGCCTGATGTTTGCTCAGGTCAGCCGGGCAGGTGGGTTCGCCGTGTTTTTCGAAGTAGGCCGGCGTACCCAGCACCACGCGCCGGCATTCGGCGATCTTGCGGGCGGTGAGACCGGAATCGCTCAGGGCGCCCATGCGCAGGGCGATGTCGACGCCTTCTTCGACCAGATTGACGTTGCGGTCGTCGAGCATCAGGTCGATGTTCAAGTCTGGATTCTGATCGAGGAAAGGCCCGAGGTGCGGCACGATATGTATTCGGCCGAAGGTCACGGCGGCGCAAATGCGCAGGTTGCCGGTGAGCCCGCTGGCGGCACCGCGCGCGGCGTTGTCGGCCTCGTCGGCTTCTTCGATGGCACGCTTGGCGCGTTCGAAAAAGGCCAGGCCGGCCTCGGTGGGTGTCAGGCCTCGGGTCGAGCGCAACAGCAGTCGCACGGCTAGGCGTGATTCGAGTTGCGCAATGGCTTTCGACACGGCGGGTTGGCCGATATTCAGGCGCCGGGCGGCGGCGGAAAACGAGCCGGTTTCCACGACGTAGACGAAGGTTTCCATTGCGGCGAGGCGGTCCATCTGAAGTCCTTGTGCCGTCTGATGCCTTTAGGAGATCCCCTGTAGGAGTGAGCCTGCTCGCGATAGCGTTGGGTCAGTCAATATCGATGTGACTGTCCCAGCGCTATCGCGAGCAGGCTCACTCCTACAGGGGTTTTGTGTTGTTGGTTAGAACGCGGCTTTACCGATGGACGCGCCGCCATCGACAAACAAGGTCTGCCCGGTGATAAACCCGCTCTGCTCAGACAACAAAAACGCAATCGCCGCCGCAATCTCTTGCGGCTGCCCCAACCGCCCCATCGGCACGCCTGCCAGATACCGCGCTTCACCTTCACTGCCAGGCGGGTTGTTGGCGCGAAACAATTCGGTTTCCGTCGGTCCCGGCGCCACCGCGTTCACCGTCACGCCGGTTTGCGCCAGTTCCAGCGCCCACGATCGCGTGAAGCTGATGAGCGCCGCTTTGGCCGCTGCATACGCAGTGCGTTGGGTGATCCCGAGCACGGTCAAACTGGAAATATTCACCACCCGACCCCAACCCTTGGCGCGCATGTTCGGCAACAGTGCCTGGGTGGCCTGCAACGCCGAATGGAGGTTGACCCGCATTACTTCGTCGAACGTATCCAGATCAATTTCACCCAACACTTGCGGGCGTACCAGGCCGACGTTATTCACCAGTCCATCAAATTCGTAAGTCCTGGCCAGATCCGCCAGCACTTCCCTAGTCAGCGCCCGGTCGTTCAAATCCAGCGGAAACAGAATGCCGGGGAACGTCAGATCAGGCGTTCGGGCAATCCCGACGACTCGATGCCCAGCACGATCCAAGTGCTCAGCCACCGCGCGGCCAATGCCTTTGCTGGCGCCAGTGATGAGAAAAGTACGACGGGTCATTTCACACTCCTTGAAAGAACCTGCCGCCGGGCCGGGCGGCAGTTGAAAGGGTCAGTCGCGAATCGCATCCAGCATCGCTTCAGGCTCAGGACGCTGAGTGTAATCCGGGTTGCCCTCGGCGTAACGAATCACGCTCCGCGAAAGTATTCATTCTTGTGGGGAATGCCGTGGCCCGCAATCACACCCTGTAAAACAACCGAGCGTCGCGATCCGGAGTTTTGTGCTTGAGTAAAGATAACTCTAGGGTTACTTTTGTTTGGGCCTGAGCAAGGAGGCTATTGGTGCAGAGCAGGCTAATGATTAAAGAGTTGGAAGAGGCTGGATGGATACTGGATCGGATTACCGGAAGTCATCACATCTTCAAACACCCCTACAACCCGTACACCATTCCCGTCCCTCATCCGAAAAAGGATTTACCGATCGGGACGGTCAAAAGCATCAGGAGGCGAGCCGGGTTGTACTGCCCGGGAGCCAGTTTTGCAGGAGATCCATAATGCAATATCCAATCTGTATCGAGTGGGGCGACGAGAACACCGCCATCGGTATTCAGATCCCCGATATTCCAGGCGCAGTAACGGCCGGGGATACGTTTGAAGATGCCTACAATGCGGCGGTCGAGATTGCTCACATCATGCTTCAGGAAATTGCGGCTGACGGGGAGTCGATACCGATGCCTACGTCTGCGGCTGCTCACCGTGGGAATCCGGATTTCGCCGATATGGGCTGGGGAATGCTGGAGTTGGACGTCGCGCCCTATATGGGCAAAACCGAGAAGGTCAACGTGACACTTCCTGGTTATGTGATTCAACGCATTGACCGGTATGTGCGCGAGCACAATGTGAAAAGCCGTTCTTCCTTTCTGGCAGATGCGGCAATGGAAAAGTTGGTTCGACACTGAGTGAGCTGAGGCACATCCCTTGTGGGCAAGCTCGACGCTAGAGCTTGCCCACAAGACTTTAGATTTCTTAAGCCGTCGCCAACGAAGCCTTCTGCGACACACTCAAAAAACGCAGCAACGCCAACAGCGGAAACGCACTACCCACAATCACGATCCATAACCAGCCACCGTGCTCATACACCGCGCTGGCCACCGACGAACCGAATGCGCCGCCGATGAAGATGCTGGTCATGTACAGCGCATTCAGTCGGCTGCGGCTTTTGGCGTCGAGGGCGTAGACCGCGCGTTGGCCGAGGACCATGTTCATCTGCACGCAGAAGTCGAGCACCACACCGGTCACGGCAAGGCCAATCACACTGTAGAGCGGATGGATGAACGCTGGCAGGAAGCTCAGGCTGGCGAATAGCAGGGCCAGTAAGGAGGCGATGCGGGTGTGGCCGGCATCGGCCAGTCGCCCGGCGATGGGCGCGGCGATGGCGCCGATGGCACCGACCAGGGCGAAGATCGCGATCTGGGTTTGCGACAGGCCATGGTTGCGTGCGAGCTCCAGCGGCACGGCGGTCCAGAACAGACTGAACGTGGCGAACATGCAACCCTGATAAAACGCACGCTGACGCAAGATCGGTTGTTGGCGCAACAGAGTCCACAACGACCCCAGCAACTGCCCATAAGAAGCACTGTGATCAGGCTGGCGCTTGGGAATGGTCAGCGCGAGCACGATGCTGATCGCCGCCATCAACGCTGCCGCAATCATAAACATCGCGCGCCAGCCGAAGTGGTCAGCCACCACGCTGGACACCGGCCGAGCCAACAGAATGCCCAGCAGCAAACCGCCCATGATCCCGCCGACCACGCGGCCACGAGATTCTTCCGGTGCCAGATGCGCGGCCAGTGGAATCAGGATCTGCACCGACACCGAACTGAAACCCACCAGCAACGAGATCAGCAAAAATACGTTGGGCTGATCGGTGAACGCAGCGCCCAGCAAACTCGCAATCGCCACCACGGTGGTGATGATCATCAGACGGCGGTTCTCCAGCAAATCGCCCAGCGGCACCAGGAAGAACAGCCCCAGCGCATAGCCAATCTGGGTCAGCGAAACGATCAGGCTGGCCATGGTGCTGGTCAGGCCGATGTCCGGCGCGATCAGGCCGATGATCGGCTGGGCGTAGTAAATATTGGCCACAATGGCTCCGCAGCAAAAGGCGAAGAGCAGCACCATGCCTTTGGTCATTGTCGCGGCGCCGTGAGGCACCTCAATCGCTGGTTTCATAACGGAACTCTCTGAACAAAAGGGAATGCGCGAAGGCTAAGCGGCAAGCCCAAACGGCGGAAGAGGGATTGAAGTGATAGTAATCATTCCATTGCGGAATGAGTGACGCGGGGTGGGCTTGCGCCTTGCGTCGGGATATAGAGTGCGGATGATACATTCACTTACATCCTGTTCGATAGCGTGCTTATGTTCTCTCTTCACGTTTCATTACCGGAAGGCACTGCCATGACTGCAATGTTCCGTCACCTGATTCGCGGCGCTTCAACCCTGACACTGATCACTTTGTTTACCGCTGGCCTGGCCCAGGCCGCTGACGCACCGGGCTTGCGTATTGGTGTTCGCGGCGAGATCACCGGGGTCAGCCCCGACGTGTTGAAAGTCCACACCAACAGCGGTGAAAACGTGGTCATCAATCTGACCAACGACACCAAAGTCCGCGCCGTCACCCTGGCCAATATCGAAGACATCAGACCCGGCAGCTACATCGGCTCGGCCGCCATTCCTCAGGAAGATGGCACCCTCAAGGCGCTGGAAGTCCACGTTTTTCCACCGGAACTGGCTGGCAGCGGCGACGGGCATCGGCCGTTTGATCTGGTCAAGGGCAGCAGCATGACCAATGGCAGTGTTGGCGATCTGGTGGTCAGCAATGGCCGAGTGTTGACGGTTAACTACAAGGGCGGGCAGCAGAAGATTCTGGTGCCGGAGGATGTACCGATTGTGAACCTGATGCCGGGGGATCGCAGTTTGCTGAAGGTGGGGGTGAAGATCGTGACGTTTGTCACACAAAGCGCTGACGGAACGCTGACCGCGCAATCGATCTCGGCGGGTAAGGATGGCGTTACACCGCCGATGTAACTGCTTGGCGCAAACCCCTGTAGGAGTGAGCCTGCTCGCGATAGCGGAGTGTCAGTCGATATCAATGTTGAATGACACTCCGCTATCGCGAGCAGGCTGATCTGGTCCAGTAATTTTGGACATTGTTTTCGGTTCTCACGCCGCCATCTTTTCTGCCGCTACCGGCGAGTGGTAACCGTTGTAGCTGTGGCGCCTTACATTGTTGTAGCGCGCCACATATCGGTTGATATCTACTCGGGCCTCATATTCCGAGTGGTAGCCCTCTTCAGGCAC